>NZ_JAAARL010000007.1:0-289779 GCF_009908205.1 Pseudomonas sp. Fl5BN2 | reverse complement strand
ACCCATCCCGGTAGGAGCTGGCTTGCCAGCGAAAGCGCCCGCAAGGGCAGCACAAGGTTCAAGGGCCTCTTCGCCGGCAAGCCGGCTCCTACAGGGAACGGCACGGTCTATCTGGCTGCTGTAGGAGCTGGCTTGCCAGCGAAGGCGTCCGCACGGGCAATACGAGACTCGCGGCCCTCTTCGCCGGCAAGCCAGATGGCGTCCCAAAGGGGGTAGTCGTGCACGCGGGTGACGAGGCCGGCGCGGATCGGGTTGGCGATGAGGTAACGGGCAACCAGGCGCAGGTTTTCTTCGCGACGCAGGGCGCGGTCGTGGTAACCCTTTTGCCAGAGCCGACCGCTCCGGTGCAGGCGGGCGTTGATGTGCCCTGCGCTGCAGGATTTGATCCTGCGCATCAGGCTCGACAGCGAGCAACCGCCAAGCTCCAGCAGCCAGTGAAAATGATCCGGCATCACCACCCAGGCCAGGGAATGAGCCAGCCCGTGGAGCTCGGCCTGACGCAGTTGCTGCACCAGCAGGCGGCCGATGCGCCAATCGTCGAAGAACCGCTCTCGGCGGTGGGTCACCGCGGTGAGCAGGTAGATCTGGCCGGTGTGCGAGTAGCGCCCGATGCGCAGCCGGTTGCCGTGGAAACGCTGAGGCATGCTGTTGCCCTCCAAATGCCGGGGTGACATTGGAAGGCTAATGCGTGAGGGCTATTGCGGCTGCGGATTGTGGGTCGGGGTGTGTCTGTGGCGCCCTGTTCGCCGGCAAGCCGGCTCCTACGGATGCGCGCGGACCCTGTAGGAGCTGGCTTGCCAGCGAAGGCGGGGCAATGGTCTCTGAAGATGTCGTTCATCCCCCAAGCCGCGGCGAGTTCTCCAGCAGGGTCCGGGTATAGGCATGTTCGGGCCGGTCCAGTACCTGGTCCACCGTGCCCTGCTCCACCACCCGTCCCTGCTTGAGCACCAGCACTCGGTCGGCAATGGCGCGCACCACGCCCAGGTCGTGGGTGACGAACAGCAGGGTCAGGCCCTCTTCCTGCAGTTGCCGCAACAACGCCAGGATCGAGGCCTGCACCGACACATCCAGGGCCGAGGTCACTTCATCGCAGATCAGCAGTTTCGGTTCGCACACCAGCGCCCGGGCAATCGCCACCCGCTGGCGTTCGCCCCCCGACAGGCTGTGGGGATACTGGTCCGCCAGGGCCGGCGACAGCGACACTCGCTGCAACACCGCGTCCACTCGGGCCCGGGCCTCGGCGCCCTGGATGCCGAAGAAATGCTCCAGGGGCGCACTCAGGGTCTGGTACAGCGTGTGCCGCGGGTTCAGCGCCCGGTACGGGTTCTGGAAGATGTACTGGATCTGGTGCCGCAGGCCTTTCTCGCGCTGGCGCGCCGCCAGGCTCAAGGGCCGGCCGGCATAGCGCACCCGGCCTTGGGCGTTGTCGCCCAGTCCCGCCAGGGCCCGGGCCAGGCTGGTCTTGCCGGAGCCGGACGCGCCCACCAGGGCCAGGCACTCTCCAGGCGCCACCTGCAGTGACACATCAAAGAGCACCTGGCGGTCATAGGCCAGGTTCAGGTCTTCGACCTCCAGCAAGGGCACCAGCCCGGCTCCGGGCGCCAGTTGCAGCGCGGGCCCGGGTACAGGCTCCGGCAGTGCCTGGCGATGGGGATCGACGCAGGCCACCTGAACCTCGGGGGCAAGGGTGCGCAATGGCGGTTCGAGCACGCTGCATTGCGGGCCGCGACGCGGGCACCGGGGGGCGAAGGCGCAACCCCGGGGGCGCTGTCCCGGCGCCGGGGCCTGCCCGGGGATCGCCAGCAATGGCCGGCGCTGGCCGACGTCGGGAATCGCCGCCAGCAAGCCCCGGGTATAGGGATGGGCCGGCTGGCGAAACAGCGCCTCGCGGGAGGCGCTTTCGACGATCCGCCCGGCATACATCACCAGCACCCGGTCCACCAGGTCCTTGATCACCGCCAGGTCATGGGAGACGTAGATCGCCGCCACGCCCTGGCTTTTGCACAGCTGGCGCAGGGTCGCGAGGATGTGCGCCTGGGTGGTCACATCCAGGGCCGTGGTCGGCTCGTCCAGGACAATCAGCCTGGGCCGCAGGACAAAGGCCAGGGCCAGCATCACCCGTTGCTGCTGGCCACCGGACAGCTGATGGGGAAAGCGCCGGAGGAACTCGGGGTCTGCCGGCAGCCCGACATTCTCCAGGGTTTCGACGATCCGCTGCTGCTGCGCGCCCCGTGCCAGGTGCTGCTGATGCACGGCCAGGGTTTCGCGCAGCAGGCTGCCGATGCGCAGGGACGGATTCAAGGCGGTGGCCGGGTCCTGGGCGACGTAGCCGATCAGGCTGCCCCGGGCCCGGCGCAAGGCCTGGCCCGAGAGCTCCAGCAACGATTGACCGGCCACTTCGACCCGGCCGTCGACGATCCGCGCGCCCTGGCGGGCATGGGCCAACAGCGCCGTGGCCAGGGTGGTCTTGCCCGATCCGGACTCCCCCACCAGGCCGAGGATCTCCCCGGTGGCGACGCTGAAGGACACCCCCGAGAGCACATCCACCTCGGGCGCCAGCTCCACCCGCAGGTCGTCGACCTGCAGCACCCGCACGTCCCGGGCAATTTCCGCGACCGCGTTCATGGGCGCTTCTCCCCGATCCGCGACTGGCTGCGCCCAATGCCCTCAGCAAGGATGTTGGTGCCATAGGCGAAGATCCCGATCAGCAGCGCCGGGGCCAGTACCGCCCAGGGTTGGACCAGCAGCCCGGCCTGGTTTTCATTGATCATCAGCCCCCAGTCGGCGGCCGGCGGCGCCACGCCATACCCCAGGAAGCTCAGGCCCGAGAGCATGCCCACGCCCCAGGTCAGCATGTTGCCGAAATGCACCAGCAAGGGCGTGAGGATGTTGGGCAGGATCTCCCGGGACACAATCCGCCACTGCGAATACCCCATCATCTGCGCCGCCTCGACGAACTCCTGGCCGGCCACCGCCACCGCGCTGCCCCGGGCCAGGCGCACCACCCCGGGGGTGAAGGCGATGGCCACGGTGAGCACGATCAACCAGGGCGCACGCCCGAGCATGGAGACGATCAGCAGCACCAGGATCAGGTCGGGAAAGGCCAGGGACACATCCGCCAGCCAGCTGATCAACTGGTCCAGGCGGCGCCGCGACAGGCCTGCCAGCAACCCCAGGGTGCCCCCCACCAGCAAGGCGATGGACGCCGCCGCCAGGGACATCCACAGCACCGACAGGCCACCGCTGAGCAGGCGCGACAGCACGTCATGGCCGAGAAAGTCATAGCCGAGCCAGGCGCCGGCAGCGGGCGCACCGTAGACCGGGCCGAGCATCTCGGTGCTGCCCCGGGGCGCGAGCCAGGGGCCGAACAACGCCAGCAGCACCACCAGCAAGGTGATCAGGGCGCCCTTGCGGGTTTGCGGTTCGGCCAGCCACAGGCGCCAGCGGGACGTACGAAAATCACTCATGGATCGGTTCTCATGCCGCAGGTTCAGGGGGCCTTGGGCGCCGAGCGGCGCCACCAGGGCTGGATGCCGCGCCGGTTGCGGCGGATCAGGCCGACCCGTCTCGCGGTGCGCAGTTTCGGGGTGAGCAATACCGTGGCCAGGTCCGCCAGCAGGTTGATCAGCACCACCCCCAGGGTGATCACCAGCACGATGGCCTGGATCATCGGCAAATCGCGCATCTGGATCGCCGAGTTCAGCGAGGTGCCGATGCCCGGGTAGCTGAACACCACTTCCGCCAGCAGGGCCCCGCCAATCAGCGTGCGCAGGGTCAGGGCCAGGCCCTGGATGGCCGGCACCAGGGCATTGGGCAAGGTGTGGCGCCAGACGATGCGCCACTGCGGGATGCCCCGTAGCCGCGCGGCAATCACATAGTCGGACTCCAGGGCCTCGATCATCGCCGCACGCAGCATGCGCGTCAGGTAGGGCAAGGCTGACAGCGCCAGGGCCAGCGCCGGCAGCACCAGGAACTGCAACTGCCGCCACAGCGGCAACTGCGGGTCGAGGATCGACACCGCCGGCAGCAGGTCCATGTGGGGCATGGAGAACAGCAGCACCAGGCCAATGGCCAGGAGAAACCCCGGCGTCGCCTTGAGAAAGATCAGCAGCGACAGGCTCCAGCGATCCAGGCGGCTGTCCCGGCGCAGGGCCAGGGCCACCCCCAGGCCCAGGGCCACGGGCACCACCAGGGCCATGACCCCGGCCAGCAGCGCCAGGGTGTAGCCCAGCCGGGCAAAGAGCACCTCGGCCACGGGGGCATTGGAATCCAGGGACTGGCCCAGGTCACCGGCCAGGGTCTGCCCCAGCCAGCGCCGGTATTGCTCCAGCAGCGGCCGGTCCAGCCCCAGTTGGCGTTGCAGGGTGAGGATGCTGTCCAGGGGCGCATCCGGGCCGAGGATCACCCGCGCCGGGTCCGAGGGCAGTGCCTGGGTGGCGACGAACACCACCAGGCTGATGACCCAGGCGGTGAGCAGGCCATAGCCCAGGCGACCGATGAACCAGGACAGCCAGGCTGGAGTTCTGGAGGCTTTTGCGCAGGGTTCAGACATGGTTCAACCACAACTCGTCGAAGCGCCAGGAGGCGAAGGTGGTCTGTTCCGGCGTCAGGCCGCCGACCCGTACCGAGGCGGCGTCCAGCACATCGTTGAAGCCCCAGATCAACAGCCCGCCACGTTGGTGCTGGATGGCCTGGGCCTGATGCACCAGGGGTTTGCGCAATTCCAGGTCGGGCTGGGCCAGGGCCTGTCGGTAGAGCTCGGTGAAACGCGGATCATGGAAATTACTACGGTTGTAGATGGCCTGGGGCGCGTCGTTGTGCAACGCCGAGGCAAGAAAGCCCCGGGCCGGGGTCGACCCGGGCGACAGCAGCCAGTTTTCCCGCTGGGGCCCGTTGAACACCGAGCCGTCGACCTGGGTCACCTTGATCTGCACCCCGGCTTTCTTCGCCTGCTGGGCGAACACCAGGGCCGCATTGACACCAGCACCCGGGGTGCTGGTCAGCTCTACCCGCAAGTCGCTCTGCCCGGCCTGGCGCAACAGCGAGCGGGCCTGCTCCAGGTCATAGGGGCGCTGGGCAATGCCGTGGTTGTAGGTCGGGTCGTGGGGCGAATACAGGTCATTGGCGATCCGCCCGAAACCGTTGAGGCCGCGATCCACCAGTTCCTGGCGGTCGGCCAGCAGGCGAAACGCCTGGCGTACCCGCTCGTCCTGGAACGGTGCCTTGGCCAGGTTGAGGTTGAAGCCGGTGAACGAGGTGCTCGGCGAGGCATAGAACCTGAGCCGCGGATCGGCCTTGAACAGCGCGCTGTGCTCGGCCTGGACCCCACTGGCCACATCGATCTGCCCGGCTCGCAGGGCAGCGGCCCGGGAGACCTGGTCCTTGAACTCGATGATTTCCAGCTCGTCGGCATAGGGCTGCCCCGGCTTGTAGTAGTTCTCGAAACGGCTGTACAGCGAACGCTGGCCGGGAATGAAGCGCTTGAGCCGGTAAGGGCCGGCGCCCACCGGGTTGGTCTGCGGGTGGTAGTCGGTGGGCACGATGCCGCCGAAGCTGATCAGGGTCTCGTCCAGGGGAAAGAAGCTCTGGCCCTGCTTGAAACGGATCTCGATGGTGCGCTCGTCCAGCTTGCGCAAGGCCTGGCGGTCAATGGCCCCCACCAGCCCGGCGAAGGGTGACGCCAGCTGCGGATCGGTCAGGCGCAGGATGGAAAACAGCATGTCGTCGGCGCCGATGCTCTTGCCGTGGTGAAACTCCAGCCCCGGCTTGATGCGGATGGTCCAGGCGCTGGCATCGGCATTGGGTTCAGCGAACTCCGCCAGGGCCAGGCGGGTGCTGACGTCCGGGTTCCACTCCCAGAACTTGCTGTACAGCGCCCAGCCACGAATGATCCCGCCGCCCACGGGTTTATGGGCATCGAGGTTGCCGGACTGGTCGCCATCGATGATCCCTACCCGCAGGCGTCCGCCGCGCACCGGCGTGCTGGACGCCAGCGCCGCAGCGCTCAACGCCGCGCCACTGTCGCAGCCGCCGAGCAGGCTGGTGCCCAGCAACAGGCCGCCACCCACGGCCAGGGAATTGCCGAGAAACTCCCGACGGGAAAACACCTCGCTCATGGCTCGCTCCTCAGGCCTGCTCGCTGGCAACCGCCGGTTCTCGGACCGGCGCAGCGGCCCCCAGGCGCGGCACCTCGAAACCGTGATCCAGGTCCAGCAGCGGGAACAGCAGGTCTGCCACCCGATGGGCTTCGTCGATCAGCGGAAAGCCCGAAAGAATGAAGGCCGAAGTGCCCTGCTCTTCGTATTCGCGAATACGTTCGGCCACCTGCTCGGCACTGCCCACCAGGTAGGTGCCTGCAGCCGGACCGAGGATGTTGAAGCCGAACAGGCTCGGGCCAAGCCAGACATTGGGGTAGATCTCCAGGTCCCGGGCCCTGGGCAGGCGCCCGGCACGGATGGCCTCGACATTGCGCTGGATCTGCGGATCGTCGCTGTGGAAGCTGTCCAGGGTTTCTCCGGGCGGCAACTGGCGCTCGATGGAGGCCCGGGCGGTCTGCAACGAGGTGCGCTGCAGCAGCTTCTCGGCGTGGGCCCAGGCCTCCTCCTCGGTTTCCCGGACGATGATCTGCAGGCGCGTGCCAAAGCTCAGCTCGCGGCCGATCTTCGCCGCTTCGGCGGCCACCTTGCGAAACTTCTCGCCAAGCTTCGGTGGGGTGTTGGCAAAGCTCAGGTACACATCCAGCAACTGCACCGAATGCGCCACTCCCGGGCCGGAAGTGCCGGCGCCCCACAGCGGGATGCCGGGGCGCTGCCGCGGCGCATGCCAGCCGCCCAGGGGATGGCTGGCCGCAGCCGGCGAGCGCGGCGCCAGCCTGACGTAGCGACCGTCATAGCCGGTGGTATCGCCGGCGTAGAAGCCCTGAAAGGCCCGCCAGTACTCCAGGCTGAAGTCATAACGTTCATCGTGGGGATAGTGCACCCCGAGGGTGGCCAGCCCGGCGTCACTGCCGTTGACCACATTGAACAGCAGACGGCCGTTGGAGAACTGATCGAAGGTCAGCGCCCACTTGGCCAGCACCGCCGGTGACAACTCCCCCGGATGCTGGGCCACCAGAAAGCGCAGGCGCTGGGTGGCATCGATCAGCGCCGCCGAGACCGCCAGGCTTTCATTGGGGCTCGACCCCAGCAGCGAGCCGTAGTAACCCAGGCGATCACTGGCCACCGCCAGCTGCTTGAGGTGTTGAAAATCAGTGTTCCAGCGCCCTTCCGGCTCCCAAGGATAGGGGCCATCGGGGGTGGTGAGGTACCAGAGAATCTTGACGGCCATGTGCCTGTTCCTTGAATGATTGAACGCCTTTAGCGCCTGAGCATTGCCCTTGCGTTGCCCTGGCGGACGCCTTCGCTGGCAAGCCAGCTCCTACAGCCGCCAGATAAATCCCGCAGTCCCCGTAGGAGCCGGCTTGCCGGCGAAGAGGCCCTCAGGCCTTGCATCGCCCTGGCGGACGCCTTCGCTGGCAAGCCAGCTCCTACAGCCGCCAGATAGATCCCCCAGTCCCTGTAGGAGCCGGCTTGCCGGCGAAGAGGCCCTCAGGCCTTGCATCGCTCTTGTGGGCGCCTTCGCTGGCAAGCCAGCTCCTACAGCAGTCGGATAAATCCCGTAGGGGCCCGGCGCGGCGCGATCCCGTGGGGCGCCAGGTCAATTGCGTCGGTCGATGGCGGGCACCAGGCCCAGTTCAGTGGCGCGCTCGTACAGGCCGCTCATTTTCCATTGCTGGGTCAGTACGCCTGGGCCATAAGGCCGCGAACCGCCCAAGGCGTCGGCCAGCAGTTGCAGTTGCGCGCCCTCCTCCAGCAGCAGGATGAATTCCGCCGTGGCCCGCAAGCCTTGCTTGCCCCATACGGTGGAGCCGCCATTGGCTTCGAGAATCGCCAGGTTGAAGGGGTTCTGCGCGATGCTGTCGAGGATGAAATCCACCTCGGGCTGGCGCCGGTCGATGTACACCGGCAGCTCCCGGGCCAGCTGGTAACGCTGCACCGGCACGTAGTGGAACGGCAGGCTCCGGTGGGTCTGGGCCCAGGCCCCCAGGTACGGCGAATGCACGTGGGACACGGTGGTGATGTCGGGGTGTTGCTGGAACAGCTTGGTGTAGCGCCCCAGGCCGCCCTTGCCCTGGCCGAGGATGACCTTGCCGGCAAAGTCGGTGACCGTGGCCTGCAACGGCTTGTGGTAGTTCCACGGGCCGCCATAGTTCACCGACACCAGCAGTTCCTGGCCCGGCACCCGCTCGATGAAGCCCACGGTGCCGTTGGCGGTAATGGTCCGGGTTTCGCGGAACACGGTGAACGCCTGTTCGGCCTCCAGCAGCACCTGGTCGATGAAGGCCTGCAGTTCCTGGGTAATGGGTGTTTCGTTGATCAATACGGTCATGGCGATTCTCCGGGTTCAGGCGCGGCGCTTGGCCAGCAGTTCGTGGGCGGCGAGCAATGGGCGTGGATCGACCCAATCGGCAATGGCGAAATCCCGTTCCAGGAAGCCGTGCCGGTAGAGGAAGTTTTTCTGGATATCGAGAAACTCCAGGCGCTGGGGCGACAGGTCCGGCGCCAGGGTGGTATGGAAATCGCCGCGGTAGGCCTCATTCACGCCGGCACTGCCGGCACGGGTTTCCTCTTCAAGAATGGCGTTCAGCGCCGGGCGGTTGTGCGCTGCCCAATCGGCGGCGCGCAGGGTCTGGGCAAGAAAGCGCACCACCAGGTCGAAGTGGTTGTCCAGCAGGCTCTGGTGCACGGTGATCGGCCGCGGGGTGCCGTTGTTGATGCGGTAGCGCGGCTCGGCGATCAGGTCCAGGTCGATGCCCACCACCAGTCCCAGGCGCCGGGCGGCATCGGCGGCAGCCGCGCCCTTGACGTAGACCGCGTCCACCTCGCCGCGCACCAGGTAGTCCAGGCCGGACCACAGGCGCTGCAAACCTTCCTGGGGGTTGGCCGCCCGCTCCTGGTCCTGCAGCGCCACTTCCACCAGTTCGACATCATCGAAGCTCAGGCCCGCCAGGCTCAGGGCGCCCTTGTAGCCGTGCAGGCTCATGGCCCGGGCAATGCTCCCCGGACGATTTTCGCCCCAGGCCGGCAGGGCCAGGCGCTTGCCCTTGAGGTCCTCGGGGCGGCGGATGCCGGAGTCCGGGCGTACCAGCAGGGTCTGCCATTCCTCGATCCAGGTCAGGCCGATCAACCGGCTCGGCGAACCGGCGGCGCGGGCGGCCAGGGCCGGGACGTTGCCGCCCTCGCGAAACAGCCCGGGCAGTTGGTGATCGTAGTGGTGATGGCCCAGTTGCCGGGCTTCCTGCAGGGTCGCCACCGGCAGGCCGTCGGCGGCGAACTCCTCGCTGAGCCAGCCCAGCTTGTAGGCGATTCCGGACGCGGTGGGCACCGGGCAACGGGTGAACCAGATCTGCTCCAGCTCGGGCTGGGCAGCGGATAGGGGCAATGTGGCGGCAAGGGTCATCAATGAGCTCCTGGGCAATGGCTGTTGCCAGGGCCATTGCAGCGCCCGTGCCAACTGGACAAGGCCCCGGATTACGGGGCCTGCGCCGCTGCTGGCGAAATCGACGCGAGGCCGACTGCTGCCCGGCCAGCAGCATTGCGCGGCGACTGCTGCTGTTGGAGCAACGGGCCGACGGGCATTGCTGCTGGAGCAGCAATACATGCTTTGGCTGCGCCTGATCACCCGCCCGAAGGCCTTGTTGCACAAGGCCTGCAACGGATTTTTCGCCAGCTGAAAAGGCCCTGGCGCAGAACTTGCTCAAGCCCCTCTCAACACCTGCTGCAAGGGTTGGCTGGCCAGCGAAGGCGCTGCCAGGACTGGTGCAAGGCTCAAGGGCCTCTTCGCCGGCAAGCCGGCTCCTACAGACCAGGCCGATACACACGCCCCTGTAGGAGCTGGCTTGCCAGCGAAGACGCTGCCAGGACTGGTGCAAGGCTCAAGGGCCCCTTCGCCGGCAAGCCGGCTCCTACGGACCAGGCCGATACACACGCCCCTGTAGGAGCTGGCTTGCCAGCGAAGACGTCGCCAGGACTGATGCAAGGCTCAAGGGCCTCTTCGCCGGCAAGCCGGCTCCTACGGATCAGGCCGATACACACGCCCCCTGTAGGAGCTGGCTTGCCAGCGAAGGCGCTGCCAGGACTGGCGCAGGGCTCAAGGGCCCCTTCGCCGGCAAGCCGGCTCCTACGGACCAGGCCGATACACACGCCCCTGTAGGAGTTGGCTTGCCAGCGAAGGCGTCGCCAGGACTGGCGCAAGGCTCAAGGGCCCCTTCGCCGGCAAGCCGGCTCCTACGGATCAGGCCGATACACACGCCCCTGTAGGAGCTGGCTTGCCAGCGAAGACGTCGCCAGGACTGGCGCAAGGCTCAAGGGCCCCTGCGCCGGCAAGCCGGCTCCTGCAGTGGATCGATTCCTTTGATAGAGGTAGACACATGAGTAGCGTACAAACCCTTAGCATCGCGCCGGTACGCGTCCTGCGCAGCGAGGCCGAAGCCATCGCCACCGCGCGGGAGATCGCCACGCAAATCGCTGCAATCGCCGCCGATCCCCAGGCCAACGGCCAGTTGCCCCGGCGCCAGGCCGAGCTGCTGTCCACCAGCGGCCTGACCGCCATCGGCGTGCCCAAGGCCTTCGGTGGCCTGGGGGCCTCGGTGGCTACCATCGTCGAAACGGTGCGCCTGATCTCCGTGGCCGACGGCGGCGTCGGCCAGTTGCTGCAGATCCACAACGTGATGCTGCGGGGCATCTTCAGCGGCTACCCGGAGGCCGTGCGCGACCGTCTGGTGAGCGATGTGCTGGCCGGCAAGCGCCTGGGCAACGCCCTGGCGGAAGTCGGCGGCAAGAACAAGTTCGCCCTCAAGACCCGCATCGAACGTCGCGCCGACGGCAAGCTGATCCTCAATGGCAGCAAGTTCTACTCCACTGGCGCTTACCTGGCCGAGTGGATTTCCCTGACCGCCGCCAGTGAGGACGGCGGTGCCGGAGTGCTGCTCAACCGCAACACCCCGGGCCTGACCCTGGTGGACGACTGGCACGCCTTCGGCCAGCAGAACTCGGTCAGCGGCACGGTGATCTTCGACAACATCGAACTGGACGAAGACTTCGTCTCGCCGCGCAAGGGCCCGATGAAACGCACCGGCCTGACCTTCCCGCAGATCCTGCATGCGGCCATCGACACCGGGATCGCCGCCGGCGCCCTGGGAGCGGCGGTGGACTACCTCAAGCAGCACGCCCGGCCCTGGGTGGAAAGCGGCGTCGACCACGCCAGCGAAGAGCCGCACATCATCAAACAGATCGGCGAATACGCCGTGGCCCTGCGCGCCGCCGAGTCGTTGCTGCGCGATGCCGCGCGGGTGTTCGACGAACACGAGCAGGACCCGGACAACAAGGAACTGCAGGACCAGTTGATCCTCAGCGTGGCCACTGCCCGGGCCCATTCCGATAGCGCCGCGCTGAAGATTTCCAGCGACATCTTCTCGCTGCTGGGGGCCAGTTCCTCCTTGAGCAAATGGAACCTCGACCGCTTCTGGCGCAACGCCCGGGTGCACACCACCCACGACCCGATCCGCTGGCGCCTGCACCACGTGGGCAACTACTACCTCAATGGCATCGACCCGGGCGAATACACCGCGATCCTCAATGCCAAGGAGCAACAGGGCGCGACCCGCCCGGCGCCCTGACGGCCAACCACCGCCGCCTGTAGGAGCTGGCTTGCCAGCGAAGGCGCCCGCAAGACAGGCACAAGGCTTGAGGGCCTCTTCGCCGGCAAGCCGGCTCCTACAAAGAAGCATCGTGTCACCCCGCACCGTAGGAGCTGGCTTGCCAGCGAAGGCGTTCGCAAGACCGGCACAAGGCTTGGGGGCCTCTTCGCCGGCAAGCCGGCTCCTACGAAGAAGCACCGTGTCACCCCGCACCGTAGGAGCTGGCTTGCCAGCGAAGGCGTTCGCAAGACTGGCACAAGGCTTGGGGGCCTCTTCGCCGGCAAGCCGGCTCCTACGAAGAAGCACCGTATCACCCCGCACCGTAGGAGCTGGCTTGCCAGCGAAGGCGTTCGCAAGACTGGCACAAGGCTTGAGGGCCTCTTCGCCGGCGAGCCGGCTCCTACGAAGAAGCACCGTATTACCCCGCACCGTAGGGGCTGGCTTGCCAGCGAAGGCGTTCGCAAGACTGGCACAAGGCTTGAGGGCCTCTTCGCCGGCGAGCCGGCTCCTACGAAGAAGCACCGTATCACCCCACACCGTAGGAGCTGGCTTGCCAGCGAAGGCGTCCTCGAACCCGGCACAAGGCTCAAGGGCCCATTCGCCGGCAAGCCGGCTCCTACGATCAATGGCCAATATTTCCCTGAATGAGCCCTGCATGATCGAAAAACACCCTCTCTTGCGCGCGCTGGCGATCTACCGGGAAGTGCCCTGGCGCTTCGCCCTGGTGGCGCTGCTCTATGTCGCCGTCAACCTCGGGCTGGTCTGGCAGCAGTGGCTGATCGGTCATGCGGTCAACGCTGTCAGCAGTGGGCAGGCGGTAAGACGCCTGGCCGACGGCAGCCTGGATGCCAGCCTGGGCTGGTACTGGCTGTGGCTGCTGCTGGCGGTGGCCCTGGGCCGGGGCGTGTTGCAGTACGCCGCCACCGTGCTGTCCCTGGTGCTCAGCCAGGAGCTGCTGACCCGCCTGCGCGAGCGCATCCTGCAGCAGGTCCAGGGCCTGCACCTGGGCTACCACTGGCAGCACGGCATGGGCGAGATGATCACCCGCACCACCCGCGATGCAGACAAGGTCCGCGACGCCCTCATCAGCTTCTGGCGCCAGGTGGTGGAAACGCCCCTGGTGGTGCTGGCCACGGTGGGCCTGCTGGCCTGGTACAACCCCTGGCTGGCAGTGGTGCCGCTGCTGCTCACCGCCTGCGGCTTGTGGATCTTCGTGCGCCAGACCGAGCACCTGGTCAGCCTCGATCGCGCAGTGGGCGCCGCCTACGACCGGGTCAACCAGGACCTCAGCGAAGGCATCGGCGGGGTGCGGGTGATCAAGTCCTTCGCCCTGGAGCACGGCCGCATCCAGGGTTTTGCCGCCCAGGTCGGGCTGTTCGCCGAGCACGCACGCCGGGCCCTGGCCTACTCCAGTTCGCGAATCCCCCTGCCCCAGGCCGTGGTCGCCCTCAGCCATGTTTGGGTCCTGGTCTACGGCGCTCATCGGGTGGCGGCCGGGCAACTGGGGATCGGCGAGCTGGTCAGCGCCCTGCTGATCGTCACCACCCTGGTGTTTCGCATCGAAGGCATCGGCCGGGTGA
Source organism: Pseudomonas sp. Fl5BN2 (assembly GCF_009908205.1). Classification (NCBI taxonomy): domain Bacteria; kingdom Pseudomonadati; phylum Pseudomonadota; class Gammaproteobacteria; order Pseudomonadales; family Pseudomonadaceae; genus Pseudomonas; species Pseudomonas sp. Fl5BN2. The sequence continues at coordinate 276,462 of NZ_JAAARL010000007.1, read as the reverse complement.
TGCAGACGTTTGCCGACGCCCGCTCCAGCGCCGAGCGCATCTGGCAGTTGCTGGACGAGCCACTGCACATTCGCAGTGGCAACGCCCGGCTGCCCCAGGCGCCCCTGGGGTTGCGCCTGGAGGGGGTCAGCGTCAGCGCCCCCGGCGGGGGCCGGAAGATTCTCGATGACTGCTCCCTGAGCCTTGAACCTGGCGAGGTGGTGGCCCTGGTGGGCGCCACCGGCACCGGCAAGAGCCTGCTGGCCAGCCTCCTGCCGCGCCTCACCGAGGCCGGTGCCGGCCGGGTGCTGCTGGGCTCCGAGCACAGCGGCTGGCAAGACGTGCGCGAGCTGGATCTGCAACAGCTACGGCGCCGGGTGCATGTGGTGCCCCAGGAAAGCTTCCTGTTTTCCGACACCCTGGCGGCCAACCTGCGCCTCACGGCCCCCGACGCCAGCCACCGGCAACTGCGCCAGGGCCTGGCCCTGGCCGCCGCGGAAGATGTACTGGAACGCTTGCCCCAAGGCCTGGACAGCCGCCTCGGCGACCGTGGGCTCACCCTTTCCGGTGGCCAGCGCCAGCGCCTGAGCCTGGCCCGGGCACTGCTGGGAGAACCGGACATTCTCTGCCTCGACGACGCCACCAGCGCCCTGGACGCCATCAGTGAACGCCAGGTGCTGGACAACATCCGCCAATTGCGTCGAGACCAGGGCCGGGCCACCACCCTGCTGGTGATCTCCAGCAAGCTCTCGACCATTCTCCTGGCGGACCGGGTGTTGCTGCTGCAGGACGGGCGCATCAGTGCCAACGGCGCTCACGCCGACCTTGTGGAAACCAACGCGCACTACCGCGACCTGCTGGGAATCGATCATGGCTAATCCAATCGCCGGCAAGGCCCTGAGCGATATCGAAATCGAGGAAATGCTCGCCCGCCAGGCGCTGGACCGCAGCATGCTGTCCCGCCTGCTGCCTCTGCTGCGGCCGATCCGCGGCGCGATCCTGACGGTGATCGGCATCGAGCTGCTGCTGGTGTTCACCGTCTTCCTGCGGCCCTGGTTCGTGCGCGAACTGCTGGACCACGGGCTGGTCCCGGACCAGGGCCACTGGCTGCTGGATGAATCCCTGGTGCTGTGGCTGGGCCTGGGGCTGGCGGCCAGTTGGCTGGGGCGCTTCGTCCTGGCCGGGCTGTCGCAGTTCGTCGCCGGCAGCGCAGCGATCCGGGTGCTCAACGACCTGCGGGTCAAGGTCTTTGCCCATATCCAGGCCCTGAGCGTCAGCTACTTCGACCAGACCCGCGCCGGGCGCATCATTTCCCGCGCCGACCGCGACGTCGACAGCCTGGAACCGCTGCTGATCCAGGGCCCGCCAGAGCTGCTGGGGGCCCTGTTACGCTGTGGCCTGGCGGCGCTGATGCTGTGGCGCATCGACCCGCGGTTCTTCCTCAGCCTGGCGGCCACGGTGCCGCTGCTGGTGCTGGCGACCTGGGGCTTCAAGCGCATCTCCCAGCGCAACTGGGCCAGGGTCGCGGAGAACCGCAGCCGCTTCACCGCGCACCTGGTGGAAAGCGTCAGCGGCGCGCGCATGCTCCAGCAATGCGGGCAGCAGGAACCCAACCTGCAGCGCTATCGCGGCCTGCTGGATGACTTCAACCAGGCGCTGATTCGCGGCAGCCTGCGCTCCAGCTGGTTCGCCCCGTTCACCGCCCTGCTCAGTGCCGCCGGCATGGCCGCGCTGTTGCTGGTGGGCGGCTATGGGCTGGCCGGCAACCAGATCAGCGTTGGCCAGATGGCGGAAAGCCTGTTCTACGTGTTTCTGTTTCTTGGCCCGTTGCAGGAGCTCTCCGACCTGTTCGAACGCTACGCCACCGGTTCGGCCTCGGCGCAGCGGATCTTCCTGCTGCTGGACACCCGGCCCCAGGTCCTCGACCCAGCCCACCCACGGCGCGTGCAACGGGCCCGCGGCGAGGTCGGCTTCGAGCAGGTACGGTTCGCCTACGACCCCAAGAGCGACAATGCGGTGATCCAGGACCTGGACCTGCAGATCAAGGCCGGCGAAGTGCTGGCGATTGTCGGCCCCTCGGGCCATGGCAAAAGCACCCTGGTGCAGTTACTGACCCGTTTCTACGACGTTCAGGGCGGCGCCGTGACGCTCGACGGCGTGGACATCCGCCACCTGGCCCAGCACGACCTGCGTCGGGCCGTGGGCGTGGTACTGCAAGACAACGTGCTGTTCAGCGGCAGCATCCTCGACAACCTGCGCCTGGCGGCCCCCGGCGCCGATGATGGGACGCTGATTGCCGCGGCCCGGGACCTGGGAGCGGACGAAGTGCTGGAACGCCTGCCCCATCAGTACCACAGCGAGGTCGGCCCCCTGGGTGGACACCTGAGCCACGGCCAGCGGCAACTGGTGTGCCTGGTGCGAGCCTACCTGGCCAACCCGGCGGTGCTGGTGCTGGACGAAGCCACCTCGGCGGTGGACATCCACACCGAGCGGCGCATCCAGCGCGCCCTGCGCCGGCTGTGCCAGGGGCGCACCGCGATCATCATCGCCCACCGCCTGGCGACCATCCGCGACGCCGACCGGATCGCCGTGATCCGTCATGGCCGGCTGGTGGAACAGGGCACGCACCCGCAACTGATGCAACGCGACGGCGCCTATGCAGCGCTGTACCAGGCCTACCTGCGCAGCGCCGAGACCGCCCCGGCCTGACCACCCGCCCATAAGGGCAGCGCCGATATTGCGCCAACCGTAGGAGCTGGCTTGCCAGCGAAAGCATCTTCAAGCGCGGCGCATGTCTTGCCGGCCTGTTCGCCGGCAAGCCGGCTCCTACAAGGGCAGCGCCGATATTGCGCCAACCGTAGGAGCTGGCTTGCCAGCGAAGGCGTCTTCAAGCGTGGCGCATGTCTTGCCGGCCTCTTCGCCGGCAAGCCGGCTCCTACAAAGACGGCGCCGATATTGCGCCAACCGTAGGAGCTGGCTTGACAGCGAAGGCGTCTTCAAGCGCGGCGCATGTCTTGCCGGCCTCTTCGCCGGCAAGCCGGCTCCTACAAGGACGGCGCCGATATTGCGCCAACCGTAGGAGCTGGCTTGCCAGCGAAGGCGTCTTCAAGCGTGGCGCATGTCTTGCGGGCCTGTTCGCCGGCAAGCCGGCTCCTACACGGGCAACGCCGATATTGCGCCAACCATAGGAGCTGGCTTGCCAGCGAAAGCGTCTTCAAGCGCGGCGCATGTCTTGCCGGCCTCTTCGCCGGCAAGCCGGCTCCTACACGGGCAGCGTTGATATGGGGGGCGGCAAATCTGTTGCGCGCCCAGCAACCGCTGCTGACGGGGTGCTGCTACAGCAGCATTCGCTGTCGCCAGCGCATCCCGAATAGCCGCTCAAGGCCCATGCCTGCAGGCTGTGCCAGCCATGGCATGGCCGTTGCAATCGCCTCCGTCAGGCGTCTTCGCACCCGCGCGGCGCAACGCGTTACTGAATCAGGAGCACCCATGAGCACTGAATTTTTCTGGCGCCTGCCGCTGGGCACCGACGGTCCGCAGTTGAGCACCGACAAGCACAATCGCGGCAATCCCCAACCCCGCCCGGGGCATATCGCCCCTGGCCGCCTGGCCACCGGCGAGCCCGACGGTTTCACCTACATCGACTACATCGCCCAGGTGGCCAAGGCGGCCGAGCTGGCCGGCTTCGAAGGCGCCCTGCTGCCCACCGGCCCCGAGCCGTGGGTGGTCGCCGCGGCCCTGGCCCGGGAAACCCGGCGCATCCGTTTTTTGATTGCCTTCCAGGCCACCTGGACCCTACCCGCCTATGCCGCCCAGCAGGCGGCGATCCTGCAGAACCTCAGCCACGGACGCCTGGACTGGAACATCATCACCGGTGGCAATCCGATCAGCCAGCGGGCCCATGGCGACTACCTGGACCATGACCGGCGCTACCAGCGCACCGGCGAGTTCCTCGACGTCATCCAGGGCCTGTGGCAGAACGAGCGCTTCTCCTATGACGGCGATATCTACCAGCTGGAGAACGGCGCCCTGCCCCCGGGCCTGCAGCAGGAACGCAAGCCGGGGGTGTATTTCTCCGGTTTCTCCGACGCCGCCCTGGACGTGGCCGCGCGGCACGCCGACGTCTACCTCAACTGGGCCGAACCCATCGACCAGCTCAAGCCGCATATCGAGCGGGTCCGCGAGCTGGCGGACAAACAGGGGCGCACGGTGCGCTTCGGCCTGCGGGTCGATCTGTTCGCCCGGGAAACCGAAGAGCAGGCCTGGGCCGACCTGCGCCGCCAGTTCGACAAGCTCGAAGGCAAAGGCAGCCTGATCGCCAAGAACTTCACCAGCGGCTCGGATTCGGTGGGCGCTGCGCGGCAGACCGCCTACCACCAGAACGTCGACCGCTTCGATGACCTGATCCTCGGCCCCAACCTCTGGGCCGGCTTCGCCAAGGCCAAGCCGGGACCCACCGTGGGCCTGGTGGGCAGCCACCAGAACGTTGCCGAGCGCCTGGCGGAATACCGCGACGCCGGTTTCTCCACCTTCATCCTGGCGGGCAACCCGCACCTGGAGGAAGCCCTGCGCATCGGCCAGGAAGTCCTGCCCCTGGTGCAGCAACGCCCCGTCGCCCAGGCGGCGCCCCAGCAGGCACGCGCCTGAGCCCATAAGGAGCCCGTTCATGTCCCATCCTCTGGATACCCTCTGGTACACCCGCTGCCCGGTTCCCACGGGCCTGGGCATTGCCGTGCAGAAAGGCTGGCTGCAAGACAGCCTTGGCGCCCTCGGCACCCAGGTGCAGTCCCTGCGCGAGTCCAGCGACCAGGCCGTGCGCGAGTCGCATTTTGACCACAGCCTGCGCAACTCGGTGCGCCACGGCGGCAGCATCCCGGCCCTCTGGGCTCGGGCCCAGGGTCGGGAAACCCGGCTGATCGGCCTGTCCTGGGCCGATGAGGTGCAACTGATCCTGACCCGCGCCGACAGCGGCATCCAGCGCATCCAGGACCTCAAGGGCCGGCGCTTCGGCCTGCCGGACTGGGCCGGCGCGCAGATCGACTTCACCCGCGCCCAGGCCCTGCGCGGCCTGGAAAATGCCCTGAACCTGGACGGCCTGCAGGTGGGCGACCTGCAACTGGTGAACTACCGCTACGGCGGCACCTTCAGCGACCCCCAGGTGCAGACCCTGGCCGATACCCCGGTCAGCGCCCAGCCCACCGCCGGCCGCAACCTGGAGCTGCAAGGCCTGCTGCGGGGCGAGGTCGACGCGATCTTCCTCAAGGGCGCCAGCGCCGCCCGCCATGCCCATGAATTCGGCCTGCGCACCCTGATCGACACGGGTGCCCATCCCGACCCGCTGATCCGCTGCAACAACGGCACCCCGCGCACCCTGACCGTCGACCTGAACCTGCTGGAGCAGCACTTCGAGGTCGCCACCGGGATTCTCGGCGCCGTGCTGCGGGCCGAACACTGGGCCCACCGCCACCCGGAGGACACCCGCCGCTACCTGGCCCGGGAAACCAACAGCAGCGAGTACTGGATCAGCGCCGCCTATGGCGAAGATGCCCACCTGCGCCTGCGCACCGGCCTGGATGAGCGGGCCATCGACGCGCTGGAGGATTTCAGCGCCTTCCTGCAGCGCTGGCGCTTCATTGCGCAGCCGGTGGACGTGCGCCAATGGATCGACCGCCGGCCGCTGGATGCGCTGCTGGCCACCCCTACCGCTCTGGCCGGCTGACCGCGCCAGGTTTCATGGATTCGAACTGAAGACCCTTATGAGCAAACCACTCGATACCCTCTGGTACACCCACAGCCCGGTGCCCACCGGGCTTGGCATCGCGGTACAGTCCGGACGCCTGGCCGAGGCTTTCCTGCCGTTCGGCACCAACATCCAGTCCCTGCGCGAATCCAGCGAACGCGAAGTGCGCGAGGCCCACTACGACCACCACCTGCAGAACTCGGTGCGCCATGGCGGCAATATCCCGGCCATCTGGGCCTATTCCAGCGGTGTGCAGACCCGGGTCCTGGGCCTGTCCTGGAGCGACGAGGTGCAGCTGATCCTGACCACCGCGGAAAGCGGCGTGAAGAGCATCCGCGACCTGAAGAACCGGCGTTTCGGCCTGCCCAAATGGGCCAACGTGCAGATCGACTTCACCCGCGCCCAAGCCCTGCGCGGCCTGGAAAACGCCCTCAAGCTGGAAGGCCTGGAGGTCAGTGACGTCGAGCTGGTGGACTACCCCTACGGCGGCACCTACAGCGACGAACAGAAACAGCACCTGTACGGTTCCGAAGTCAGCCTGGGGGTGACCCGCTTCAGCCGCCGCAACAACGAACTGATCGGCCTGCTGCGGGGCGACATCGACGCGATCTTCCTCAAGGGCGCCCACGCCGTGCACCTGGCCAACGAGTTCGGCCTGCAGGTGGTGGTGGACACCGGCTCCCACCCCGACCCGCTGATCCGCTCCAACAACGGCACCCCGCGCACCCTGACCGTGGACACCCACCTGCTGCGCGAGCACTTCGACGCCAGCGTGAAGATCGTCGACACCGTGCTGCGCACCGAGCAATGGGCCTGGGCCAATCCCGAGGAAACCCGGCGCTTTCTGGCCCGAGAGCTGAACACCAGCGAATACTGGGTGGCAGCCGCCTATGGCGAGGATGCCCACCGGCGCCTGCGCACCACCCTGGATGCGCGGTCCATCGAAGCCCTGCAGGACTTCACCGATTTCCTCCATCGCTGGCAATTCATTCCCCGGCGTTTCGACGTACGGGAATGGATCGACTTCAGCGTACTGGAGACCGTCATCGGCTCCACCTCCCGAGTCGCCGTCTGACTCGCCGGCCAACCGACTCCTGCGCAGGGAACACCGCAATCACCTGGGACCTGTAGGAGCTGGCTTGCCAGCGAAGGCGTCCTCCAGTTCGGCACAAGGTTCAAAGGCCCCTTCGCCGGCAAGCCGGCTCCTACGGAGGGAGCGCCGCAAGCACCTGGGACCTGTAGGAGCTGGCTTGCCAGCGAAGGCGTCCGCCAGTTCGGTGCAAGGTTCAAAGGCCCCTTCGCCGGCAAGCCGGCTCCTACGGGGTGGGAACGCCGTAATCGCGTGGGACCTGTAGGAGCTGGCTTGCCAGCGAAGGCGTCCTCCAGTTCGGCACAAGGTTCAAAGGCCTCTTCGCCGGCAAGCCGGCTCCTACGGGGGGAACACCGCAAGCACCTGGGACCTGTAGGAGCTGGCTTGCCAGCGAAGGCGTCCGCCAGTTCGGCACAAGGTTCAAAGGCCTCTTCGCCGGCAAGCCGGCTCCTACGGGGTGGGAACGCCGCAATCACATGGGACCTGTAGGAGCTGGCTTGCCAGCGAAGGCGTCCGCCAGTTCGGTGCAAGGTTCAAAGGCCTCTTCGCCGGGAAGCCGGCTCCTACGGGGTGGGAACGCCGCAATCACATGGGACCTGTAGGAGCTGGCTTGCCAGCGAAGGCGTCCGCCAGTTCGGCGCAAGGCTCGAAGGCCCATTCGCCGGCAAGCCGGCTCTTGCGCTTGTGTTGGTGGGGCAGCATTTCGCGGGGTACGCGGTGCTGCTCCAGCAGCAGCCACCCAGCAACTTCTGCTGAATCCACCGCAGGTGTTTTACCCCCTCTCAAATGCGCCTGTTCGCCTCAACGCAAGCTGCAGTTTTCACGGCCCAAGCCTTTGGAATTAACCCTTTATTTTCAATCACCTAGCAAATCAAAACAGCCAGGAAAAACTCTTGGCACGATCTCTGCTCCTGCCCCTTTAGCGAAACTTTAAATGGGGGAGATTCACATGCATAAGCTTAATCCGATCACCAAGAGTCTATGGCTGGCACTGGCCCTCGCCGGGGGCTCATTCAGCCAGGCTTCGCTGGCCGCTGAAACCACCGAGGCCGACACCACCAGGAACAGCACCGAGCCAGCCTTGAAGACCGTGACCGTCACCGCCCAGCACCGGGAGGAAACCCTGCAAGAGGTTCCGGTGGCGGTGTCGGCGGTCCAGGGCACCAGCCTGGTGACCGACGGGGTGCGCAACATGGGCGATATCACCACCTTCATCCCCAACGCCTCGGCCAAGAACCCCGATGGCGACGGCCGGCCGCGCTGGTATATCCGTGGCCTGGGCACCGGCGATACCGGGGCCGCCACGGTGTTCCCGGTGGGCATCTACGCCGATGACGTCTACCTCAACGCGCCCATCGCCGGCGGCGGGCCGTTGTTCGATCTGGAGCGCATCGAAATCCTGCGTGGCCCCCAGGGCACCCTGTACGGCAAGAACACCACTGCCGGTGCGGTCAATGTGATTTCCAAGAAGCCCGGCTTCGACACTGACGGCTACGGCACCCTGGGCATCGGCAGCAAGAACGAGCGCATCCTCAATGGCGCCATCGGTGGAGCCCTGGTGGATGACAAGCTGGCGGCGCGGCTGTCGCTGTATTCGGAAGAACGCGACGGCTTCCAGAAGAACCTCACCGACGACCACACCTACGGCGACGTCGACAAGAAAGCCGTGCGCCTGCAGTTCCTGGCCAAGCTCAACCCGGACCTGGACGCCCTGCTGAAGATCCACGCCCGGGAATACAAGGGCGACGGCAGCAACGGCTCGCTGCCGGTGGGGCGCTACTACAACGTCGGCTACCAGCGGCCCGACGGGCGCAATATCGCCCTCAACGTCAACGAGGACGCCAAGCTCGATCACGACGGCACCTCGCTGACCCTGAACTGGCGCCTGGGGGACTACACCCTGACCTCCATCAGCGCCTACGACTACATTCGCGGGCAGTCCACCAGCGACGCCGACTACACCCCCTACGAGGTCAACGGCGCGGCCATCAGCGACAACCGCTACAACCAGTACTCCCAGGAACTGCGCCTGGCCTCGCCGCAGCAGGAGACCCTGCGCTGGCTGGCGGGGGTGCACTACTTCCATGAGGACCTGGACAGCTCGGCCAAGCGCCTCATCACCCCGGGCCCCACGCCCAACGGCAGCGGTTCCAACCAGACCGGCGGCGCCACCGACTTTCGCGACCTCAACTACCAGCACACCACCGACAGCTACGCGCTGTTCGGCAACCTGACCTACGACTTCACCGACAACTTCACCGTTACCGGCGGCCTGCGCTGGACCCAGGAAAAGAAAGACATCGACCTGGACCTGACCCAGCTCACCCGCGCCACCGCCAACGGCCCGCTGATTCCCCTGGGCGCCGCCGGCAGCAATGGCAGCCGCGACGAGAGCAAGACCTGGGAAGCCTGGACCTACGACCTGACCCCGGAATACCGGATCAACGACAACGTCCGGGTGTTCTTCCGCTATGCCCACGGCTTCCGCTCCGGGGGCTTCAATACCGGGCTGTCCACCAGCCTGGCGCAGTTGACCACGGTGGACCCGGAACAGCTGGACGCCTACGAGATCGGCCTCAAGTCGGAATGGTTTAACCACCGCCTGACGGCCAACGCCAACGTCTTCTACTACGACTACTCGGACATCCAGGTGAACCTGCTGACGGTCAACAACGGCGTGCTCACCACCGCCCTGACCAACGGCGCCAAGGGCAAGGTCAAGGGCGCCGAGCTGGAGCTGGAAGGCCAGCCCACTGACTACCTGCACCTGCGAGCGGCGATCTCGTTCCTGGATACCGAGTACACCGACTTCAAGAACACCAACCCCAACACCGGCGCGATCACCGGCGACTACAGCGGCAACAGCTTCGTGCGCTCGCCGCGCAACGTGGTGTCCCTGGGGGGCGACTACACCATTCCCCTGGAGATCGGCGGCAAGCTGGTGGCCGGTGGCGACGTGAGTTTCCGCGACAAGGAATACTTCCTCGCCGACCGCCAGAGCAGCGCCGACAAGACCCTGAGCCAGCCCCACTACACCCTGGCCAACACTCGCCTGACCTGGTTCAGCGCGGATGAAAAGCTCAGCGTCACCGGTTTCGTCAACAACCTCACCGACCGCCGCTACCAGGTCCATGGCCGGCCCAACGGTGGCCTGGGGCAATACGTCATCACCTACGGCGACCCGCGCACCGTAGGTCTGAGCGTCACCAGCCGCTTCTGACGCCCGCGGCGACAACCCGAACCCTGATTTCCGGGCCGCCGGTATCCCCAACCACCCACCGCCACCTGTAGGAGCCGGCTTGCCGGCGAAGAGGCCCTTGAGCCCTGCGTTGTCCACGAGGACGCCTTCGCTGGCAAGCCAGCTCCTACGGGGTGAAACCCGAACCCTGATTTCCGGGCCGCCGGTATCCCCAATCACCCACAGCCATTTGTAGGAGCCGGCTTGCCGGCGAAGAGGCCCTCGAGCCCTGCGTTGTCCACGAGGACGCCTTCGCTGGCAAGCCAGCTCCTACGGGGTGAAACCCCGAACCCTGATTTCCGGGCCGCCGGTATCGCCAATCACCCACAGCCATTTGTAGGAGCCGGCTTGCCGGCGAAGAGGCCCTCGAGCCCTGCGTCGTCCACGAGGACGCCTTCGCTGGCAAGCCAGCTCCTACGGGGTGAAACCCGAACCCTGATTTCCGGGCCGCCGGTATCCCCAACCACCCACAGCCACCCTGTAGGAGCCGGCTTGCCGGCGAAGAGGCCCTCGAGCCCTGCGTTGTCCACGAGGACGCCTTCGCTGGCAAGCCAGCTCCTACGGGGTGAAAACCCGAACACTGATTTCCGGGCCGCCGGTATCCCCAATCACCCACAGCCACCTGTAGGAGCCGGCTTGCCGGCGAATAGGCCCTTGAGCCCTGCGTCGTCCACGAGGACGCCTTCGCTGGCAAGCCAGCTCCTACCCGGGTGGCCGGGTCATCCATTTCAGAAGGAATCCAACCATGTTCCATCGCCATCCGTTGGCCGGCGCCGTGGCGCTGGTCGTCGGCAGCCTTGCCGTGCCCGCGTTCGCTGCCCAAGCCTCAAGCAATGCCCCCGGCGCCAGCGCCGATCACCTGGACACCGTGGTGGTGCTGGGCACTCGGCGCAGTGATGTCACCGCCCTGGAAAGCGCCGCGCCGGTGGACGTGCTGTCCGCCGCGCAGTTGCAGCAGACCGGCGCCAGTGACCTGTCCGGCGCCCTCACCGCCCTCTCGCCTTCGTTCAGCTACCCGCAATCGCCCCAGGGCGCCTTCGCCGGTTCCATCGCCCAGGGCGCTTCCCTGCGTGGCCTGGCATCGGACCAGGTGCTGGTGCTGGTCAACGGCAAACGCCGCCACACCAGTGCCAACGTCACTCGCCAAAGCCTGGTCAACGGCCGTGGCGCCGCCGCAGTGGACCTGAGCCTGATCCCCCTGAGCGCCATCGAGCGGGTGGAAATCCTGCGCGACGGCGCCGCGGCCCAGTACGGCTCCGACGCCATCGCCGGGGTGATCAATATCGTGCTCAAGGAAAAGGACGACGGCGGCAACCTCGGCTACCGCTTCGGCGGCTATGACAAGGGCGATGGCCTGCAGCGCAAGCTCAGCGGCTGGAAGGGTTTCAGCCTGCCCAACGACGGCTTCCTGACCCTGAGTTTCGACGCCGGCAGCCAGGACCCAGCCAGCGACACCAATCCCGACAAGCGGATCTTCTATCCCGGCTCCACCAACACCAGCACCCCCAGGGAACAGAACAACCGCTACCGCACCTGGCGCTGGGGTTCGGGCAATGTCTCGGACCAGTACAACTTCGCCGCCAACAGCGAGTTCGGCCTGAGCGAAGGGCTGACCGCCTACGGCTTTGCCACCTACTCCCACAAGAACACCGAGGCCGAAGGCTTCTTCGACCCGCCCACCACCTTGCGCAACAACTACGGCAGCGACGCCCTGCAACGCTACCCCGACGGCCGCCTGCCGATCACCCGCTACGCGCTGGAGGACTACGCCCTGACCGGCGGCCTGCGCTATGAGGACGAGCGCCTGGGCAAGTTCGACCTGGCCCTGAACCACGGCGACAACAGCCTCAAGTCCACCGACCGCAACGCCATCAACCCCAGCTGGGGCGACGCCAGCCCGGCGAAGATCTACACCGGCAAGCGCGAGGCCGACCAGACCAACCTGACCCTGGACTGGGTGCGGGACTTTCCCACCGACCTGTTGTTCAAGCCCCTGACCCTGTCGGCGGGCCTGGCCTGGCGCCAGGAGAACTACGAGCTCAGTGCCGGCGAGGCTGCGGGCTGGCAGAACGGGCCGCTGTTCAATACCGCCGACCCGGTCACCGGCCGGCGCATTCCCGGCTACTACTCGGGCATCACCCAGGTCGACGCGGCCTCTCTGGAGCGCAAGGTCTGGGGCGCCTACATCGACGTCGAAGGGCAGATCACCGAGAAGTTCCAGGCCGGAGTCGCGGTGCGTACCGAGCACTATTCGGATTTTGGCGACACCACCAACGGCAAGCTGTCGCTGCGTTACGACTTCACCCCGCAACTCGCCGCCCGGGCCACCGCCAGCACCGGCTACCGGGCGCCGTCCCTGGTGCAGAGCGGGCTGTCGTCGTTCAGCGTGCAAGTGGTGGAGCAGCCACCGGGCAGCGGCAACTACGTCGAAGTGCAGCAACGCACCCTGAGGGCCGACAGCGCGGAAGCCAGGCTGCTGGGTGGCAAGGCACTCAAGCCGGAGGAATCCACCAACTACTCCCTGGGCCTGGTCTGGCGCCCGCTGGCCAACGCCTCGGTGACCCTGGATGCGTACCGGATCAACATCGACAATCGCATCACCCTGTCCGACCAATTGCCGGCCGCGGTTGTCACGCCGATCTTCGCCGGCACCCCGTACGCCAACATCCAGAGCGCGGCGTTCTACACCAATGTCGCCGACACCCGCACCGATGGCGTCGAGCTGACCGGCAACTACCAACTGGACCTGCAGCGATGGGGGCGCCTGAACCTGTCCAGCGGCTACAGCCAGAACGACACCCGGATCACCGCCCTGCGGGATGTGGGCGGCATCGCCGGCTCGCAGATCGTCGGCCGCACCACCCAGGGCCTGATCGAGGACGGCACGCCGAAAAACAAGCTGATCCTGAGCGCCAACTGGCTGTACGACAGCTGGGGCGTGACCCTGGCCCAGCGCCGTTACGGGCAATGGAAAAGCCTCAACGCCAGCAACCCGACCCTGGACCAGACCTTCAGCGCGCAATGGGTGACCGACCTGGACATCGCCTACCGCTTCGACAAATCGCTGAAGCTGTCCGTGGGCGCCATCAACCTGTTCGACACCCACCCGGACAAAGCTGCGGGCGCGCAACTCTATGGCGTGCCCAAATACTCCATCACCAGCCCCGAGGGCGCCCAGGGCGCGTTCTACTACACCAGCCTCAGCTACGACTTCTGAGGCCCGACTGCTGCCGGGGTGTTGCCCTGGCAGCAGTGACTGCTGCCCAGGCATCAGTTTCGCCGACAAGCCAGCGCCCACAACCCACGCACAACGCCGCTCCTTGCGTAGGAGCCGGCTTGCCGGCGAAGAGGCCCGCAAGCCCTGCACCGCACCGGCCGACGCCTTCGCTGGCAAGCCAGCTCCTACAGCAGTCAGATAAACCGTGCAGCTCCCCGTAGGAGCCGGCTTGCCGGCGAACAGGTCCGCAAGTCTTGCACCGCCCTCACCGACGCCTTCGCTGGCAAGCCAGCTCCTACAGCAGTCAGATAAACCGTGCAGTTCCCGTAGGAGCCGGCTTGCCGGCGAAGAGGCCCGCAAGCCTTGCACCGCACCGGCCGACGCCTTCGCTGGCAAGCCAGCTCCTACAGCAGTCAGATAAACCGTGCAGCCCCCCGTAGGAGCCGGCTTGCCGGCGAAGAGGCCCGCAAGCCTTGCGCCGCCCCGGCAGACGCCTTCGCTGGCAAGCCAGCTCCTACGACGGGGGATGGCACAGGTCTTGCGATAGGCATCGGGTACTTCGCCGATATAAGAACCGCCATGGCTCATTCCTTGCGCTGCATCCTCACTTCCCTGACCTGGCTGATCTCGCCCCTGGCGCTGTTGCTGCTCTGGACCCTGGTGGCCCAGGCCGGGATCTTTCCGCGCAATCTGCTGGTGCCGCCGGCCCAGGTGCTGCACACCTTCGAAACCCTGCTGGCCAGCGGCGAGCTGCTGGAGCACTTGCATAACAGCCTGTCGCGCCTGGGCCTGGGCTTTGCCCTGGGGGCCCTCGGCGGCCTGGTGTTCGGGGTGCTGATGGCCCTGTCGAAAACCGTCGAGGCGTACTGCGCGCCGCTGTTCCATACCCTGCGGCAGATCCCCAGCATCGCCCTGATCCCGCTGTTCGTGCTGCTGTTGGGCATCGATGAAACCTTCAAGATCGTCATCGTCGCCAAGACCGCGTTCTTCCCCGTGGCCCTGGCCGCCAGTGAGGGGGTCAAGGCCATTCCCCGCAGTTACTTCGAGGTGGCCGACGTCTACCGCCTGCGCTGGCCAACCCTGGTCCGGGAAATCGCCCTGCCCGCCGCCGCGCCGCCGATCATCACCGGGCTGCGCATCGGCCTGACCCGGTGCTGGGTGGTGCTGGTGGCCACCGAGTTGCTGGCCGCCGACAGCGGCCTGGGGCAGATGATCGAGATGGCCCGGCAGATGCTGCGCATCGATGTGGTGATGGTGGGGATAGTGGTCACCGGCGTCATCGGCTTTGCCCTGGACTTTTCCTTCCGCCGCCTGGAACAGCGCGTGCTGCGCTGGCAAACCCGCTAGGAGCCCCCTGCATGACCACCCTACTGACCAAGTTTCGCGGTCTATTGCTGCCCCTGCTGCTGATCGGCGGCTGGGAATACCTGTCGCGCCAGGACGCCGCCGGGGCCTATGCCTTCGTGCCGCTGTCCACCATTGGCAGCGCCTTGCTGGAACTGCTGGGCAACGGCGAATTGTCGGTCAACCTGCTGGCCAGCCTGGGCCGGGCCAGCGGCGGCCTGCTGCTGGGCACCCTGGCCGGGGTGCTGCTGGGGGGCCTGATGGCCCTGTCGGCCCTGGCCAACCGCCTGATAGGCCCGCTGTTCCATTCAATCCGCCAAGTACCGATGCTCGGCTGGATTCCGCTGATCGCCATGTGGTTCGGCAACGGTGAGTTTTCCAAGATGCTGATCGTCAGCCTCGCGGCCTTCTACCCCATGGTGCTCAACACCTACCAGGGCTTTTGCCAGGTGGAACGGCGCTACCGCGAGGTCGGCCAGGTGCTGGTGCTCGGCCCGGTGCAGCGGCTGCGGCACATCCTGTTGCCGGCGGCCCTGCCGAGCATTGCCACCGGCCTGTTGCAGGCTCTGGCCTTTGCCTGGGTGACGGCGGTGGGCAGCGAGCTGTTCCTGTCCTCCGGTGCCGGCCTGGGCAACCTGATGATGAACGCCGAGGCCGGCTCGCGCATGGAGATCATCGTGCTCTGCGTGCTTTGCATCGGCCTGTGCGGCTACCTGATGACCCTGCTGTTGACCCTTCTGAGCCGCCGCCTGCTGCGCTGGCGCCCTACCCGTTAAGGCCCCCTCCATGAATGCAATCGCCCAACACGCCCCGCTTTACAGCCACCACCACACACCGCCCGGGGCCCTGCAGATCCGCGCCCTGAACAAGAGCTACCGGATCCAGGGCCAGGCCCTGCCGGTGCTGCAAGGCATCGACCTGGACGTCCAGCCTGGTGAATTCGTCAGCATCGTCGGCGCCAGCGGCTGCGGCAAATCCACCCTGCTGCGGCTGATCGTCGGCCTGGAGGGCGACTATCAGGGGCAGATGCTGCTGGACGACAAGCCGGTGACCGGCACCAGTCTGGAACGGGGCATCGTGTTCCAGGACCACCGGCTGTTTCCCTGGATGACCCTGGCCCAGAACATCGCCCTGGCCTTGAAGAACCACCCCTTGTCCGCCGCCGAGAAACAGCGCCGGGTGGCCGAGCACATTGCCCTGGTCAACCTGCAAGGCTTCGAGCAGGCCTACCCCCATCAACTGTCCGGCGGCATGGCCCAACGGGGGGCGATTGCCCGGGCGCTGATCAACCAGCCCAAGGTGCTGTTGCTGGATGAACCCCTGGGGGCACTGGATGCCCTGACCCGGGTGCGCCTGCAGCACGAACTGCAACGGATCTGGGTGCAGCAGCGCTGCACGGTGATCATGGTCACCCATGACATTGAAGAAGCGCTGTACCTGGGGGACCGGGTGATTGTCATGGAAGCCCATCCGGGGCGGATCAAGCATGAGATTCGTGTCGACCTGCCCCATCCGCGGGACCGCAGCTCCCCGGTGCTGCAGGGCTACAAGGAGCAGTTGCTGGAGGAATTGGTCGGGTATTGATGGTCGGGGTGGCGCCGCGAATACGTGGGCGCTGTAGGAGCTGGCTTGCCAGCGAAGGCGCCGGCCGAGGCGGTGCAAGGCTTGCGGGCCTCTTCGCCGGCAAGCCGGCTCCTACACAGGTGGCGTTGCGATTGCGCTGGGGCTGTAGGAGCTGGCTTGCCAGCGAAGGCGTCGGCCGGGGCGGTGCAAGGCTTGCAGGCCTCTTCGCCGGCAAGCCGGCTCCTACACAGGTGGCGTTGCGATTACGTGGGCGCTGTAGGAGCTGGCTTGCCAGCGAAGGCGCCGGCCGGGGCGGTGCAAGGCTTGCGGGCCTCTTCGCCGGCAAGCCGGCTCCTACACAGGTGGCGTTGCGATTACGTGGGCGCTGTAGGAGCTGGCTTGCCAGCGAAGGCGCCGGTCGGGGCGGTGCAAGGCTTGCGGGCCTCTTCGCCGGCAAGCCGGCTCCTACAAGGGGAGCCGGTGTTGCGCCGGCAATACGGGGGCTCAGGCGTGGGACCAGCGCCGGTGCAGGCCGCGGGCCAGGGCGTCGAGGGCGAAACCCAATACGCCGATCAGCAGGACCATGGCCATCAGTTCCGAATAGGCCAGGCGGTCCCGGGTATCAAGAATGAAGTAGCCCAGGCCAGCGCTGACACCAAGCATTTCGCAAGGCACCAGGACGATCCACAAGATGCCGATGGACAGCCGCACCCCGGTCAGTACATGCCCCACCACGCCGGGCAGGATCACCTTGCGCAGGGTTTCCCAGCGGGTGGCGCTGAGGCTGCGGCTCAGTTGCAGCCAGCGTGGGTCGAGCTGGCGTACGCCAGCCGCGGTGTTGAGCAGGATCGGCCACAGCGCGGCGAACGCCAGGAGGAAGTAGATCGGCTGGTCTCCTACCCCCATCAGCATCACCACCACCGGCATCCAGGACAGCGGCGAGATCATCCGCAGGAACTGGAACGCCGGGGTGGTGGCCGCCTCCAGGTGCCGGTAGCTGCCCACCAGCAGGCCCAGGGGCACGCCGATCAGCAGGGCCAGCAACAGCCCCACCAGGATGCGCTTGAGGCTCACCAGCACATGCTCATACAGCTCGCCGCGCCCCAGAAGCTCCACCAGGCTGGCGAAGGTCGCCTCGGGGGAGAAACGCGCCGCCAGGCCATAGCCGCCGCCCAGCAGGTGCACCCCCAGCCACCAGCCCAGCAGCAGGCTCAATAGACCGGCCAGGCCCAGGACCCAATGGTTCAGGGAGGAAGGTTGCTTGCCCATCAAAGACCGAACTCCTCGCTGCGTTCGAAACTGTCCGCCAGGCCGAAGGCCTTGAGCCCGCCCACCGAAGCGATGGCGTTGCGCACGAAGCGATCATCCACCAGGTCCTTGGCGGTGTGCGCCGGGTCAAGGCCAGCCAGGAAGCCCTTGTCGCCCTCGATCAAGGTGTCCTTGAGGCGCTTGACCAGCTCCTCGGTGTAGCTGGGGAACGGATATGGCTGGAAGTCGATGCGCTGCTCGTCCCAGTGGCTGTGCTGGATCGCCCCACTGGCCAGGTAGGCTTGGCGATCCTCGGCCGCCGGGGCCAGCACCCGTTTCAGCACCTGGGGCGCATGGGGGGTGTAGCGGTTGGCGCCGTCCTTGGACAGCAACTGGGCCGCTTCGGCGCGGTGATCACGGGTCCACAGCTGGGCCTTGACGATGGCGTTGACCACCTTCTGCGACCACTCGGGACGGTTGTTCAGGTCATGCTCGTGCATGAACACCACGCAGCAGGCGTGGTTGCGCCAGACATCCCCGGTAAAGCGCTGCACCCGTCCGACCTTGAGTTCCTCGGCCAGGGCGTTGAACGGCTCGGCGACGATGTAGCCGGCAATCCGCTGGCTGGCCAGGGCTGGCGGCATGTCCGAAGGCGGCAGCACCAGCAGGTTGACCTCGTTGGCCCCCAGGGCACTGCCAGCGGCCTTGCTCACCGGCACCAGGCCGTGGTCGCGGAACAGCTGCTGCACCACCACGTTATGGATCGAATACCAGAACGGAATCGCCACCGACTGCCCCGCCAGTTGCTTGACCTCGGTAATGCCCGGGGCCACGGTCAGGCCGGAACCGCCGACATGATTCCAGGCCACTACCTTGGCCGGCACCTGGCTGCCATACCGAGCCCAGACGGTCATCGGCGACAGCAGGTGGATGACGTTGACCTGCCCGGAAATGAACGCCTCGATTACCTGGGCCCAGCTGCGCAACAGCACCGGGCGCTCGGCCTTGATCCCTTCGGCCTCGAACAGGCCATTGTTGTGGGCCACCAGCAACGGCGTGGCGTCGGTGATCGGCAGGTAGCCGATGCGCACCGGCGCATCCGGTTCCTGGGCAGCGCGGGCCTGCAGGCTGTTGAGCAGCGGCAAGGCGCCGCCAGCTGTCAGCAGTGCGCTGAGTTTAAGAAAGTCACGACGCGTGTGAGTGAAGTCGTCCAGGCACATGGTCAATCTCCGACGGTGCAGGCAAAGGGGAATTAAGCGGATTGCGGCTCGCCCGCCGAAGGGTTTTGAGAATCTCGATACGCAGGGCGCCCAGCTCCTCGATCCGCTCGGCACGTGGCGCCGGTAAATCGATGTGCCACTGGCCGAGGGTCTGCGCCGGGCTGTTACCCAGTAGCAGCACCCGATCCGACAGCAGCAGGGCTTCGTCAATGTCGTGGGTGATCAGCAGCGCTGCGGTCTGGTGCTGGCCGATCACCTCGAGCAGCAGTTGCTGCATGTCGGCGCGAGTCACTTCGTCCAGCGCGCCGAAGGGTTCGTCCAGCAGCAGCACCTGCGGTTGGCGAGCCAGGCAGCGGGCCAGCGCCGTGCGCTGGGCCATGCCGCCGGAGAGCTGTGCCGGGTAGCGCTGGCGGGCATGTTCCAGACCCACCGCGGCAATCGCCTGGTCGATGCGTTCCTTGCGCTGCTGTGGGCTCAGGTGCGGCTGGCGGGCGAAATCCAGGCCGAAGGCGACGTTGTGCTCCAGGTTCAGCCAGGGCAGCAGGCTGGGGTCCTGGAACGCCACGGCGACCCGCGGATGAGGCCCGTCGAGGGTTTCCCCCAGCAGGCTGACCTGCCCGGCATGGGGCTTCTGCAGGCCGGCCAGGACCCGCAGCAGGCTGGACTTGCCGACCCCGCTGGGGCCAAGGATGGACACCACTTCGCCGGCCTGCAGCTGCAGGTCGAAGTCCTCCAGCACGCTGTGCCAGCCGTCTGCTGCCGGGTAGCCGAGGCTGATTGCCTGTGCGTTCAACAGGCCACTCATGCTGCCGCGTTCCGCGCCTGGCGTTGCAGTTCGGCGCGCAGTTGCACCAGGCTCGGGGTGACGATGGGCACGAACGCCGACTCGCGCCAGCGCCGGGCGAAACCGCTGCCGAACTCGCTGAGGTAAGCCTTGCCGCCGCTGGCCTGCAACTCCAGCTGCACGGCGTTGGCGGTGGCTTCGGCCAAGGCGATGCGGACCCGGAACAGCGCCCCGGGCTGGCTCAGGAAGCGCCCGTCGAGCAGGCCGCTCTTGAGCTCGCCGACAGTCTGTTCCAGGTGCTGGCGCTGCTCCAGCAAGGGCTCTTGAAGGATCGAACGGGAACCCTCGAGGTGTTTTTCCACCTCGCTCAGGGCCCGGCGCGCCAGGCCGATGGCCAGGGCGCATTGCAGGCCGAGAAAGGCCGGGCGCACCGCCGGCAGGAACACCCGGGCATCGTCGTGCAGCAGCCAGTCACGGGCCACCGCCACCTGGTTCAGTTCCAGGGCCGCGGTGTTGCTCGATTGCAGCCCCATCAGTTGCAGGTCGTCAGAACGCTGCAACCCGGGCAAGGCATCCGGGATCGCCAGGATAAAGGGGGCACCGCCCTCCTCGCGCTCGATGGCCGCCGCCACCACGAACCCGCTTTTACGCAGGTTGGTAACCCAGTGCAGGCGGCCATTGAGGCTCCAACCGTGGTCCTGCGCCTGTGCCTTGACCTGCAAGGCCTCGATCCCCGAGAGGAATTTCATGGCATTGGACAGCCCGGTGGCCCCGGCCAGTTCGCCGCTGAGCAGCGACGGCAGCAGGCGCTGGCGCAAGCCGCTGTTGGGGCTGTGCAGCAGGTATTCGATAAAGGCCCGCTGGCCCCAGCAGACAAAGGCCGCCGCCAGGGAATGGCTGGCCACCGTGGCCATGACTTCCAGGGCATCGGTCAGGTCACCGCCGCTGCCGCCCTGGGCCGGGTCGATGCCGACCCGCAGCACCTGGGCGCCCGCCAGCCGGGCGAGAACCTGCTGCGGGTCGCACTGGCCCTGGTCGAGTGCCTGGGCCTGGGCGTCCAGCCACTCACTCAATAGCGGATTGAGCATGTCGTTTACTCCTTGAAGGGCGTTGTCGCCCTGACTCATTGACCTTGCGCGGACCAGCGATACTTGGCCAGCTCGGGGTTCAGTTCGGTGCCGGCGAACACGTTGGCAAAGTTGCACAAGGTCGCCAGGCTGATGCCCAGGATCACTTCCAGGGCGTTGCCTTCGCTGTATCCTGCGGCCTTGAACTGGGCATAGCCCGGGTCGCTGACCTTGCCCCGGGTGGCGATCACTTCACGGGCGAACGCCGCCAGGGCTTCCAGCCGGGCCTCGGGCAAGGTGCTCTGCTCACGCAGGGCGCTGACCACCGGGTCCGGGAGTTTGGCCTTGTTCAGGGCCACCGAGGTATGACCTGCGACACAGAAGTCGCAGCCATGGGTGGTGGCGGCGATCAACTGCACCACTTCGCGCTCCGCCAGGCTCAGCTCGGCCTTGCCGTTGAGCGCCGAGACCGTGACGTAGGTTTCCAGGGCCGCCGGGGCGTTGGCCAGGATACCCAGCAGATTGGGAATGAACCCGGAGTTCTTCAAGGCATTTTCAAGAAATGGCCGAGCCGCTTCTGGGGCGCTGTGCAAGGTGTGTAGAGTGACGCGGGACATGGAGTGGACTCCTGCTGTGTGGGTGTGCGTCAAGTCTGTTGGTTATAAGAATTTCGATCCATATTCTAAAGTAGCAATTACTTGCTCCTGAGTGTTTCCCTTAGATGATTTCGTCAAACCCGCTGGTTGATTGGTTATTAGAAGGACTGGAACTCGATGCCAGCCTGTTTCACATCGGTCGCTACTGCGGCGGCTGGCACGCCAGCACCCAGGGCCTGGCCCGGGCCAGCTTCCACCTGGTTGTGCAGGGTCATTGCTGGTTGCATATCGATGGCGTGCCCGAGGCCCAGTGTCTAAATGCCGGGGATGCGGTTTTCCTGCTGCAGGACCTGGGTTATCGGCTGTCCAGCGCGCAGCAGGCAGAAGTTGCCCAGCAGTTGCCACGCCTGGCCATGGGCCCGCTGGACCCGACTGCCCAGGACGGCGTCGGGCTGGTCTGCGGCTTTTTCCATTTCAAGTCCGGGCTGTCCTCGCTGATCATCGACGGTCTGCCGGGCTGGATCATCCTGCAGGCCGGTGACCCCTCGCTGAGTGCCGCGCGGGCGCTGTTCCAGCTGATTCTCGACGAATGCCAACGGCTCCCGGCACCGTCCCAGGCGTTGCTCGAACGTCTCAGTCACCTGCTGTTTCTGTATGTGTTGCGCCAGCAGGTCAGCGATAACCAGGACCTCGGCGGGCTGGTGGCCCTGGCCCGGCATCCGGCGTTTGCGCCGTTGCTGGAGCAACTGATCCAGCGGCCCGGCGAGCCCTGGCCCCTGGAAAGCATGGCGGCCCTCACCGGGCTCTCGCGGTCGGCGTTTTTCAAACGCTTCAATGAACTTGCCGGACAGTCCCCGGGACAGGTCCTGCTGGCCCTGCGCATGCGCCATGCCTGCCAACGGCTCAAGGCCAACCAGACCGTGGAGCAAGTCGGGGCCGCCGTGGGCTATCAGTCGATTGCCGCCTTTACCCGGGCCTTCACCAAGGCGGTGGGGCTGCAACCGGGGGCCTATCGCAAGCAGCATGAAGGACGCTGAGCCACACCGGCACCAGGCTCAGCGCCGGTGAGCCAGGGCCCGCACCAGCCGGTCGCCACAGCTCTGTACGCCCTGGACCAGCAGCACCAGGACCAGCACCGTGGCCAACATGATCTGGTTGTTGAAGCGCTGATAGCCATAGCGGATCGCCAGGTCCCCCAGCCCACCTCCGCCAATGACTCCAGCCATGGAAGAGAAGCCGATCAGCATCACCAGGGTCAGGGTCAACCCTGCCAATAGCGCCGGTAAGGCTTCGGGCAGCAAGGCCTTGAAGATCACATGGCCGATGTGTCCACCCATGGCCAGGATCGCCTCGATTCGCCCCTTGTCCACTTCATCCAGGGCGTTCTCGACAATTCGCGCAAAGAACGGAAAGGCGCCGATGGTGATGGGCACCACCGCGGCGGTGCTGCCCAGGGTGGTGCCCACCACCAGCCGGGTCAGGGGAATCAGGGCAATCAACAGCACCACGAAGGGCAATGAGCGACCGAGATTGACCAGCCCGCCCAACAGGCGATTAAGGCGTGGCATCGGGCACAGCCCGCCTTTGCGGCTGACGAACAGCAACACCCCCAGCGGCAGGCCGATCAACAGGGTCAACAGCGACGCCAGGAACACCATGTACAGCGTTTCGCCAGTGGCGATCAACAGCAGTTGCGCCAGTTCCTGCCAATCAACACTGCGGTTCACAGGCGCTCACTGCGGATGCCCCGCTGGGCCAGGGAGGCCAGCAGTTGATGGAACTTCACGGCCTCGCCCGGAGCGGCAGCAATGCGCAGGCGCCCTACCCGCTGGCCAGCCACGGACTCGACACCACCGGCCAGCACCTTGAGCTCCAGCGCCTGCTGGCGGCTCAGTTGCGCAAGCAGCGGCGCCGCGCGCTGGTTGTCGAAGAAGGTCAGTTCGGCCTGGAGCTGGCCGCCGCTGAACGGCAGGTTGTAGCCCGGCAGCAACGCGCGGCCGAGTTCCGACTGTGGGTCCGCCAGCAGTTGCGCGATCGGACCGCATTCCACCAGTCGGCCCTGGGCCAGGGAAGCGGCGTGGGAACAGATCGACTTGACCACCTCCAGTTCATGGGTGATCAGCACAATGGTCAGCCCCAACTCGCGGTTGATCCGCGCCAGCAGCTGCAGGATCGACGCCGTGGTTTGCGGGTCCAGGGCGCTGGTGGCTTCATCCGACAGCAGGTACCGGGGACCGGCGGCCAGGGCTCGGGCAATGCCCACCCGTTGCTTCTGGCCGCCGGACAATTGCGAGGGAAAGGCCTGGGCCTTGTCACTCAGCCCCACCAGTTCCAGCAGCTCCAGGACCCGGGCCCGGCGTTGCTCCTTGGCCTGGCCGGCTATCTCCAGGGGCACCGCGACATTGTCGAACACCGTGCGCGAATGCAGCAGGTTGAAGCCCTGGAAAATCATGCCGATGCGTTGACGCTGCTTGCGCAGCTGACCCGCGGACAACGCACCGAGGTCCTGGCCGTCGATCAGGATGCGCCCGGCACTGGGACGCTCCAGCAGGTTCAGGCAGCGCAGCAGGGTCGACTTGCCGGCGCCACTGCGCCCGAGAATGCCGTACACCGCGCCATCCGGAATGCTCAGCGAAACCTGCTGCAGTGCCGGCGGCTGGCCATCGCCATAGACCTTGCTGACTTGCTCGACCTGGATCATGGCTGACGGTCCGCCACCGGAATCACCGAACCCGAATAGGTCTCGGTGATGAACTTGGCCACTTCAGGGGAATTGAGGTCCTTGGCCAGTTGGCGGATGCGTGGATCGCCCTCAAGCTTGGGCGTGGTCACCAGGATGTTGGCGTAAGGGTTGTGCTCGGCCTTCTCCAGCCCCAGGGCATCCTTGGCCGGCAGCAGCCCCGCTTCCAGGGCGTAGTTGCCGTTGATTACGGCCAGGTCCACGTCTTCCAGGGCCCGGGGAATCTGCGGCGATTCGATTTCGAGGATCTTCAACTGCCTGGGGTTATCGGCGATGTCCTTGGGGGTGGCCTGGTCGCGAGCCGGATCGGTGAAACCGGGCTTGAGGCGGATCAGTTGGTAATCCTGCAGCAGGTACAGGGCACGGCTGAGGTTGGTGACATTGTTGGGCACCGCCACCGTACCGCCCTGGGGCACCTGGTCGAAGCCCTGGTGCCGTTGCGAATAGATGCCCAGCGGTTCGATGTGCACACTGGCAGCCACCGCGAAGGGTTGGCCCAGGGCCTGTTCCTGGGATTTGAGGTACGGCAGGTGCTGGAAGTAGTTGGCATCCACATCGCCGTGGGCCAGCAGTTCGTTGGAGTTCACGCCATTGGGAATCTCGATGATCTTCAGCGCCAGCTGCGGATCAAGCTTCTGCACATAGGCGAGGATCTGCGCGTGGGGCACCGGGTCGGCGGCGACCCGCACCGGCTGCGCCGCGCTGGCCGGCAGGGCATGAGCCAGGCTGGCCAGCAGCGCCAGGGTGAACAGGTTTTTCTTCAACATGGCAGTCTCCTTGCTCAGCGAATGAAGGTCAGGCACCCAGGGCCTTGGGGACCAGGGCGTCGGGGTAGAAACGCCGGGCCACGTCCGGGTGCGAACGCAGCCGCCCCTTGAGGTAGTTCCAGCCGACCTCGCGAAACAACGGGTTGTCGGGATCACTGGCCGGGCCCCGGGCGGCTTGCAGCAGCGTTGCGGGTAACGGGTACAACGGCACCCGGGCGTCCAGCTGCGCGCCGAGGAAAAAGGCGATGGACAAACGCTCGCGACCCGCTGGCGGCGACAGCACGCGGTGCACCGTGGCCCGCAGGTAGCCGTGGGTGGCCAACTCCAGCAACTCGCCGATGTTCACCACCAGGGTGTGCTCCCGAGGCGGCGCGTCGATCCAGCGGCCCTCCTCCACTTCCACCTGCAGGCCGGCCTGCTGGTCCTGCAATACAAAGCTCAGGAAACCGGAGTCCTTGTGAGCGCCGACACCCTGGTTGCTTTGCCCCGGCACGTGACCGGGATAGCGGATCAGCTTGATGTGCTCATTGGGCCGCTCGCCGTACAGCGGGTCGAAGGCCTGTTCCGGCAGCGACAAGGCCTGGGCAAAACCGCGCAACAGGCGCAGGGACATGCGGGTCATTGCCTGCTGCCACTCGAGCAACAGCGGTTTCAGTGCTGGCAGCTGCGACGGCCACTGGTTGGGGCCCTGCAGACGGGCCCAGGGCGGGCTTTGCGCATCCAGGGGCAAGGCCTCGCGCTCTGCCCCGAGGTCGAACTGCTCACGCAGGTCCGGTTGGTTCCGGGTGATTTCCGAAGCCGCACGGGTGTAGCCGCGAAAATGTGGCGAATGGATCATCCCCACCGCGGCCTTGTCAGCCTCGGGCAAGGCAAACAACTCCCGGGCCTGTTGTTGCACCCGGCGCAGCAGCCGGTGATCGATGCCGTGACCGCTGAGGTAGAAGAAACCGACGTCCCGGGCGGCCTGGCGCAAGCCCTCGAGAAAGGCCTGGCGCTGGGCCGCAGTGCCATCCAGCTGGGCCAGGTCGAGAACAGGTAATGCTGTGATCTCCAGCGAATGCGGCATGCTTCACTCCCCTGTGAATGACCACGTCCGAGACTGCGCGGCTCAGAGCTTGGCGATGGACACTTCGGTGGATTTGACGAAGGCGATCACTTCGCTGCCGACCTTGAGCTCCAGGTCGCGCACTGAGCGGGTGGTGATCACCGAGGTGACGATGCCCGAGGCAGTCTGTACGTCGATTTCCGAGACCACCTGACCTTCATGAATCTCCTTGATCACACCTTTGAACTGGTTGCGCACGTTGATCGCTTTAATGGTCATGCTGGAAAATCCTTTGCTGGCACCGGACTCACGAATTGAGCGGCTGGTGATTAACATGCGCCTTTGGAAAACACCTTTAAAGGAATAAATAATTAGTATTTTATACCATTAAGGAATATGAGTTTTTCACCTGCTCAGCGGCTTTGCCGTTGTGGCCCTCACTCCCGCGCTCTTGACCGCTACCGGCAGCTTTGTTTCCCTGTGCCCTCCACAGACAACGCTCGACAGATACCAGGAGATCGGCATGCGCACGCTCAAGCTCGCGGATCGGCAGGTTCCGGTCATTGGCCAGGGGACTTGGCGGATGGGCGAGGACCGCCAGCAACGGAACCAGGAAATCGCCGCCTTGCGTACCGGTATCGAACTGGGCATGAGCCTGATCGACACCGCGGAAATGTATGGTGAAGGCGGCGCCGAGGAAGTGGTCGGCAAGGCCATTGCGGGGCGCCGTGACGAGGTGTTCCTGGTGAGCAAGGCGTACCCCCACAACGCCAGCTGCAAAGGCCTGCCCCTGGCCTGCGAGCGCAGCCTGAAACGCTTGGGCTGCGAAGTCATCGACCTATACCTGCTGCACTGGCGCGGCCAGTACCCGCTGGCGGAAACCATCGAAGCCTTCGAGCGCCTGCGTGAGGCCGGCAAGATCCGCCGCTGGGGTGTCTCCAATTTTGATCTGGCAGACCTGGATGAACTCGACGCACCCGCCTGCGCCACCAATCAGGTGCTGTACAACCTGGAGTCGCGGGGCATCGAGTTCGACCTGTTGCCCGCCTGCCAGCAACAGCGGATGCCGCTCATGGCCTATTGCCCGCTCGGCCAGGGTGGCGCCTTGCTGGCGCAGCCGACCCTGCAGCAAATCGCCCAGCGGCACGAGGTCAGCACGGCCCAGGTGGCCCTGGCCTGGTTGTTGCGCCAGGACCAGGTAGTGGTCATCCCCAAAGCCGTGCGTCCGGCTCATGTGCGACTCAATGCCAAGGCCTGCGAGCTGCAATTGGCAGCGGAAGACCTGCAAGCCATCGATCAGTTTTTTACTCCACCACGACGCAAACAACGCCTGGAAATAGTCTGAAACCGCAACCGCTGGAACGAGGATAAAGAGCAATTCTCAACCTGGGAGAACGTTATTAATTATCAATTAAAACAACTAGTTATCAGTTACAAGTTGCTGTTTCAGCACTATTCGAAATAAGCAATAGAGTAGCGAGGATATAAAGCCACTTATCTTCGGTTATTTAAGAATTGTCTGATCCCTGCTTGGCATGCCCCCAATTACAGTTGGCGCATGAGATTAAAAAGCTACCTGCATCAGATCAATCCCCTTTTTTCCAGTCCTGAAGCAGCCCGTCGGCTGCTTCGTTTCGTGGCGCTGATCCTTTTGATCGGCCTGCTGGGCGCTGTCTACAACTTCCTGCGCTCAAGCATCAACAATGAACTGTCACAACGGCGCAGCTACATGAGCAGCGCCATCGCCGAAGCCCAGACCTTCTTCACCAGCCGCGAAGCCTTGCTGGAGAGCCTGAGCCTGTCCGCCGTGCATAAGTCCCGGCTGAGTGAAAGCGGCAACGGCAACGGCAAGCCCACCGGCGATCCCGGTGAGGAAATTCACCTGCTGTTGGGCATGCAAGGGGAAAATCAATGGGGGGTCTGGCTCACCCAACGCATGCGTGACTACCTCAAAAGCAAGCAATTGAACCTGCTGTATGTGCACGGCGAGGAAACACCTCAGGTGCAACGCCTGTTCAGCACCCAGCCCGAAACGGCACAGCTTCCCGAATTGTTGCTTTCCCAGTTGGCCAGCCTGAAGCTCACCGCGATTCCGGTCGGTGAAGAAGTGTGGCTGATGGATCACTCCTCCAGCGCCGCCCGGTTGTATATTTTTACCCGCCTGGACGAGCGCTTCAGCAACTCCGGCTGGCTCGGCCTGGAGATGGATGGCAAGAGTGTTTCCGCAGCCCTCAGCGACAAGAGCGCCGGGGACTTCATGATGTTCAATTCCCAAGGCGGGCTGATCTTCAGCAGCACCCCCAGCGCTCAATTGAGCGCAGCGGTGCAACAGGTCCAGGGCGGCAGTTTCTTCGGCTTTCTTGGCGGCCGCTGGTGGCCCGACCATCTGGTGATCCGCAAGCAACTGGGGTCATCGGACTGGCAACTGGTGTACTCCTTCGAGCTGCACACGCTGCTCAAGAGCCTCTTGCCGCAGTTGCTCAGCGCCTTGCTCATCAGCCTGTTCGGCATCGCCTTGATCGGCTTCCTGACTCACTGGATCGAAGTACGCCTGATCGCTCCAGCGCTGCACCGGATCCAGGCCCTGATCGAAAGCGAAGCCTTCAGTCGCGACGTGATCCAGATTGCCCCGGTGGCCTTGTGCGTGCTGCGGCGCAGCGATGGTCAGGTAGTGCTGGAGAACACCCTGTCCCAGCAATGGCTGGGCGATGGCAGCGAGCGCGATCAACTGTGCGCGGGATGGATCGAACAGGCCTTCGACCCCAACCGCCCCAACAGCTCTGACTACTTTGAAACCGCAGATGGGCGCCATCTCTACCTCAGTTCGGCGCCCACCCGATACAACGGTGAAGACGTGCTGTTCTGTGCCTTCAGCGATATCAGCACACGCAAGCAGATCGAGGCCGCACTGGAGGAAGCCAAGCGCCTGGCTGACACCGCCAACGAAGCCAAGACGCTATTCCTGGCCACCATGAGCCATGAGATTCGCACGCCGCTGTACGGTGTCCTCGGCACCCTGGAGTTGCTCTCGCGCACCCATCTGGACAACCAGCAGCAGGACTATTTACGGGCGATCGAGGGTTCCTCCGGCACCCTGCTGCAACTGATCTGCGACGTGCTCGATGTGTCCAAGATCGAAGCCGGCCAGTTGGCCCTGGAACTCAGCGAGTTCTGCTCCCTGGACCTGGTGCATGAAATCATCCATGGCTATGCCGCGGCGGCCCAGGCCAAGGGCCTGCAGTTCTATGCCTGCGTGGATCCACAGTTGCCGGAAATTCTTCTGGGCGACGTCACGCGGATCCGCCAGATCCTCAGCAACCTGTTGAACAACTCGGTCAAATTCACCGACTCCGGGCGCATCGTCCTGCGGGTCCGGGTGGACAGCCGCGATGGCGAGCGCAGCAACATCCTCTGGCAGGTATCCGACACTGGCCGAGGCATCGCCCAGGACGACCAGACACTGATCTTCGAACCCTTCTACCAGACCGAGGGCAACACCAACGTCATCGCCGGTACCGGTCTGGGCTTGCCGATCTGCCAGCGCCTGACGCAGTTGATGAACGGCAATCTGCGCATGGTCAGCGAGCTCGGGCTGGGCAGCAGCTTTACCCTCACCCTGCCCCTCGAGGCCTCATCCACGCTGACCAACGCTCCGGTCATCAGCCCGCTGCTGCCGGAAATGATCTACGTGGTGTCACCGGTGCGCGAAGTGGCCGAATCGGTAGCGGGCTGGTTACGCCGCTGGGGCGCTCGAGCCCAGTTCAGCCTGCCCACCCAAACGGATCGGAGCCGTGGCAATGTGCTGATCGAGCTGCACCCTGGCGCGATAGAGCAACGCCTGGAACCCGACTGGCAGGGGCCACTGATACTGGCCAGTGGCGACGGTCACAACGAGCCGCGGATTCACGGCGGCAGCTGGCAGGTCAATACCAACAACCTGCGGGCGATTCACCAGGCCGTCAGCCAGGCACAAGGCGTCTGGGTGGCCCAGAGCGAAGAGCGCCCCGACAGCCGCGAGCTGAAAAAGCTCAGCCTGCATGTGCTGGTAGCCGAAGACAACGTGATCAATCAGTTGATCCTCAAGGATCAGTTGGAGGAACTGGGCTGCAGCGTGGAATTGGCTTCAAACGGAGAAGAAGCCCTGTCTATCTGGAGAGCAGGTCACTTCGACGTGGTGTTGACCGATGTGAACATGCCGAAGCTCAACGGCTATGAACTGGCCAAGAGGCTTCGACGTCAAGGCTGTTCGATCCCGATCATCGGGGCGACGGCCAATGCAATGCGCGGAGAAGAAGAGCTCTGTCTTGCAGCCGGGATGAACCACTGTCTGGTGAAGCCCTTTGCATTAAGAGCGTTGTTCAACTACCTGGCGCCTTATGAAAGAGCCTCTCATGAAGTCCTGTAGCATATTGATTGTTGAAGATCAGCCGTTTCAGTACATGTACCTGCAACATTTGTTCAGCGAGTTGGGCCCTTATCATCTGGAAGTCGCGAGCAATGGCATCGAAGCTCTCGAACGTCTCAAGCAACGCCATTTCGACCTGGTACTGACAGATCTGCTGATGCCCGGCATGGATGGCGTGCAGTTCATCCAGGGCCTGGCCTCCCAGCGCGCCCGCCCGGCGCTGGCGATCATGAGTGCCTCTTCCCGACGGATGTTGATGGGCGCAAGCCTGGTGGCCCGCAACCTGGGCCTGCGGGTCATCGGCCTGATTTCCAAACCGGTAAACCTCGCCGCACTGCGTAACCTGACCGCACAGTTGCCAGACCTGGCCGCGAGCGCTTCAGCCCCGGCAATCTGGGTGGAGTGCAGCCGGGAAACCCTGCAGCAAGCCTTGGGCAACGCGCAGATTCAGGCCTGGTTCCAGCCCAAGAAGGCCCTCAACAACGGTCGGATCGTTGCCGCCGAGGCGCTGGTGCGTTGGATGCATCCGCAACACGGCATGCTGCTTCCCTGCGATTTCCTGCCGGAGCTCAACGAGGCAGGTCTTGAGGAGGAGCTGTTGTGGCTGATTCTGGAACAGGCCCTCACCGCCCAGGCATGCTGGCGCGAGGACGGTTACGACATCCCGGTGTCGATCAACCTGCCGACCCACTTGCTCAACAGCGCCGACCTGGCTGACCGCCTGTATGACTTCGTGGTCCAGCGCAACGGCATCCCGGGCAAGATCTGCTTCGAGCTCATGGAATGCTCCACCCCCGAACACATCAGCAACTTCTACGCCGGGGCCTGCCGCCTGCGCATCAAGGGTTTCGGCCTGTCCCAGGACGATTTCGGCAAGGGCTACAGCTCCTATATGAATCTGGTGTCAACGCCGTTCACCGAATTGAAGATCGACCGCGCCCTGGTCCAGGGCTGCCACAACAATGAGGAAATAGCCCAGGCGTTGACGAGCATCATTGCGTTGGGTCGGCAACTGGGCATGACGGTGGTCGCCGAAGGTGTGGAAAGCGCACAGGAGTTGGCCTTGCTGAGGAAAATCGACTGCACCCAGGTTCAGGGGTTCCTGATTTCTCACGCCGTATCCTCGTACCAGTTTCAGCAACTGCTGGTCCAAGACGGACCAGCGACAGTGTATTGATCGATGAACTATTGCCCGCCCGCGCAACAGTCGCTCATCGCTGACAGGTCTTGTTCCAGAGGTAGGACTCTCCGGTTCGAGACCCTTATATGTGTTTGGGAAATCAGTGATGACATACAGCAACAGCTTCCTGGAGAACCTGACTCGAAGCTCGATCCGGCTGAACAGGGGGCTGCTGATTCTATTGGGCCTGGCGTTGTTACTGCTCGCGACACTCTATTGGGCCACCCAACGGCTGGTCGAAGAGCAGAACAGCACGGTACGGTTTCACTTCGCCCGGCTGATGGAAAACATCCAGGAGCAGGAGTTGTTTCTCCGGCGAGTGGCAGCAAGCAGTTCAATCAATTCGCTGATGGCTGGCGATCAGCGTCCGTTGTACCTGCAACAGCCGCTGCCCGGTGAAGGACACGATAGCTATGAAGGCCAGGAGTACCCGTATTCGATTCCCTTCAGCCTCAACTTCAATCACCAGCAACTGGCCGCCAGCGAACTGCCCAAGGTCTTTACCCTGGGCATGCACCTGTCGACCTTCTACAGCGCCTTCTGGTCGACCTCGCACTATCCCGCGCCCCGTACCTTTGTGTTCAATACCTTCGGCAATTTCGACATCAGCGTGCCCGCGGCGCGGCATATGCGCGGTAATCCCTGGAGAAGCGATGCCCGCTACAACAGCGTAGTGGAACGGGTGCTGCGGCATCTGGCGGTGAAGAACAATGGCTTCCCGGACAACCAGGTCTACTGGGAAAAATACCACCTGCCCTCCTCGACGGATGTCGCTCCCAAGCTCTTGGCGTACATCAACCTGCACCTGGCACCGAACCAGTTGCAGATCCGTGGGGCGAACAATTGGATGGTGGTGGCGTCGCTGCTCAACCTGGACGAAGTCAACAACATCGAACGCCTCCTGGAATGGTCGATCTACGATGAGTTCACCCTTATCGAGCCTTCCGGCATCGTCCTCACCGGCTCCCAGGACCCGGCCAAGGTCTTGCATGAGGGCCTGAACTTCGGCTTGCACGGGATGATCCTCAAGGTAACCAGCCACACGCCAGCCCTTTGGACCGGGCTCTACACCATCAGCTACAAGAGCTATTTCGACTACGCCTTGTGGGCCCTGCTGAGTCTGCTGGTCCTGGCGGTGGGCGCTGTGGCCTGCGGCTGGGCCGCCAGCCGCTGGTACCGCGACAAGGTAGTGGCGCCGGCGCAACTGGCCCACCAGACCATCGCCGAGAGCGAAGCTTTCAGCCGGGTAGTTATCGATACTGCCCCCGCAGGCTTGTGCGTGATGCGCCGCGACAACTTCAAGGTGTTGCTGGAAAACCATCAGGCCCGACAATGGCAAGGTACGGCCGAGCTGTTGTCATTGCTGGAGCAAGACCCGAGCATGATCGACAGCAGCGAAACCGCCCTGGACGTCAGCGGGCGACACCTGCAGGTAGGCTTGGTCTCGACCCGCTACCAGGGCCAGGATGTTCTGCTCTGTGCCTTCAATGATGTCACCCATCACGTTGAGGACGTCCAGGCGCTGGAACAGGCAAGGCGCTCGGCGGATGCCGCCAACGAAGCCAAGACGCTGTTCCTGGCCACCATGAGCCACGAGATCCGCACGCCACTATACGGCGTGCTCGGCACCCTGGAACTGCTCGGCCTGACCCAGTTGGACCCACGCCAGAGCGATTACCTGCAAACCATTCAGCGCTCCTCCAGCACCTTGTTCCAGCTGATCAGTGATGTTCTCGATGTGTCCAAGATCGAGGCCGGCCAGATGAGCATCGAGCCGCTGGAGTTCTGCCCGCTGGACATGGTGGAGGATGCCCTGCACACCTACGCGGCCTTTGCCGAGCGTTGCGGGCTGATGCTCTATGCCTGTATCGATCCAAACCTGCCGAACCTGATGCTGGGCGACGCCACGCGGATCCGCCAGATTCTCAACAACCTGCTGAGCAATGCGATCAAGTTCACCGACAGCGGCCGGGTGGTGTTGCGCGTCCGGGTGCTGGAACTCAAAGAACAGCAAGCCCAGATCGAATGGCAAGTCACCGACACGGGCATCGGCATCTCATCCTTGCAGCAACCGCAACTGTTCGATCCCTTCTATCAGGTCCGCGACGCGTCTACCGAGGCCGGGGCTGGACTAGGGCTGGCAATTTGTCAGCGCCTCTGCGAAATGATGAATGGGCAGATGCAGGTGGTCAGCGAACCGGGACTGGGCAGTAGCTTTTCTCTGCGCCTGGGCCTGCAATACCTGCCAGGCCCCCTGCCCGGCACCCAGCCCTTGCCCGATGGGCCGCCGGTGTATGTGCGGGCCCCCGTGCCAGAGCTGATGAAAAGCACCTGCGACTGGCTCAATCGCCTGGGTATCCAGGCGTTTCCGGCACCGGTCAACTGGGAAGACAAACCGCAGGACCGGCTGCTCATCGACATGCTGCCCCGGGACACCATGCCCCGCTGGCCCGGCCCCTGCGTCAATGCAGACTCCACTGGACACTACAAACACAATGATCAAGCAACAGAATGGGCCGTCGACGCCCACGATATCCGCGCCATCGCCCTGGCTGCATCCCTGGCTCGCCAGGGGCACCCCCTGCACATGAACCGCCGGGAGAACGGCACGTTGCAACAATTGGACCTGCGCATCCTGGTGGCGGAAGACAACCCGATCAACCAAGCGATCATCAAGGAGCAACTGGAAGCCCTGGGGTGCCAGGTGACCCTGGCGGACAATGGCGAACATGCCCTGGAGCTGTGGCAACCACAGCGGTTCGACATCGCCGTGACCGACGTCAATATGCCGATCATGAACGGCTACGACCTGGCCAGGGAACTGCGCAGACGCGATCCCCGGCTGCCGATTATCGGGGTCACCGCCAATGCTCTGCGCGAGGAAGGCAGCCGCTGCCTGGCCGCGGGGATGAACACCTGGATCGTCAAACCGATGAACCTGCAGACCCTGCGCGGACAGCTGTCGAAACTCTGCGATCCCCCCACCCGGCGCAATCCAGCGCCTATCAAGGCCGCGCCGCTGGTAAAAAAACCACCTGTGGCCCAGATCAAGCCTGTGGCAGCAGGCCCCGCAGACGATAATATTCAGGTTTCAGAGAGGATGCGGCCGCTGTTCCTGAGCACCATGCACGAAGATCTGCAGCGGCTGAATGATGCCCTGGAAAGCGGCGCCGCCAAGACCGCCGCCGAGCGCCTGCACAGCATTGCCGGAGCCATGGGCGCAGTACAGGCCGCTACGCTGGCCAAGACCTGCGCCAAACTGGAGTGTCAATTGCTGGAATCCCCGTTGACTCCGGCCCTGGAGGGGCAAGTCAGGCAACTGATGCTGCGCTTGTCCGGACTTCTGTTGCCCCTTGAATAATGGCCGCCAGGGTTTAATGTACCGGCAGCCTCACGTTTTCTTAACTAATTAGCGTATTACACGGGTGTGTTTGCCATGGAAAAACTGAAAGTAGTCATTGCTGACGATCACCCCATTGTGCTTCTCGGAGTTCGCGAGCTGATGGAGCGCAACGATCGCTTCGAGATAGTCGGTGAAGCCATGTGTTCCGAAGGCCTGATCCAGTTGCTGGAGGCGCAACCGGTCGACATCGTCATCACCGACTACAACATGCCTGGAGACTCACCTTACGGCGACGGTCTGAAGTTGGTGGAATATATCAAGCGCAACTTCCCCAGCTTGCAGATCCTGATCCTGACCATGATTTCCAATCAACTGATCCTCACTCGCCTGCACGAGCTGGGGGTGGTGGGAGTGATCCAAAAGAGCCAGCTGCATGAAGAAATCCAGGTCGCCCTCAAGGCCATTGCCCAGAACGGCGTCTACCGCAGCCTGGAGCCCGCCTCCAACTCGGTCATGGAATCGAATGTAGCGATCGACGAACGTATTTCCACCCTGTCACCCAAGGAGTTCGAGATCCTCCGCCTGTTCGTGTCCGGAAAAAGCGTCAGCGATATCGCCCGGAGCCAGAACCGCAGTTCGAAAACCATCAGCGCACAAAAAATCTCCGCCATGCGTAAACTGGAAGTGCAGAGTGACCAGGATCTGCTGACCTACTGCATTGGCCGCAACATCTTCAACTGAACTGCCCCTTTGGAAACCCATCGAAAATGGATATTTCGTCATCACGCAAGACCAACGACCTTTTGGACCTCGAGCGCCTGCAAGGTGCCTGGGAGCAGACCGGCATGGAAGACAGCGGCGTCAGCAACCCACCGGACGAGCATAGTGCTCCAGGGGCCCTGACCCTGATCGAGGGCAATCAGTTTCGCGTGGTAACGGTTGAGGGTGAGTTGCTGCTGGCCGGGTGTTTCACCCTCGACAGCAGCACCACACCCAAGTCGATCACCTGGATCGACGCCATCGGGGCCGATGCGGGCAAGCCGTTGCCGGCCAGCTACCAACTGACGGGCGATGACTTCGTGTTCATCGCCGCCGATGAGGGCCAGCCACGGCCGACCCGATTCAGCACCGGCCCGGGCCAGACCCTGCGCCGCTTTGTCCGAGCCCCTCAGGGCCGCTGAACTTCGCACTCGGCCTCAAGCCCGCTGCAACCCTCCTTTGCCACCTCGTTCCAGCACCCGCGTGCTCAGGTCTCTAGCTGGAGGCCAACGGCACGCGGAGGGAATCGACTGCCCACCAGCTCGGCAAGAGCTGACGCACCCTGGGCTCGGCGAAACGGTCGTCGATCAACAGCACCACCCCGCGATCCGCCTGGCTGCGAATGACCCGGCCTGCCGCCTGCACGACCTTCTGCAACCCGGGGTACAGGTAGGTGTAGTCATAACCCGAACCGAACAGCGCAGCCATGCGCTGCTTCATCTGCTCATTCAACGGGTTGAGCTGCGGCAGGCCGAGCGTGGCGACGAAGGCGCCAATCAGCTTCGACCCCGGCAAGTCGATACCTTCGCCAAAGGCCCCGCCAAGCACGGCGAAACCGATGCCTTGCCCATCGGCGCGAAACTGTTCGAGAAACCCCTGGCGCGACGCTTCATCCATGCCCCGCGATTGCAGCCACAAGGCAATTCCTGGGTGCTCGCGGGCCAGCAACTCGGCCACCTGCTGCAGGTAGTCGAAGCTGCTGAAGAATGCCAGGTAGTTACCCGGCCGCGCCGCGAACTGACGGGCCATCAGCTGGACAATGGGTGCCAGCGACGCCTGCCGGTGGACGTAGCGAGTGGAGATGCGGCTGACGATATGCACCTCCAGCTGCTCGGCGGCGAACGGCGATTCGACGTCCAGCCACACCGTTGTCTCCGGCAGCCCCAAGAGGTCCGCGTAGTAATGCCGGGGATTGAGGGTGGCGGAAAACAGCACGGTACTGCGGGCCGCCGTCAAGCGTGGCCCGATCAACGCCGCCGGCACCACGTTGCGCAGGCTCAGGCGCGACAGGCTGCGTTTGGCACCCAGCGAGCGCTTGCTGATATCGAAGATGAATTGCTGCTCGTCGAACAACTCGGCCACCCGGGCAAACTGCAGCAGTTCGAAATACAACCCCTGCAACCCACTGTCCAGGCCCTGCGGCTGTTCGTTGAAGTAATCCCCCAGGGCTGCCACACAGAGCCCCAGGGCCTTGAGCAGTGCCGTGGGTAGCTGGTCGTAGGCCTGATACGCCGCGAGCTGCTCCTTGTGCAGGGCATTCCATTCCCGGTTGAGCCGTTGCAGCGAGCTTTTCAGCGCCTGGGGCGCACTCTTGCGCACGCTGTCGAGTTGCTGCTGATCGAGGCTGGCGCTGTACATGCCACGACCGCGCTCCACCAGGTTATGCGCCTCGTCCACCAGCACCGCGACCTGCCATTGATTGGCCTGGGCCAGACTGAACAGCAAGGCGCTGAAGTCAAAATAGTAGTTGTAGTCGGCCACCAGCAGGTCGCTCCAACGGGCCATTTCCTGGCTCAGGTAGTAAGGGCAGACCTGATGCTCCAGGGCGACTTGCCGCAAGGCCTGGCGATCCAGCATCGGCACCTGGCTGGCGGCCTGGCGTGCCGCTGGCAGGCGCAGGTAGAAGCCCTTTGCCAGCGGGCAGGACTCACCGTGACAGGCTTTGTCCAGGTGCTCACAGGCCTTGTCCCGAGCCACCAACTCCAGCACTCGCAATGGCAACTCGGACTGCCCGGCGAACAGTACTCGGGCCGCATCCAGGGCCAGTTGCCGCCCCGGAGTCTTGGCGGTGAGGAACAGCAGCTTGTCCAGTTGCTGTGGGGCCATGGCCTTGAGCATCGGAAAGATCGTCCCCAGGGTCTTGCCGATCCCGGTGGGTGCCTGGGCCAACAGGCAGCGGCCGGTGCTGACCGCCTTGTACACCGATTCGGCCAGGGGCCTTTGCCCTCGTCGAAATTCGGCGTGAGGAAAGCTCAAGCTGCGGGTGGCCTGATCCCTGGCGGCACGATGCCGCATCTCCTGCTGTGCCCACTGCAGGAACACTGCGCAGTGGTGATTGAAAAAGGCCTCCAGCGCCTGGGCGCTGCACTCCTCGACCAGCGCGGTTTCCTGTTCGCTGAGAATGTCGAAATACACCAGCGACACCCGGATGCTCGGCAGTTGCAGGCTCTGGCACAGCAACCAGCCATAGACCCTGGCCTGGGCCCAGTGCAACTGCCGGTGGTTGTCGGGCATGCGGGCCAGGTCGCCGCGGTAGGTCTTGATCTCCTCCAGCAGGTTCTGCGCCGGGTCGTAACCGTCCGCCCGGCCCTTGACCAGCAGCTCAGCGTATTGGCCCTCCAGGGCCACCTCGCTCTAGTAACCGGGATTGCGTCGGGCCGCCACGGTGCGATGCCCGGCGATTCCCTCCTGGGCGGTCGGCGACGGGGTAAAACGCAGGTCAAGGTCGCCGGTCTTGGCGCTGAACTCGCACAAGGCGCGCACCGCGATGCGGTAGCTCACGTCGCAGGGTCCTGCCATTGCACATAACACACCGCCACCGGCATCTGGTGCTCCTCGCAAAAGTCCAGCCAGCGCAGTTGGTTATCCTGCAAGCGATCCCCCGGGCCCTTGACCTCGATCATGCGGTAGGTCTTTTCCTCGGGCCAGAACTGGATCAGGTCCGGCATGCCGGCGCGATTGGCCTTGATGTCCAGCAACAAACGCTGGAACCAGAGCTTCAGATGCTCGGCCGGCAGACAATAGAGGGCCTGCTCCAGCAACGCCTCGCTCAAGGCGCCCCAGAACACGAAGGGCGATTGCAGGCCCCACTTGGCGATAAAACGCTGGCGGATACTGTCCCGATAACGGCCATCATCCAGCTCCTGCAGGCAAGCCTGGAACAGTTCGCTGCGCCGCTCATGGAAGTCTTCGCTCAACAGGTCCACCGGCCCGCGTTGAAACGGGTGGAAGAAGGCCCCCGGCAAAGGCGCGAAAATTGCCGGCCAGCAAAGCAGCCCGAACAGCGAGTTGATCAGGCTGTTCTCCACGTAGTGCACCGGCACCCGGGGCTGGTGCAGATGGGCCTGGACATGCAGCTCTACCGCCCGCTCCTGCTCGTCACGGGGCAAGCACAGATCCAGCCGCGCCACTTCACGACTGACCACTCGGGGCAAGGGCGGCCCGCCCAGCTTGCGGCGCAGCCGGGGCAGCATGCGCAACAGCTGCTGGGCCTCGGCGGCGCTCTGCGGCGCGGCCGCTGCCTGCTCCGCCAACGCCAGGGCCGCCTGGTACTCGGCGCTGCGCTCCAGCACCCGGATCAGTCGCTGGCGTGCGCCGGGGTACGCGCATTGCTGATAGATCTCTCGGGCCAGTGCCCAGTCCGCCAGGCGCTCGCAATGCTGGCCCAGCAGGAACAGCAGCTTGCCACGGCGTTTTTCCAGCCAGGGGTTGGCGCTCCTGAACGCTGCGATGCGCTCCAGCACTCGGGGCAGTTCAGTACCGGCCTCGAACGCTTCCTGGCACTCATGCAAGTAGCAGAAGCCTTCAACGTCGTCCCGACTGCGCAGGCCCCGGGCGTCGGCGCTGATCTCGACGGTTTCGTAGCTGTAGATCCCCAGGTCCGCCAGCACGAACTCCGACCAGTCCTGGTAGAGGTTGCCGAAAAACATCAGCCGCAGGCGATCACACAACGGCATCAGCGTCAGGCTCAGGAGCCGGTCTGCAAGCTCGGGGCACCATTGGGAGAAAGCCTGCGGCATCGGATACAGCGCCTGCAGCGACTCCAGCCACTGGTTCTTCTTGGCCTTGGCCTGGAGTCCTGCGGCCTTGAAGCTCTGGAGGATCTCGGCTTTCTGCAGCAGGCCGAACAACTCCTCCAGGGTCAGTGGCGCCTGCTCGTCGACCCAGCCCAGTTGCAGCAGCGGTTGCAGCGCCTGGGCGCTGTCGCCGATCTCCGGGTAGCTGAGCTTGCCCAGGCGAAAATGCCGTCCCTTGCGCATCACCATGCGCACCAGCAATGCCTGGGACGGCTGGGGCAGAAGCGCGAATTCGTCGATAAAGCTCTGCTCTTCGGCGCTCAATACATCGGCATAGCGCTGCTTCAGCCAGTTCAGCACTTGCTGGAAGTTGTGCAGGTAATAGAGGGGATTTTCGAGAGGGTTGGAAGTCACTGAACGAAGACGCCACGGCTGGATCAATACTGGTTATGCGTACAGATAACAGCCGGCACCCGCCCTGGCAAACACTATTGGATAAATGGCGGGGAGAAGATTTTTCCAATGACCTGGCGAACTTTCGTCGTCTTCACTACACCAAGGGGCCATGACTATAGTGTCCGGCTAACGCGGATACCCCCACCGACAAGAGGTCTGTATGAATGTGAAGAACCTGGGATTGCTCCTGGCCACGCTCAGCGCCCTGGCCTTGGCCGGCTGTGCCTCACCGACCGTGGTGACCCTGCAGAACGGTACTCAGTACCTGACCCGGGACCAGCCCAAGACCAAGAGTGCGGATGGTTTCTATGAATTCCAGGACATCTCCGGCAAGACCATCCGGGTCAAGGCGGACGATGTGGCTACCGTCCGCCCGGGAAAATGACTGAACAACGCGCTTCAGTGCATCCAGGAAGAGGCCCCCTGCCCTGGTTCACAGAAAAAGCCCTGCAACTGGCCACGCTTTGACAGCTCGTCACGCACCTGGTGGCAGCGCTGGCGCTCGCGAGCATTGGCGTTGTCGATGCTGATGTTGCCAGTGAGGTCCGGCGCCTCGCCGTCCTTCAGGCGAAACTGCGCCCAGGGTTGTTCCGGCCCCACCTGGAAACGACTGGGGGCCGGCTCCTCGGTAATGGCTGGCGCGGGCAAGCCCTGCGGTAACTGATCCGCGGTGATCCCATAACGTTTCAAAATCGAGCTGTGAGGCAGCTCATCGGCGGATGCCATGAATGCCCACAGGGCCAGCATCAGACCGCTCGCACACCTCTTGCTATTACTCACTGTCAATACTCTCCTGCCATTACTTTGAATCGACTGTTACTGAATCCTTGTCGCCACTGCCGCAGGCAGCGGCTACAGAATCTTGCGTACCTGTAGTAACGCGCTGACCGGCTTCAGCTTTACGGGGATTGGAGTCCTTAATTGACCAAATGGTCACTTTTTTTCCCGATGGATGACGCGAGGCCCATTGCGAGCCCCACGCCACGGGTGCATCAGGCGAGGATGATGCCCGAGCCGTTGAGATGCTCGAGGCTGACGCCCACCAGGGTTACCGAATCCTGACCGAAGGTCAGGACCGTGTCATTGCCACTGCTGCTGGCATGGGCCCGGTAGTCCTGGCCTGGCAGGACACCGGTCACGCCCATGAACACCAGCTTGTCACCGCTCTGGTAGCCGAGGATCCGGTCCTGGCCAAAATGCCCGTTGAACAGGAAGGTATCGTTGCCACCTCCTGACTCCATCAGGTCATTGCCGGCGCCGCCGACAAACACATCATTGCCCTTGCCACCAATCAGGTGATCGTTGCCGTCCAGGCCAAATAGCCAGTCACCGCCGGCATGGGCCCTGAGCACATTGTCGCCGCCATCGCCTTTCACCGAAGAGGCGTACTGGGTCAGTTGGTTGCCAACCTTCAACCCCTGGTCAGTGACTTGATGCAGTACATCGTCCTTGA
This sequence comes from Pseudomonas sp. Fl5BN2, assembly GCF_009908205.1. Lineage (NCBI taxonomy): Bacteria > Pseudomonadati > Pseudomonadota > Gammaproteobacteria > Pseudomonadales > Pseudomonadaceae > Pseudomonas > Pseudomonas sp. Fl5BN2. The sequence goes on along the minus strand of NZ_JAAARL010000007.1, from coordinate 235,212 downwards.
ACAGGCCCCAGAGGAACCCCGGTTCCTTGCTCTGGATCGCCCCGATGTCGCGGGTAATGCTGATCCCGCCGTTGGCGTCGCGTACATACAGGGTCCCGGCGCCATCGCTGGCAAAGCTGTAGTTCTTCACTGACTGCTGCAGGTCCAGGGTATTGCTGCCCTTGCCGCCAAGGATGATGTTGTAGCCGCCGTCGTCGCGGAAGGTGTCATTGCCGTCACGGCCCTCCAGGTAGTCATTGCCGCGTCCGCCCTGGATCAAGTCATTGCCGTCGCTGCCAATGATGAAGGTGCTGCCCTTGTGAGGGTCGGCATTGCGGTTCAGGTCCTGGACCCAGGTACTGGCCCGGGCCGGATCTGACAGGTTAGCGACGACGATGGTCGAATCCTTGCTGGTGAAGTCGTAGAACTTCGACTCCAACACCCGAGTCAGGCCGTCGCCGTAGCCGGTGGGCAGGTGGGAAATCCAGGTAGGGATGTTGAGGATCGAAAAGGGCAGCACGTTCCACAACGTCGAGGCGTAATGGTCGTTGAAGTTGACGATGTTATTGGTCGCCGAGTCCTGATGGGCATCGTGGACCAGCAGCGACGACAGGTTGAAGGTGGAGCCGTCGAGGGCGCGGAACACCGGGTCATTTTCATAACCGATATTCAGCACCTTGTCGCTGGCGCTCTGGGTCGGCGAAGCGTAGGCGATGTAGTTGGAGTCCTTGTAGAACCCGGACCAGCGCTCAGTGCTCAGGTCCGCCAGGCTGTTGACTGCGATCCCGCCCAGGCTGTGGCCGCTGACCAGGATGTCCTTGCCGGACAGGCCATTGGCCTGGGCAAAGGCGGCAACATCCCCGAGCAGCTTGCCGAAAGCCTCACCGGCATAGTTCTTCGCGTAGTCCTTGGGTCCCAGGGCTGCCAGCAGGTCGTTGATCACATCACCGATGGAGTCGCTGATCAGCGATTCCCGCGGCCCGCTGGTGCCACGAAAGGCGATGCCAATGGAGCTCAGGTGGCCCTGGGCATCGTACTTGCCGAGGATCTCCACCTGGGCCGTGCCGTAACCGGCCTGCTCGCCGAAAAAAGTGCCCCGGGCATCCACCTTGCCGGTGTAGCCCAGTTGCTGGGCACTGAGGGTCGACCAGCCAGCCTGATGCAGGGCGTCCTGGGCGGCCTTCTCCGAGTCGGGATTCCAGGGAATACCTGGAATCACCCCCTGGGAGCTGGTGCTGCCGATCAGTGCAGTGACCAGGGTTGCCGGCAAGCCAAGGCCGAAGCCATTGTGCTGGTAGCCCTCGGCAAAGCCGTTGTCGAGGTTGTGGTAGGAGTACAGGGTGATTGCCATGGCGTCGGAAAACAGCGCCTTGGAGTCATCTGCAGTGAAGTTCTTGTAGTCAAACACACCCATGGTATTGCCTCTCTATTTGTTGGAATTGTCAGAGATAGCTCCGGCCACCCACGTCCGTTGCCGAGCGTGGGTGACGCGGTACAACACCTTTCAGCGGTTGCGCTGGATTCAGAACGCCCAGTCCAGGGTCAACCCGACCCCATGGCTCTTGTCCTTGCTGCCCAACACGCCGTTGTAATCCAGATTGACCCGGGCCCCGCGACCCAGGGCAACCCCTGCTCGTGCACCGATCACTGCGGCGTCACGCTCCAGGGACAGACTCTGTACGTTGTATTCCCCTCCTCCAGCGGCAAAGGCCAAGTGCTGATCGGACCCGGTGGCACTCAGGTTGTGCTGCCAGCCCAGGGTTGCGGACAGCTCCAGCGCTTGCCCGTTCGCCAGCGGCAGGCGCTGGCCGGCGCGCATCCCCAGGGTCGAAAGCCAGGCCTCACGTTGATCGTCAGAGCCTTTGAGCGCCGTGGCGCCGCCGCGTTCCTTGAAACTGTCACTGCTGACATGCACATAGGCCAGATTGGCAAAGGGCTCCAACAGCACCGGGGCCAGTTGCCACTGCCACGCTGCCTCACCGAACAACTGGGCGCTGCGAGCATCGCGCTTGGCCTTCTGCCGATCGGCGACTGTGTCGTACTGCAACTCACGCTTGCTCTCGATCCGGTGCCAGCTGTAGCTGCCGCCCAGGCCCAAGCGCAACGCATCGAGTTGCTGGCCCAGGTAAGCCCCCAGGTGATAGCTGTCGACCTTGGCCGAGGAATGAGTGCCATCGCCCATGTTCAGCGAACTGTCACTGTAGCCGCTGAACAGCCCCAGGCGCGTGTCGTCGTCCAGGGCGCCATCGACCCCGACCAGCAAACCGCCAATCGAGGTGCTGTAGCGCGCGTGAGCGGCGTCGCCATCAGCCTTGCCCCAGGCCCCCAGGGTCTTGAGCCAGACGCCGTTATCCTGGCCTTGCGCGCCACGTGTGAGTGCCACGGGCTGCTGTCGCAGGCGCTCACCCACGGCATCGCGCAAGTAGCGGCTGTCGTTGAGCAGCAGGCTGCCAATGGCTGGGTGAATTTCTCCAGACAACTGCTGGAAGGCTTGCTGGGCACTGGTGGCCGAGTCCACCAGCAGCAGGCTTTCATACACCGGGTTGCCGGCCCCCAGTTGCTCGGTAGCGGCGGCCACTGAACGCTGGTTCGGCGTCAGGCCGAGGCTGCTGAAGGAGGTGGCGTTGCGCACCACCGCCAGTTGCACGCCGGCGGCCGTGTAGTCCAGGTTGCCGCCAAGGAACAGCGAGTTGGCCTGGACCACGCCAAAACTGCCCTGGATGCCACCGACAGCATCAATGATCTCGAACTGATGCCCCAACAGGCTCGGCACCCGTTGCTGACTCAGCAGGCCGGGGCCACTCTCCAGCACCAGGGACAGCGTGGCCCCGCCGAGCTGCGCCTGGCCATCGGTGACCAGGCGGTCGCTGGCGCTCGGTGACAGTTCGACCGCGTAGGTCGAACCCGGCAGGAAGGTCACGTCCGAACTGACGTACAGGGTGCCGATCGAGTTGCCCGGGGCCACGGTCGCACCCGCGTTGACGGTGAGTCCGCCGACCCGCCCGGTACCACCGAGAATCCCGCCGGCGTTGACCGTCACCGCCGACACCAGCGAACCGTTGACCGCCAAGCGCCCCTGGTTGACCAGGGTCGGGCCGGAATAGCTGTTGCTGCCGCCAAGCACCAGGGTGCCGATGCCCTGCTTGGTCAGGCCGCCGTGGCCACTGATGTCGTTGTTCCAGAAGTCCAGGCCGCAACTGATGTCGTTGCAGCGGCGCTCGGTCGGCTTGCCCGCATCCACCAGGGCGCCGACCCCCGGTAGCTCGGCGACGAACTGGGTCGTGCCATAAGCGCCCGCAACCCGCAACGCCTCGGGAATATCCTGCTCGGTGACCAGCATCCCCGGGCCATGGATGCCCTTGTCCAGGTTGATCATGCCCCAGCCGTACAGCGAGTCGATGCCGGGGGCGCCGAGGTCGGTGGCGGTGGTGCGCAGCACGCTGGCGATCTGTGCGCTGTTCATGTAGGGAAAGCGCTGCATCAACACCGCGGCGGCGCCGGCGGCGTGGGGCGCGGCCATCGAGGTACCGTTCTTGTTGGCATAACCCAGGGTCATGTTCTCAAGGCTGGTACCGCCAATCACCGAGCTGTAGATCCGCGTGCCGGGGGCCGAGACGCAGAAGCTGGCGGTGTAGCCACAGCGTGAGGAAAAGCTGCTGATGACGTAGGGATCGGCACTGGCGCTATCAGGATTCTGTTGCAAGGCGGCCACGGTCAACCAGCTGGGCGCGATGTCCGGGACGAAATAGGCCAGGCCGGCGATGGCGTCCGGGTTGTTCAGGTTGTAGTCGTTGCCGGCAGCGAAAATCGTCATCACACCGCCGCGGGCGGCGGCGATGGCGCCGTCGTAGGCGCCCCCCGGCAAGGTCCCGAGCAAGGGCTGGATCTGGGTAAACTGGGCGCGCGCGTCATCCAGGGTGAAGTGCGCGAGCGCCAGGTTATGGCCGTCCCGGCTGAAACGGTCAGTAATGCCGATGCCCCAGCTGTTGTTGATGATTCGCGCGCCGCTGGCCACCAGGCCGTCCCAACCCGCCTTGTATACCGCGCCATCATTGCCCAGGACGATGCCATCCTCCGGGCCCGGGTCACCGTTGTCGGCGCTGATGATCTGCGCATCGTAGGCCACGCCGTGCATTGCCCCGCCATCGCGGCTGCCGGCGGCGATCCCGCCCACATGGGTGCCATGGGAGCCGAGCTTGTGGTCCGAGCCCAGCGACGGGCTGCCGTCATAGCGAAAGGCATCGCCGGCATTCACCCGGATATAGGGATCGGTGTACTGGCGAATGCCGCTGGTGATCAGAGTCACCACCTTGTCCGCGCCGGAGAACTCTGGATGCCGCGCATACACCGGCTGGTCGAAGATCCCCAGCTTGATGCCCTTGCCGCTGTACCCGGCGGCATAGGCGCTGTCGGCATGAATCGCCCCCAGCCCCCAATCGGCCTTGAACTCGGCGCTGCGCCAACTGCCAGCATCACCCGAGCGGCCGGTTTCCACATAGGGTTGTGCCTGGGCCGAGCCCATCAGCGCCACCCAGCCCAGCAATGCCTGGCCAAGCGGGGTCAGCACCCTGCCCTGCCCAGCCACACCGCGATCCTTGCGTTTGACTTGCTTCACTACGACCTTCCTTAGCTGCGTTGACAAAAGTTGCGTTGGCGAAATTCCCTGGGGCGAGTTCCTTGCGCCGCCGTTGATTCGAATCCCGCCTCAGAAGCGCCACTCGAGGTTGAGCCCTGCTCCATGCTGTTGTTGGCGACTGGCCAGTTGCCCCTGGTAACTCAGGCTCAGCTCCACATCCCGGGCCAGCTCCAGACGCGCCTGCCCGGACACCAGCGCGGCATCACGCAAGGGCGGCGTGCTGCTCACCACAAAACCCGAGTCAGTACCGGCAAAGGACAATGCCTCGCTGGCCTGGGTAGCGCTCAGGCGGTGCTGCCAGCCCAGGCTCGCCGACAGCTCCAGGGCTTGCCCCGAGGCCAGCCGCAAGTGCTGGCGACCGCGCAGGCCAAGGGTGCCGAGCCAGGCATCGCGCGAGTCGTTGCCCCCTTGCAGGGCTGCGGCGTCGCCCTGCTCGTGAAAGGCCTCGCGCTCCAGGCGCTGGTAGGCCAGGTTGGCGAAAGGCTCCAGCACCAGCGCTGGCAGCGGCACGGCATGCGCCGCCTCGGCAAACAGCTGGGTGCTGCGGGCATCGATCCGGGCTTTCTCCCGGCCGGATACACCGCCGTAGGCCAGGTCACGCCGGACCTCGGCGTGATGCCAGCTGTAGCTTCCCCCCAGGCTCAGGCGCAGGTCGTCGAGGTCGTGCCGGGCATAGACACCCAAGTGATAGCTGTCGACCCGCGCCTTGGCCCGGGTACCGCCGCCCATGTTCAAGGAACTGTCGCTGTAGCCACCCGCCAGGCCGACGCGGGTCTGCTCGTCAAGGTCCCGGTCGATGCCCGCCAGCATCCCGCCAAGGGAGGTGTCATGGGCCGTTGTCCCACGCACGCCTTCGACCCGACCCCAGGCCCCCAAGCCCTTGAGCCAGACATTCACCGCCTCGCGCTCAGGGCCCGAGGCCTTCAAGCCGGAACGTTGCAGGCGCTCGCCCAGGGCATCGCGCACGACCGCCCCCTGGCTGGCCAGCATCGCACTCAGGGCCGGGTAGATCTCCCCGGACAATTGCTCCAGCGCGCCTTGGGCCTGCACCGTCGAAGGCAACAGCAGCAGGCTTTCATACACCGAGTTGCCCGCCGCCAACTGCTCGACCGCCGCACCGGCCGAGCGCTGGTTGGCAGTGCCACCGACACTGGCAAAGGTCGTGGCGCTACGCAGCACATTCAGTTGCACGCCGGTGCCTGAATAATCGAGGACCGGGCCGAGAAACAGCGAGCCGGGCTGGACGCTGGAAAAATGCCCGACAACCCCACCGGCAGCTTGCAGGATGTCGTACTGGCGACCGATCAGGCTCGGCACCGGCTGCGTACTCAGCAGCTGCGGACGCTCTTGCGGCAGCAAACTGACATTGGCGCCATTGAGACTGGCCTGGCCGGTGGCAACGATACGGTCGCTGGCACTGGGGGAAAGCTCCACCACATAGGTCGAGCCCGGCTGGAAATCAACATTCCCCGCCACATTCAAAGTGCCGATGGAATTGCCCGGTGCCACTCGGGCGCCGGCCGTGGCAGTGAGCCCGGCAATTTGTCCGGAGCCGCCCAGGGTGCCACCGCCATTCACCGTCACCGCAGACGCCAACTGGCCATTGACCGCCAGCAAGCCGCCGTTGACCGTGGTCGGCCCGCGGTAGTTGCTGTCGCCGCTGAGCACCAACCAGCCGGGGCCGGACTTGATCAGGCGGCCCTGGTAATCACGCTGCGCGGCAGCCGCGTCGCGGGCCATGCCCAGGGCGTAATCGGTTTGTTCCTGCTGGCTGGCCCCGGGGCCCAATCCCTGCGTCCAGCCCCGGTCCCTCAAGGTCTGTTGCCAGGCCTGGTGCTCGGCAGCATCCTCGGCCTGGCGCTGCACCAGGGCCTGGTCCGAGATGCCATTGCTCCAGATATCCCCTTGTCCGGCACCCAGGTTGACCTTGAACTCACCGAGCAATTGCCCCGGCCCGTGCAGCGCCCGCCCCAGGTCCGGCACGCCCCAGCCAACCAGGGAAGTAGGCCCCTGAGTCTGCGCGCCATCAAGCTGCCGGGCAGTGGTCAACAACACTTGCAGGGCCTGCTGGTTGTTCAGGTAGGGATAGCGCTCCATCACCAGGGCCAGGGCGCCGGTGGCATGGGGCGCGGCCATCGAGGTGCCGTTGTAGGTGGCATAACCGCCACCGGCGATGGTGCTGGTGATGGCCGCGCCCGGAGTGGCCAGGCACCAGTATTTGGCGATCCCGCACTGGTTGTATTTCTGCTGGTTGTTCTTGTCCAGCCCCGACACCGCCAACCAGTGGCCTTCCAGCTCCGGCTGAAAGTACGGCAAGGCCGAGCGCACGCTGGCGTTGGCATAACCGCTGTTGCCGGCGCTGAACACATTGATCACCCCGCGGCGCGAGACCTCGGCGGCGGCATCGAGCCAGGTGCCCTGCTGGAAATGCTGGGCATAGGCGGCCCGCAGGTCGCCCAGGGTCTGGTAGCGGACGTCCTTGGGCTGGCTGCCCCAACTGTTGTTGATGACCCGCACGCCCGCATCGGCCAACACGCCGTACACCGCCTGGAAATACTTGGGGTCGGGGCTTGGGCCGAACAGGAAACTGTCGTTGTGATTGGTGTTGCCCACATACACCTGGGCATTGAAGGCCACCCCGTGCATGCCCATGCCATCGCGGGCCGCGCCCATGGTCCCGGTAACGTGGGTGCCGTGGTTGTCGTTGGCCGCATTGAGCACACCGGAGACGCTGAAGGGCGTGCCATCGACGAACTCGCCAGTCGCGGTGACCGGGTGAAAGCGCTCCGGGCTGGCCTCGGGATGACGGGCATCGAAACCCGAATCCAGGGCGCCGATCCTGATCCCGGCGCCGGTGATACCCGCAGCATAGGCCTGGTCCGCCTGCATGCGCTGCAGGCCCCAGTCTTGAAGGTATTCGGCCGTGCGCCAACTGCCCGGGTCGCCCAGGCGCGCACTTTCCTGATAGGTGGCCAATGCCGGCAACGGCAGACCACTGGCAAACGCCAGGCACAGGGTGCCCGTCAGCGCCTTGAGCTGATCACGCTTAACATCCATGTCGATGACTTCTCTGTTTTTGTTTTTGTTGGATCGTCCATCCGGGACAGACCAGCTTGTTGCCTGTTACTGCAGGGGACCAGCCCCCAAATCCTCCTCGTTCCCAGCCTCGGCAACCGACAGGGAGTGAAGCCTCACTCCCTGGACTGCGCGGCTATGCGGCGGCCTCTGAAGACACCGCGCTGCGGTAGTGCATTGATCAGGCGAAGACGATGCCCGAACCGTTCAGACCATCCATGCCGACCCCCACCAGAGTCACCGAAAACTCGCCGACACTGAGCAAGGTATCGTTGCCGTTCTGCGACAGGTGCTGGCTGTAGTCGTAGTGGGCATCGATCCCGGGCACGCCCATGAACACCAGCTTGTCGGTGTTCTGATAACCGTGGATCAGGTCGAAGCCGAAGTTGCCACTGAACAGGAAGGTATTGGCCCCGCCGCCGCTGGAGTGCATGACGTCGTTGCCGGTACCGCCAACGAAGGTCACGTTGGCCTTGTCGCTGCTCAACAGGTCGTCGCCGCCATGGCCGAACAGCCAGTCGCCGTCGACGCTGGCCACCAGCGCGTTACCGTAGGCATCGCCGTTGAGCGAGTGGTTGTAGGCCGTCCACTGGTTGCCGTTGAGCAGACCGTTGTCGGTGACGCTGTAGCTCACGTCCTTGCCGAACAGCTGCCAGAAGCTCCCGGCCTCGTGACTGACCAGGGCGCCGATGTCCCGGGTCATGCTGATGCCGCCGTAGGCATCGCGGATGTACAGGGTGCCGTCGCCATCATTGGCGATGGAGAAGTTCTTCAGCGGCTGCTGCAACTCCAGGACGTTATGGCCCTTGCCGCCGAGGATGATGTTGTAGCCGCCGTCATCGCGAAAGCGGTCATCGCCGGCACCGCCGTCCAGGTAGTCGTTGCCCTTGCCGCCGTGCAGCAGGTCGTTGCCCTGGGTGCCGATGATGAAGGTGCTGCCCTGGTGCTGTTCGCTGTAGAGGTTGAGGTCCTTGACCCAGACCTGATCGCGCTTGCCCTCCGACAGGTTGGAGATCACCACCGTCGAATCGCGGCTGGTCAGGTCGTAGAAATCCGAGCCGATCAGGCGGTTGAGGCCCGCGGCGTAGTCCACCGCACTGTGGGCCGACCAGGACCAGGGGTTGAGGATGCTCTGGGGCACCAGCTTGCCGAGCAGCGACGAATAGTGATCGGTGAAGCTGACGATGTTGTTGGTCGCCGAGGCCTGGGGCTGGTCATGGGTACCCAGGGAGGAGCCGTTGAAATGGGTGCCGTCCAGCACGCGGAACACTGGGTCGTTTTCATAGCCGATGTTCAGCACCTGCTGGCTGTCGGCGCTCTGGGTCGGCGAGGCGAAGGCCACATAGCTCGCGTCCTTGAAGAAACCGCCCCAGTGATCCTGGCTCATCGCCGCCAGGCTGTTGACCGCCAGCCCGCCGAGGCTGTGCCCGGTGACCAGCACATCGTTACCCGCCAAGCCCTGGGCAGCGGCGAAGGCCGCCACCTTGCCCAGCAGGTTGTCGAAGGCCAGCCGGCTGTAGTTGTCGGCAAACCCCGGGACAAAGGCCGCCTGCAAGTCATTCACCCCGTCCGCCAGGCTGTCGGTGCCGCGAAAGCTGATGCCGATGGACAACAACTGCCCGCTCGCATCGTATTTGCCCAGCACTTCGACCTGGGCATCTCTGACGCTCGCCTGCTCGCCGGAAATAGTGCCCTGGGCGCTGACGTTGCCCTGGTAACCCAGCTGTGTTGCGCTGATCGGCCGCCACGAGGTGCCCGGCAACGCTTCGCCCGTAGGCGTCGAGGCATACAAGGCCAAGGTGATGGCCTCGCTGTACTGGGCTTTGCCGGCACTGCCAAGGGCATTCTTGTAGTCAAAGATGCTCATGTTTGTAACTCCTTTATCCCTGTGGCCCGAGGTTCGCGTGAGCCGAACCTAGGGCGCTGTGCGTTGGCCGAAGGCCTCATCGACCCTGGCCAGATCTTCTTCCCGCAAGGTTCCTGCGTAATAGTGCAACTTGGTCCAGGCCATCAGATAGTCATAGCGGGCCTGGGCCAGGTCACGCCGGGTAGTGTAAAGCTGTTGTTCGGCATTCAAGGCATCCAGGTTGACCCGCTCGCCGCCGAGGATGCTCTGCTTGGTCGAAATCACCAGGGCCTCGGCCGAGGTCAGGGCCTTCTGGTAGGCGCGCAACTTGTTCACCCCTGATAGACAGGCACTGAATTGACGGCGCAGTTCAATCAGCGTCTCCCGGGTCTTGCCATCGAGTTCGTATTCGGCCTGTTCCATGTTGCGACTGGCCTGGCGCGTCGAGGCCGAAACCCCGCCCCCGGCGTACAGCGGCATGCTGACTTCGATGCCAATGGTGTTGGTGTCGTAACGCTGGTTGTAAGTGTTGCCACTTTCCGACTCGTTCTGGCGCACCGTGGCGTAGGCACTGAGCTTGGGCAGGTGCCCGGCGCGGTTGCGCTCCACATCGAAGCGCGCCACTTCCACGCGCTGGCGCTGGGACGCCAGAACCGGGTTGTTGCTCAGGGCCAGTTCATGCCAGGTGTCGTAGTTGGCCGGGCTCAGGGAGAACGACTGGAAATGCTCCTGCAACGGATCAAGGTCACGTACATCGACCGTCGGCACCCCGATCAAGGCCCCCAGCTCACGCAACGCGGCGTCCTGCTCGTCCCGGGCCTCGATCTCTTCGGCGGTGGCCAGCTCGTAGCGCGACTCGGCTTCGAGAATGTCGGTGCGAGTGCCCTCCCCCTGCTGGAACATGTGCTGGTTCTGTTGGAACTGCTGCTCGAAGGCCTTCTTCTTGGCTTGGGCGATGTCGATCTGGTCCTGGGCGAACAGCGCCCTGGTGTAGTAGCTCAAGACCCGTACCAGCAGCTCTTGGCTCTTGCTGCGAAAGTTCTCGTCGGCGAACAGCGCCTGGGCCACGCCCTTGCGATAGTTGGCGTAGGCCTCGTAGTCGATCAGCGGCTGCTGCAGGTTCAGCGACGAGCCATAACTGTCGTAGTTGCGCTTGTCAGTCACGGTGCCGCGCACCGTGTCCAGGTAGGTGACCTTGGAGTTGTTATGCCCCTTGTTGTAGCTGTAGCCCAGCTTGGGCAACAACCCGGCGCGGCCGATGGCGCGGTTTTCAAGTCCGGCATCGCGCTCCTTGAGCGCACCGAGGAACACCGGGTCGTTGCGCAGGGCCTGCTCGTAGATCTGGAACGGGCCCATTGCCTGGGCCCCCTGGCACACCAGCAGGGACAAGGCTGCCGCGAGAATGGAAAGCTTACTCATACGACGCAACATCCTTATTCTTCAGTCAGTGCTGAGCCGGCCCGGTCGAGCAGTGGCTTGAACAGGTAATTGAGCAGCGAGCGTTCGCCGGTACGTACGAACATCTCCGCCGGCATCCCGGGCTTGATCACCAGCCCGTTGAGTTTTTCCATGGCCTGGTCGCTGACGCTGCTGCGTAGCACGTAGTACGGCATCCCGGTTTTCTCGTCGATCATCTGGTCCGCGGAAATCAGGCTGACTTCGCCGGGCACCCGCGGGGTACGGCTCTGGTTGAAGGCGGTGAAGAGAATATCCACCGGCAGATGGGGGCCGACCTTGTCCACCAGGTTCACCGGCAGCCGCCCTTCCACTTCCAGATGGGTGCCCTGCGGCACGATCTCCAACAGAGTCTCGCCCTGGCGCACCACGGCGCCTTCGGTGTGCACCCCAAGATTGACCGCGATGCCATCGGCGGTGGCGATGATTTCGCTGTTTTGCAAATCGAAACCGGCGGAGGTCAGTTGCTGCTCCAGGGTCTGGGTCTTGAGCTGGGCCTCGGCCAACTGGCTGCGCACCTCTTTCTGATATTCCTCACTGTGTTGTTGCAGCTTGAGCCGGGATTCGAGGATGCCCTGCTCGACCCGCCCGCTTTCACCGGTGTTCTGCGCCAGTTCCTGTTGCACCTGGGACAGCTGCCGCTGGTATTCCAGCAAACGATTGCGCGGGATGTAGCCGTTGTCCGCCAGGGGTTGCAGATTGCTCAGTTGCTGGCGCAGGGATTCGGCCTGGTTGCCAAGGTCGGTGCGCGCCCGGCGCATGCCTGCCAGTTGCGAGGTGGCGCCTTCAATGTTCGCGCGAATGCCCGCCTGCTCACGTGAGAAAGCCTCGCGACGGCTGCTGAACAGCTGGCGCTGGCCCTCCAGCACCAGGGCCAGGCGCGGGTCATCGCTGCTGCTCAGTTGTGCTGGAAAATCCACCTGCTTGAGGTTGTCGCGCTCACTGCGCCAGCGCGCCAGGCTGGCCCAGGCCATGCGGTACTGGGCCTGCAAGGACTGCACGTCCGCCGCGACCTGGGTCTGGTCCAGGCGGAACAGCGGCTGGCCCTGCTTCACGCTTTCGCCTTCACGCACCAGGATCCGGCTGACCACTCCGCTGCTCATGGCTTGCACCGCCTTGCGCTTGCCCGACACCACCACCGTGCCTTGCACGGGAATCCCCTGGTCCAGGGGCGCCAGCGCCGCCCAGATGAAGAAACTGCCGGCCCCCACCAGGGCCAGGACCCAGCCCATGCGGGCGAAAAAACCCGCGTCTCGCTCAACCCGCTCCGGCGCGTAATCTTCTTCGATGATCATGTTGCGGTCCTTGCTCATGCGCCTGAATTCCGTGTCGGGGCCTGATACTGGCGGCTCATGCTCAAGCCGCCGGGTGCTGCTGCCGCTGCCGCGGGTTTGGCCGCCTCCTGGGCCTGTGACTGCTGTGCACCGGACAAGGCCTTGAGCACCTCCTGGCTGGGACCGAACGCCTGCAAGCGGCCTTCATTGAGCACCAGCAGCTTGTCGGCCAGGGCCAGCACCGACGAGCGATGGGTCACCAGGACCACGCTGGTGCCCTTGGCCTTGAGCTGGGCAATGGCCGCTGCCAGGGCGCTTTCGCCCACGGTATCGAGGTTGGAGTTGGGTTCGTCGAGCACCACCAGGCTCGGGTTGCCATACAGCGCCCGGGCCAGGGCCACTCGCTGTTTCTGGCCACCGGACAAGCCGCTGCCGTCATCCCCCAGCACTGTGTCGTAACCCTGGGGCAGGCGCAGGATCAGCTCATGCACCCCGGCCAATTGTGCGGCCTGGACCACCTGTTCCGGGTCGGCCTGGCGAAAGCGCGCGATGTTCTCGGCGATGCTGCCGGTGAAGAGCTCGATGTCCTGGGGCAAATAGCCGATGTAGGGACCCAGTTCGTCACGGTTCCAACGATGAATGTCGGCGCCGTCCAGGCGCACGGTGCCCGCCAGAGTCGGCCAGACGCCCACCAGCACCCGGGCCAGGGTCGACTTGCCGGAACCGGAAGCGCCGAGCACCCCGAGCACTTCACCGGCATTGAGGCTGAAGCTCACCTGCTGCAAGGTCGCCTGGCGACGCCCGGGTGGCCCGGCGCTGACCTGCTCGAAACTCACTTGGCCCTTGGGCGGCGGCAACGACATGGCGGTGTCGCTGGGCGGGAATTCGCGCAACAGCGCGTCCAGGCGCCCATAGGCCAGCTTGGCCGAGCTCCACTGCTTCCATACCGCGATCAACTGGTCGATGGGGCTCAGCACCCGGCCCATGAGGATCGACCCGGCAATCATCATCCCTGCGGTCATGTCACCCTTGATCACCAACAATGCGCCGAGGCCCAGCACCAACGATTGCAGGCACAGGCGCAGGGTCTTGCTCAAGGAGCTGATCACCGACCCGGTGTCACTGGCCTGGTTCTGCAAGCCCAGGAAGCGCGAATGCACCGCGAACCAGCGTTTGCGCAACGCCCCGAGCATGCCCATCGCCTGGATGGTTTCGGCGTTGTGCAGGTGGCTGGTGGCCAGTTGCGTGGACTTTTGCGAATAACCGCTGGCCTCCCCCAGGGGCTTCTTGGTCATTGCCTCATTGAGAAATGCCAGGGCAATCAGCAGCAGCGCGCCGACCGTGGCAAACACCCCAAGCCAGACGTTGAAGGCATAGATCACCAACAGATAGATGGGAAACCACGGTGCATCGAAGAAGGCGAACAGCGCCGGCCCGGTGAGGAACTGGCGGATATGGGTCAGGTCGCCCAGGGATTGCCCGGCATGGCCTTCGCCCCGGGACAGATTACGCTCGAACGCCGCCTGATAGACCCGCAGGTTGAAACGCCGCTCCAACTGACTGCCGATGCGAATGACGATAAAGCTGCGCACCACTTCCAAAAGACCGATAAACAGGAAGAATCCCACCACCATCAGCGACAGCATCACCAGGGTGGTTTCATTCTGCGACGACAGTACCCGGTCGTAGACTTGCAACATGTAAATGGACGGCACCAGCATCAGCACGTTAATCAACGCAGTGAAACAACCGACACTGATAAGGATGCTTTTATATTCGCCCAGTGCCTTAAACAGTGGTGCAGGATGAGTAATCTTCACCATCTTCAACATTTTCCCTGAGCTGACCATCCACGCCTAACGCGAGGAACCCATATACGACACAACTAACAACGCGCTCCCTTAGTCTAAAAGACGTGCGGACACGTCCAAACCGGACAGCTGTCGAAAACAGCAGCCCGGTTATAAACCCGCCCGTACAAGAGTCACGAAACAATGGCCATTCAATATTAAACGAACAGCCTCTGCACTTAATTAGCGAGCGCGTTGTAAAACAATCAATTCGTCAGTCTTCAGCCGTGCCTCATACAGGCCTTCTTTTTGTCGGCTGAAAAAGATGACTCTTGAACCTTCACGCCCGGTGATGGCGATGCCGTCGGGCTCTGGAAACCAGCCTACCGCGGCTTCACCGATCCACTTCGACAGGCATTCGGCACCGTCGCCCAAGGCCGCGTTCTGCAGCAAGTCCAGAGAACAGCTGTTGCCAGGCTGTGCTGCCTGTTGCAACTGCCAGTGTCCAACCAGTTCCGAGGGGTCCGCCAATAGCAGGCTGCTTGCCATGGTTATTGCTCCATAAAACATCATCAGCGTCGCCAGCAGCCAAGCGGCCGCCCTGCAACTCAAGGTTTGTGGGGTCATAGAATGCTCCGTCCGGCCGGTAGACTCGCTCAGCCCCTTGGCCAATGCAAGAACGCAGGGCCGCGCATCGGCGCCGCCCCGCGTCTACCTCACTTAGGCGACGATGTCGCCGACTGCTGCCTGGCCAACGGTGGTGACCAGGAAGTCCGCCACGCCGTGCCCGGAGAAGTCCACCGACAAGGTGCTGATGCCCCCGGAAGTGCTGAGGATCGCATCACCTGCCGCGCCGGTGAAGGCGTTGACGAAGTGCAGGCCTGCGCCCTTGGTGATCCCGGTCAGATCGATCTTGTCCAGGCCGCTGACAAAATCCATGATCTGGTCGGCTGCGCCCGGCTTGGAGTCGGTACTGGCACCGAACACGAAGGTATCGGCACCCGAACCGCCCCACAGCTGATCCGCACCACCGCCGCCGTAGATGATGTCGTTACCGGCACCACCTTTGAGCACGTTGGCCAGATCGTTGCCGATCAACAGGTCGTTACCCGAACCGCCGATGGCGTTCTCCACGCTGACGCCCTGGGCAATGGAGACGTTACCTACCATGCCGCCAACGTCGGAGAACGAACCGGCATTGAGGTTGATCTTCTGGTTTTGGGTAAAGCCGGAGAAGTCCAGGGTGTCGTTGCCACCACCGTCCCACACCGAGAACACCAACTTGTCCGAGGCCGAACTGGCGCTGTAGAAATCGCGCCCGGTATTGGAGTTGAAGCCGTAGGTGGTGTCATCGGCACGGGTAGCGTAGTTGGCGCCGTAGAGCTTCTGGATGGCGGCAATATCATCCATCAGCGGGCCGGACGAATAGGCTTCGACCCCGCCCTTGCTGAAGTTCTGGTTGGTATTGCTTTCACTCCAGTAGCTCATGACGCTGTAGCCACGGGTGTCCTGGCCGTAGGTAGCATCCTTGTAGGTCGGGTTGCCTTCACCGGCGTTGTAGTCGCCGGGGTGAGCCAGGCCCAGGGTGTGGCCGATCTCATGGGTCAGGGTCTGACGGCCATAGTTGTTCAGCTCGGGAGTCTTGTTCTTGGTGTAGCTGCTGTTGGTCAAGTACCACGACGTGCCGTCATAACCGGCACCGGTGCCCGGCAGGTAGGCAAATGCCGCAGCGCCGTCCTGGCCACCACTGTAGTTGCCGAAAGTCATGTGGCCGTCACCGCCCGTGGCTTTCTCGGTGAACACGACGTTGGCCACATCAGCCCAGGATTGCATGGCCAGCACGGCCTGGGCTTTTTGCTGGGCACTGAACTGGCTGAACCCGGAGATACCATGCTTGTACAGGGTGCTCGAGGAAGCCGAAGTCAGGAAGGTGTAGGTCAGGTCGATCTTGCCGTTAGCGTTCAGGTCTTTGTAGGCAGCACCGTCACGCAACAGCTGCGTGGCGGCCTGGTCGACCGAGAACGAGGGTTTGCCGTTAACCGTGAGATTGCCGCCACGGTCGTATAGGTGGCTGAAGCTATTGATCTGGTCATACGCCGAACTTGCTGCTGCCACTGGCCCCAGTTGTTGTTCAGCAAGTGCAATAGCGTTCTCTGTTACTTTTGACATAAACAAACTTCCTTGTAATCAATGGAACAGTTTTTGTCAGATAGCGACAATCCCTGGCGAGATCGTCCTATCACTCGCCCTAAGTAGGCGAAAGAAAGCTGACACAATTCGAAATCGAACGTCCACTACTATTTTGACGTCAAATTCCACTGTTCCAAAAAACTCCAGCAAACAATGACCACTCAGTCAAAAGATTATTTTCAACCATGATTAATGACTGTAATTGTCCGACAATCTACAATTTAATTATTAAATATCCATAACCCCAGTTATGCCAACTGCATCGCAGTTTTTAGTCCGTCAACTTCTGGTCCAACCAGTTAGTTCCAATGCCTCGACCAGTGTTTGCGGGCTCAGGGCCGGAACTTGCACCCCGTCGGCGCAAGTCATTGGCTCGGCCGCCAGCATGGCGTTGATGATGGCTTCCTCCACCGCCTCGGCGGCGGCGCTGAACAAGGGTGAAATGTGATCGTTGTTGAGCATGGCCAGGGGCGCAGTGAACGCCAGATCCTTGCGACCGTAGTCTGCAGCGGGCAAGTCCCGGTTTCCCGTGGCAAAGGCCAGGAAGATATCGCCACTGGAATCCTCGGTGCCGCCGCCGGTCCGGGCAATACCGATAGACGCGCGCTGTGCCAGGCGCTGGCACTGATGCGGCAGCAATGGCGCATCGGTGGCCAGGATCACCACGATCGAGCCCATGCCCGGGGTACCACGCTCGGCAAACGGCGAGGGAATATCCCGCAGGCGACGCCCTACCGGGTAACCATCGACCCGAAGTTCTTCACGCTTGCCGTGATTGGCCTGGACCAGGGCGCCAACGGTGTAACCGCCCTGCTCTTGCGTCAGCCGTCGTGAAGCGGTACCGATACCGCCCTTGAACTCGTGGCAGATCATCCCGGTGCCGCCACCGACCGCGCCCTCGGCCACCGGCCCGGATTCGGCGCAGGCCATGGCCTCGCGGACCTGTTGCGGACCGACATGCTGGCCCCAGATGTCATTCAACAGGCCGTCGTAGGTTTCCATCACCACCGGCATGCACCAGTACACCGCCGGGTCTGCCAGGGCCTCGCGCTCCAGAGCGATCAAGCTGTCGCGCACCACCCCGACACTGTGGGTATTGGTGATGGCCAACGGTGTGCTCAGGGTCCCGGCCTCGCGAATCCACTCCAGGCCCGTGGCGTCGCCATTGCCGTTGAGTACATGGCAGCCCGCGAAACAGGGCTGCTGCCGTGCGTGCCCGGCGCGAGGCTGGATCAGCGTGACCCCGGTACGCACCTGTTTGCCCTCCACGGTGGTTTTCAGGGTGCTGTGCCCCACCCGCACCCCGGGAACATCGGTAATCGCATTGAACGGGCCTGGCGTCCCCAGACCCAGGCTGATGCCCATTTGACGTGCTCGCATAACCACTCCTTACAGTTTCTGAAACGCCGGGCTGTACCGGCCGTTGGTGCCATAGAGGATCACCGACAGCGCCAGCAGCCCGATAATCACCATGATGTCCCGCAGGGAAGCCTCGAGGAACAGATTGATCAGCAAATACCCCGCGCCGATTACCGCCAACAGCGCCGGCAATGGCCACAGGGGCATGCGATAAGGGTGCTCACGATCGCGCAGCAGTACTCGGCTCATCAGCGCGCTGAGGGCCACGATCAGGTACACCAGCATGATCAGCAGCACGCTGAAGGATGTCAGGTCCGCCAGGTTCGAGCTGAAGCTGAGGATTGCCGAGGGCACCGCCAGGAACAGTGTGGCCAGCCATGGCGAATCCCAGCGTGGATGAATCCGGGTGAACAGACGATTGATGGTGGGCGTCCACAGAGCATCGCGACCGCTGCTGAACACCACTCGGCCAATCTGGATGACGATGGCGACAATCGCATTGAACACCGACAGGAAGATCCCGCCGCTGACCACCCGGGCCAGGGTTTCATTGCCATGGCTGGTCAGCAGGTAACCGATGGGATCGGGGCTGGCGAGCATCGCATCCAGGGACGGCGCGCCGATCAACAGCGCGGTAATCGGCACCAGCTCGATGATCACCACCAGCACCAGGGACCAGAGCACCGCCTTGTGTACGCCACGGCCCTTGCACTTCATGTCTTCAGCCAACAGCACCGCCGGCCCGTAGCCATTGTAGGAAAACAGGCCAATGCCCACAGCACCGATCACCAAGGCCCAGGGCGCCATCTGCAACACGCCATGCTCGACGATCTGCGGGTGTACCAGGATGCTCAGCGGCTGTGCGGCGTTGCCAAAACCCAGCCAGACGATCACCAGCAATGCCGCCACTTCCAATAGCAGGCAGGTGCCGGTGATCCAGGCATTGAGCTTGATATTGAGAATGCCCAGCAGATAACTGCAGACCACGATCACCAGGGCCACGGTCTGCGAATCGAAATTCGAGCCCAGGGCGTTGTTCAGGTAAGTGGCGGCCCCGGTGGCCAGCACCGGCGGAATGAACAGCAGCATCACCAGCACCGTAAGGAAAGTGGCATAACCGGCCATGCCGCCAAACACCCGCTTGGCATACACATACTCGCCACCGGCGCTATTGTGGGCACGGCCAAGCTCGGCGTAACAGAAGGCAAACATCAGCGCCAGCAAACCGGCAATGACGAACGCCAGGAACACCCCGCTGCCGGCCTGATGGATGGCAAAGGGTGCAATCACGAACACTGAACTGGCGGGGGTCACACCGGACACGGTGATAGCCACCACGTCGAACACACTCAAGGTTGGTTTCAGCACGCCGTCTGGCGTGGAAGGAGAGCTCATATCGTTATCCTCGTGTTTATTGTTGGTCTGAGGCAGAAACGAAATCCATCGGGCGAGTGCGCTCTGTGGCGCACTTGATAGGAGCTACTCTAGGCAGTCACGGCAGGTCGACCAATTCCCCTATTGGAGTACTCCCCTTGACGACGGCGAGCAAATCAACGAAACCGTGCCTTCACACTTTCAGTGAACCAGTGGAGCAAGGCCTTTGAGTAGTCTGTTCAGGGAAGTCGGCATGCACGCCGGCCTAGGGCGCACCCTTACACTGATTGGCAACCCGCGATTCTGGAAGCAGCTGATCCTGTTACTGCACCAGGCCACGCCGTTCGACAACGCGCTGGCGATCTACTACCCAAAGGGCGCCCCGCCCCAGGCCCTGGAGGAATATGACGCCGAACCCAGCAGCAAGCCGGCGTCGATGCTCACCTACCTGAACGGCCTGTACCTGCTGGACCCGTTTTTCCAGGCCTGTCGCGAGGGTTACCCCAGTGGCCTGTACCGCCTGGAAGAAGTGGCCCCGGACCACTTCCGCCAGAGCGAGTACTTTCTCAGCTACTTTCACGACAACGTCCTGGAAGATGAAGTGCAATTCATCCTGCAACTGCCCGATGCCGGCACCCTGTCCCTGTCATTGGGCAGCCAGCGGGTCTTCAACAGCGAGGAAATCGGCCAGCTCACCACCTTTGCCGCCTGGGTCCTGCCGCTGATGCAGCAACATTGGCAGCACAGCCAGACACGTCCCCAAGGACCGGCGACAGAGGAAATGGCCAGCCAGATCCGTGACGCCCTGAGCCATTTTGGCAGTGCTGTGCTTTCCGAGCGGGAGCTGGAGATTGCCCGATTGATCCTCCGGGGCTTCTCCTCCAAGGCCATGGCCGAACGCCTGAAGATCTCGCCCGACACCATCAAAGTGCACCGTCGACACCTTTACGCCAAGCTGGATATCTCCAGCCAGCCAGAGCTGTTTTCGTTGTTCATCCAGTCCCTGGGACATGACCTGGAAAACCCCTGAAATCGCCCCTGCCGCAGACAGCAAACAGTGTCGCGCCAGGCGTTTTTTTGAAGGCCCTGGCTTGCCAGCGAAGGCGACAGCAAGGCCAATGCGCTGTTTCCCCGTTCGCCGACAAGCGCCGGCGCCTGCTAAGCGCTCAGGGAGCGGGCGCGAAAGTCCCGGGGTGATTGCTCGAAATGTTTCTTGAAGGTCCGGCTGAAGTGCGCCGAATCGGTGAAGCCCCATTTAAAGGCAATGTCGGTAATCGACTCGTTGCGCAACTGCGGATTGCTCAGGTCCGCGGCACTGCGCTTGAGCCGTGAGCGCTGGATGAACCGGCACACGCTGTCCCCCTGCTCTTCAAACAGTCGGTACAGCTGGCGCACCGAGATATTCAGCTGCCCCGCCAGGGACACCGGGGTCAGACCCGGCTCGTTGAGGGATTGGTTGATCAACTGTCGGGCCTGATCACGCAGGCAATGGCCGTGCAGGCTCTGGTCAAAACCGCCAAGGGTGCTGGCGGTCTGGCGCAGGGTTGGCCCAAGCAGAGCGATCAACGCTTCCTGCAGCGCTTGCCCTTCCTGTTGCGCGGCACAGCCCTGCAGGTCACCAGCGCAAATCTGCTCTACCAACAGACGCATCAAGCGCCCACTGGCGCAATTCTGCGACAGCTTGCCGAACTTGGGCTGCTGGGCCGGCAGGTGGCGATAAACCTCTTCCCGGCACAAATGGAACGAAGCATGTTCGATCAGGCCGTGAGGCACGATCTCACAAGCGCCGGCGGAGTCCAGCAGGGCCATGTCACCCGGGGCCAGCTCGACACTCTCGCCACCCTGGCTCAGTCGTGCATGGCCACTGCGTTGGATGATCAGGAAACAATGGCGGTCGTCCTCCTGGTCGACCTTGGTGCCCTGCCGGGAAATCAGCCCGGCATTGGTGCGGATCTGCGCCACCTCCAGCCCGGCGTAGTCCTGCAACCCCACTTCACCGATGAACAAGGCAGGGTTTCGCGCCGGACGGGCATCAAATCGACCGCAGACACCCTGCAAGGCACCTACCCAGGAACTGAAACTATGCGAAGCAAGCACTGTGCACCTCCAGAAGCCGGTTTGGACCGCCTTTGTTGTTATGGCGATATCATTAACATGTTATCCATTTGCCAGGCAAGGTGCCTGACAGCATGGATAGTCTGTTACGGCTTAAGCAGGGTGTATGCCAGCACTTACGGTTATGTCGGTCAGAATTCTCGTAGAAGCGCGTACAACTGGGTGAAGCTGCCCAGCAGTGCCGCCCGCTGTTCAACGCTCAAGCGGATATAGCGCCTGAACCCCGGCAGGCGGTTGACCACCTCACTGGCGCCGAAGTGTTCCAGTCGCACCTGCCAACCCTGCTCGTCGCGCCGCAATTCGAGGCGCTTGAAGTCCAATGGCAGCAACTCGCCGAGTAGGCGCGGGTCATTGCACAAGCTATGCAACAGCGGTTGCCACTCTGCCGGCTCCCCAGCCACCAGCCTTGCCGCAACACCCTGACGGCGAATGGCACCGGTGTGACGCAGGACAATCCGGGCCTGGCCGGGCCTGTCGCTGGGGACCCGCAAACACCATTCACACACCACGATGTGCATCAGGAACTGCGCCTGGGGACGCTCCACCAGAGTAAATTCCAGGCCGCTCTGCGGGCAGCGGAAAGTCCCCATGACGGTGCTGTGGGGGCTGAAGTCGAGCCCCTGCAGATCGCGACGTACTTGCCCCAGGGTCCACCCCGGACGGTAGCCGGAAGGGGCCCGGTGCCACAGTTCAAAGAGGCTTTGTCGCCAGCTTGAAAGATTCATCAGGCACGTTCTCCCGAGGGCTAGGGGCTTCATCCGGCATAAGGTTCAGCGCCTGCTGCAGCACCTCCTCCACCGGTACCGGGCGAAACGGATTGACCTTCTGCACCAGCAGGGTCCAGGCCAGGGCATAGATGGCTGTCAGCCCGAGCATGCTGCCGAAGGGCACGTAGATATCCCGCGGATTCATCCCCGGCGGGGTGATGAACCACATGCCCAGGAGAATGCCTACCGAAGACAGGATCTGCGGTAGCGGGAACCAGGGCGACTTGTAGGCCCGGGGCAGATCGGGGCGGCGAATCCGCAGCATCACCACCGACAGGGTGACCAGCAGGTAGGCGGTGCTCCAGGCACAGACCGCCGCCAGCACCAGGTGCATGATGCTGTCGGTACTGCCCCCCAGCCACCAGGCATGCAGGCAGGGAATCAGCACGGCCACGGCAATGCACAACAACGGCGTCTTGAACCGTGGATGCAGGTAGGTGAAGACCTTGGGCAATGCGCCATCCAGGGCCATGCCGTAGAGAATCCGCGGCAATCCGGCCATCAGCGTATTGATGGTCGCGGCACCGGCGAACAGCAGGCCGATACCCAGCCATATACGGCCGAACGGGCCCATGACCTGCTCGGCGAAATGCGGAATGGCCATCGGCGTATCCAGCAAGTGCACGCTGCCATCCTCGCTCAGAGCAATGTTCGCCACTTGCCGCTTCATCGCCGCACCGTAGATGAACATGCACACCGCTACGCCCACCAGCCCCAGTGCCATGGCCCGGGGAATGGTCTTGGCGGCCTTGCGCACATCCGGGGTCAGGGGGGTGACGAACTCGCAGCCGACAAACATGAACATGGCCATGCCCACCAGGGACAGGATGGTCGACCAATCGGTGCCTACCATGGAGGCACCGAACCAGCCATCGAGCTCCACCGCCGGCGCCTTGATCACCCCAAGTACTCCGAAGATGATCAGCGTGCTCCACATGCCGAAGGTCAGGATCACCTCGGCACGACTGAAGGCGGTGATCCCCACGGCGTTCAACAGGCCGAAGAACAGCACCAGCCCGACCCCCACCAACCAGGCGCTGCCACTTTGCTCCAGCAGGGTGTTGAGGGATTCAAAGTTCACCAGGGCCATGACGCCGCTGAGAATGGTTTCCGCAGTACCGGCAAACACGTGCACGATCAGGTAGGCGGACAAGGTCCCGGTGATGGCGAAGAAACGTCCCAGCCCGCAAGCCAGGTAGTCGTAGACCGAGCCGTTGGTGGGCAACAGGCAGGCGGCCTCGGCGAACGTGGTGGACTGCGCCAGCATCATTACCAGGGCGATCACCATCGCCGCGGCAAAGGCACCGCCACCGATGCCAAATCCGGTGGTGGCCGTGAGGATCACCGGGCTGGCCATGATCAGGCCGACGGCACTGGCCAGCGCCGTGGGAAAACCGACTACGCCCTGATCCAGGTGCCGGTTGAGTCTGTCGTTGAGCGACATGGTGGTAAACCTCGAAAGCATGGGTGGGTAATTATTGTTCTAGGCATTTCAAGGGCACGCCTGATAACGGGCGCAATGCTTGGCTGTCCGCTGCAGCTCCAAATCGAATGAACCAGCTCTTGCAAGAGCCACTGACCAGCAAACCCGTAGGAGCGGCCGGACGGCGTTCCGCTTGCCAGGGAAAGCGCCCTCAAGGGTCGCTCCCGACTCAGGTGCCTGTTCACCGGCAAGCCGGCTCCTACTCATCAACACTGCAAACCGTGGGACGCATCAATAGGCAATGCACACCGACTTGTTCTCGGTGTAGGCCTCGATGGCCGCGTGGCCCATCTCGCGCCCGATCCCGGATTGCTTGTAGCCACCGAAAGGCATCGATGGATCCAGCATGTTGTGGGTGTTGACCCAGACCGTGCCAGCCTTGATTTGCGGGATCAATTGCATGACCCGGCCCAAATCGTTGGACCAGATGCTTGCCCCCAGCCCGTACTGGTTATCATTGGCCAGGGCCACCACTTCCTCCAGGGTATCGAACGGCGTGGCGACCACCACCGGGCCGAAGACTTCCTCCCGCACCAACTGCAGGTCGGCATGCACGTCAGCCACCACAGTGGGGCGCACATAGAACCCCTGATTGCCATATGCGACACCGCCACAGAGCACCTTGGCGCCCTCCTCGACCCCGCGTGCGATCATCTGCAGCACGCGCTTCTGCTGCTTGGCGGAGATCAGCGGGTTGATCTGTGCCTGCTCGTCCAGCCCCGGACCAATGCTCAGGGATTCGGCGATGCCCACCAATCGTTCCAGCACTTCGGCATAGACCCCACGCTGGATGTACAACCGTGAACCTGCGGTGCAGACCTGTCCCTGGTTGAAGAAGATCGCGCCAGCAGCCCCGGCGGCGGCGGTTTGCGGATCGCAGTCGCCGAGGACAATCACTGGCGACTTGCCTCCCAGCTCCAGGGAGAAACGGGTCATGTTGTTCACTGCGGCATGGCCGATCAGCTTGCCGACCTGGGTCGAACCGGTGAACGCCAGCTTGTCGATGCCCGGATGGGCGGCCAGTGCGGCACCGGCCTCGGCACCGCTGCCGGTGACCACGTTGACCACCCCGGGAGCAATGCCTGCCTCCAGGCACAACTGACCCAGGCGCAGGGCCGTCAGTGGCGTCTCGTCCGCGGGCTTGAGCACCACGGTGCAACCACAGGCCAGCGCCGGGACGATTTTCCAGATGGCCATCAACAGCGGGAAATTCCACGGCACGATCGCGCCCACCACCCCCACCGGCTCCGGCACCGTGTAGGCCCGGTACTGCGCCCCCGGCACCGCCGCGATGGATACGTCCAGGCTCTTGCCTTCGATCTTCGTGGCCCAGCCGGCCATGTAGCGAGTGAATTCCGCTGCCGCACCAACTTCCAGGGCCCGGGCCAGGTGGATCGACTGGCCGTTGTTGAGGGTTTCCAGCTGGGCCAGCTCCTCGCCATTGGCCTCCAGCAGGTCCGCCAGCTTCAACAGCAGGCGCTCACGATCCGCAGGCCGCTGTGCTTTCCAGCTGCCCTCGAAGGCCCGGCGTGCAGCACCCACCGCCAGATCGATATCGGCCTGGGCAGCGGCCGCGACCTGGGTCAATTGCTCGCCGCTGGCGGGGTTGTACACCGCCATCCGCGCCCCGGAGAGCGCCGGCTGGCTGTGACCGTCAATCAGCAGGCCATGCTGACTGTCTATGAATGCAGCGACACGTGGGTCGATGGCAACGCTCATCTTGAATCCTCGCAGGTAGACCTTGTTCGAGAGAGACTCTGAGCTCAAAGCCGAATGCCGTCTTGACCCTGGCTGCCGCAAAACTTGGCCCTGGCTGCCAATCACACCAGCACCTTCGCTGGCAAGCCCGTTCCTGCCGGGGCTGCATTGCCGGGTCGGGCCGACGAGGGGGTGCATGAGCCCGCGCTAACAGCCCGACTACAAGGGGCTGGCAGCCTGGATCAAGTGCCCTGGCACACAGAGGCAAGCCAGGCGGCTATAAATGACGCACTAATAGCTCCACGCTGTCCGTGCGTTTTCAGGAGACTCAACGTGAGCGAAGCAAGCCGTTTCTGGCACCCCATGCTGCACCCCAACGAAATGAAGCAACGCGAGCCGATTCGCATCGTCCGTGGCGATGGCTGCTATGTATATGACGACAAGGGCCATCAGCTGGTGGATGGCGTTGCCGGCCTGTGGAACGTCAACGTCGGCCACAACCGCAAGGAAGTGAAGGCCGCGATCACTGCGCAGCTCGATGAGCTGGAGTATTTCCAGCTGTTTGACGGGGTCAGCCACCCTCGCGCCGAAGAGCTGTCGCGGGTGGTGATGAATTTGCTGGAGCCCGAGGACATGCGCCGGGTGGCTTTCAGCTCCGGCGGCTCGGACGCGATCGAGAGCGCACTGAAGCTGGCCCGCCAGTACTGGAAGCTCGAAGGCCAGGCTGACCGCACCAAGTTCATTTCCCTGCGCCAGGGCTACCACGGCACCCACTTCGGCGGCGCCTCGGTCAACGGCAATACAGTATTCCGCCGCAACTACGAACCATTGCTGCCCGGCTGCTACCACATCGATACCCCCTGGCTGTATCGCAACCCCTACAGCCAGGACCCCGAGGAGCTGGGCAAGATCTGCGCCGACCTGCTGGAGCGGGAAATCCAGTTCCAGAGCCCAGACACCGTCGCCGCGTTCATCGCCGAGCCGATCCAGGGCGCCGGTGGGGTCATCGTGCCTCCAGCCAACTACTGGCCGCTGATCCGCGAAGTCTGCGACAAGTACGGTGTGTTGCTGATCGCCGACGAAGTGGTCACCGGTTTCGGCCGAAGCGGCTCGATGTTCGGCAGCCGCCTGTGGGGCGTCAAACCCGACATCATGTGCCTGGCCAAGGGCATCACCTCGGGCTACATCCCTCTGGGCGCCACCGTGGTCAACCGACGGATTGAGGAAGCCTTCGAAAAGAACGCCAACTTTACCGGCGCCATCATGCACGGCTACACCTACTCCGGGCACCCGGTGGCCTGCGCTGCGGCCCTGGCCTGCCTGGATATCGTGGTCAAGGAAGATCTGCCGGCCAACGCCGCGAAAATGGGCGACTACATGCTGGGCAAGCTGCAGCCCTTCGTCGAACGTTTTGAAACCGTCGGCGAGGTGCGGGGCCAGGGCCTGATGCTGGCCCTGGACCTGGTGGCGGACAAGACCACCCGCGAGCCCATCGACCCGATGAGCGGCTACGCCAACCAGGTGGCGCAGATCGCCCGGGATAACGGGGTCATGGTGCGCCCTGTGGGCACCAAGATCATTCTCTCGCCGCCGCTGGTGATCCAGCAGGCCCAGGTGGATGTCATCGTCAATGCGCTGGCCGAGGGCCTGAGCAAGGCCCGTAGGTAATCATCGCCACAGGCTGCGTTCGAGCGGATAGCGAGCGCAGCCTTTACTCTTGCCACAGACACTTGCCAGACACCCCCACGCTGGTTTTCACTCGGCGTATCCCAGCCCGGGACAACAACGTCCAGTAGCGCCACTCGACGGCCTCATTCATCCGCGCCACTGCCCATCGGCAGTCAAGGAGCCATCCCATGATCGCGCCCGCCTCTTTGCCCGGGGCTCATGAACTGGGACAACGCTGCATTGCCGCCTTTACCCGGGTGGTGCCCGCCACGTTCTGTGCCTTCTACCGCATCGACCCGCACCTGCAGGCCCAGGACTTCTCGCTGTACCGCATGCCTGAGCAGATGCACCAGGCCTACCTGCAACGCTATCGACACTACGACCCGCTGCAACCGCGCCACTGCGCCGCCGCCGGACGCCCGGTGCTGTCGCTGCACATGGGCATGGCCCAACAGGGACGCCATGAAACCTCGGTCTACCAGGGCTTCCTGGAGCGCCACGGAATACTGGATGTGGTGGAGATCCTCGCCTGTGACCAGCAGCGCCCCATCGCCGGCCTGTCATTGCTGCGGGACAGTCGGCTGGGACACTTCAGCGTCGAAGAACTGGGCACCTTGCACGCCTTGCAGGGCCTGCTGGAAATCGCCGCACTGGCCCCCTATTCCCGAGTCGATGAGCGCCTGGCCGGCCTGACCCCCAGGGAACGCGAGATCGCCTGGCTGCTGCGCGACGGCGCGGACAACAAGACCATAGCCAGGCATCTGGACCTGGGCTTGCCAACGGTAAAAACGCACCTGATCAACCTGTTTCGCAAAGTCGGGGTCGGCAACCGCACCGAGCTGGTCAGTGCATTGTTTCTATAAATGGCCAATTTTTTATCAGCAGCCAGGGCTTACCTGCCGCCAGGTACTCAACCATTCGGTTGATGGGCAACCCCGGCTCACGGGCTGAACATGAGGCTCTCCTTCGGTAGACAAGAGCCTTGCCATGAACCAGCAACCAGAATGGATCACCGTCGGCGCCCTGGCGCACGGTTTTGCCAATGACAACCACATCCTTGCGGCAGTGGATGACTTGGCCGGTCGTACCTTGACCCTGCACTTCGATAACGGCTGGCAGATCGAACACCGCTTCGCCGCCAAGACCCTTTGCTGGAACGCCGTCGGCGAGCCTGCCAGCGCCGAGCTGGCCTATCGCGCCACCAGCGTGCGTCCCGGCCTCTACCTGGTGGATTTCCTCAAGCAGGAAGAAGGCCGGACGCATTCCGTGAGCCTGGTCCTTGACCTTGAACAGCAGTGCTTCACCGCCGTCATCGGCCAGATGCCGAGCCAGGCCGAATGCGCTGTCGACCTGTTCAGCCGAGCGCTGGCCGGCGGTGAACTGACTTCGGTGAAAGCGCAATTCCTGCACGGCAGCATCGACACACCGCACACCTCGAACACCCCGCGACATGCCCCCACCGATGAGCTGATCGGCCTGCGCAACCAGTATGTCTACAGCGCCAGCGAGGCGTACGAGCACGTCTACCTGAATGCCAACTTCTACAGCTGGCAGTGCCTCAAGGGCGTCGAGCAGGGCCTGGCGGACACTGATCGCTGCCACTACTACAAGATCGCCGATCAGTGCTACCTGTTTGTCTGGCGCGAGAAGATTGTCCCGACCCTGGGCCTGGTCCTTATCGATCTCAAGGCCGGGCGCAGTGACGGCAAGATCTTCGGCTACCAGAGTGCTGACTTCAGCAGCGTTGCCAACTTCCCGGTGGGCTCCCTGGCCCAGGTGCTGAACCGCACCCTCTACTCCTGACTTCTCCCTCTGCCCCAGGCCGGCGCCCGCGGCAGCCTCAAGCATTTGCACAGGACACTTCCATGACTCTGGGCCTCGATCTGCACCGCGTCGCCAACTGCTATCAATCCGAACTGCAACTGTTCACCGAGCACCATCCGCGCTCCGGTGCCTTCTACCAGGAGAATCTCAAGCATTGGCTGTACGGCGCGCCACTGCACTGGATGCAGCAATGGCCCGGGACGTACCCGATCATGGTGGCCGACGCCCGGGGCGCAACCCTGACGGACTGCGACGGCCATGAGTATGTGGACTTTGCCCTGGGCGACACCGGCGCCATGTTCGGCCACGCCCAGCCCGCGGTGGCGGCGGCCATTGCCGAGCAGGCGCTGCACGGCTCGACGTTGATGCTGCCCACCGCCGACAGCCTGTGGGTCGGCAGGGAACTGAGCCGGCGCTTCGGCCTGCCCTACTGGCAGGTCACCACCTCGGCCACCGATGCCAACCGCTTCGTCCTGCGCCTGTGCCGGATGATCACCGGACGGCAAAAGGTCCTGGTGTTCAACTGCAACTACCACGGCAGTGTCGATGAGTCCCAGGTCGAGTTCGACCCCCAGGGCCAGATGATTGCCCGCGACGGCGTGTACGCCAACGGCCTGCAGCACGAGGCCACCACCCGGCTGGTGGAGTTCAACGACCTGGCGGCCCTGGAAGCGGCCCTGGCCCATGACGACGTGGCCGCGGTGCTGACCGAACCCTTCATGACCAACGTTGGCATGGTGCCGCCGGCCCCGGGTTTTCATGACGGCCTGCGAGCATTGACCCGGCGCTTTGACGTGCCGCTGATCATCGATGAAACCCACACCCTGTCCTGCGGCCCAGGCGGTTATTGCGGCGAACACCAATTGCAGCCGGACTTCTTCGTCCTCGGCAAGTCCATTGCCGGTGGTATCCCCACCGCCGTCTGGGGTGCCAGCCAAGCCATGGCCGAGCGCATCTGGCAGGTGCTGCCGCATTTCCAGCCGGGGCAGGCCATCAACCATTTCGGCTTCGGCGGCACTCTGGCCGGCAACGCCCTGCAGATGGCTGCCATGCGGGCCACTTTCAGCGAGGTGATGACCGAGGCCAACTATGCCCACATGATCGAGCTGGCGGAGTACCTGCGCGTCGGAGTGCAGGCGCTGATTGAAAAGCATCGGCTGCCCTGGCATGTCACGCGCATCGGCGCCCGGGTCGAATACCTGTTCATGGATCACGCCCCGCGCAACGGCGGCGAAGCCCATCACGCCCGGCACGGCTTGATCGAAGCGTACCTGCATCTGTACCTTCTCAACCGTGGCGTGCTGCTGACGCCGTTCCACAACATGGCCCTGATGTGTCCGGCGGCCACCCGCCAGGACGTTGACCTGCATAACCACCTACTGGACCAGTGCCTGAGCACGGTCACTCAAGGAGAGCCGTCATGACCCACGATTCAACCGGCCGCGTCGCGCTGGTCACCGGCTCCGGCCAGGGCATCGGTCGCGCCCTGGCGCAAGTCTTCGCCGCCCACGGGGCCAAGGTCATGGTTGCCACGCGCACCCAGGCTTCCGGTGCCGAAACCGTGCGCCTGATCCGCGAAGCCGGCGGCAGCGCCGAACTGTTCACCGTCGACCTGAGCACCCGGGCTGCAGCCAACCAGGCGGTGGCCGCAACCCTTGAAACCTTCGGTGGCCTGGACCTGCTGATCCACAACGCCGGGATGTTTCCCATGCAAAACCTCATCGACCTGAGCGATGAGACCCTGGAAGGCACCCTGGCGGTGAACCTCAAGAGCTGTTTCTGGCTGACCCAGGCCGCCCTCGCCGCCCTGCGCCAGGCCGAACATCCGCGCATTGTCATCACGTCTTCGGTGACCGGGCCACGCACGGCGATTCCCGGACTGTCCCACTACGCCGCGTCGAAAGCCGGAGTCAACGGTTTTATCCGCTCGGCCGCGCTGGAGCTGGCCGAGTACGGCATCACCGTCAATGGCGTCGAGCCCGGGCTGATCGCCACCCAGGCCCTGGCCAGCCTGGGCGACTCCCCGGCCCTGGCCCGCAACATCCCGCTCAAGCGCCTGGGCACCCCGGAGGATATCGCCCACGCCATGCTGTTCCTCGCCTCGCCACAGGCCGGCTACATCACCGGCCAGACCCTGGTGGTCGATGGCGGTGCCATGCTGCCGGAGAACGCGCAGTTCATGTGAGCCTGAACACCACCGCCATCCGAGGGCGGTGGTTCTGCCAGGCAGCGTCATCGCCAACCCGCTGTAGCGCAGGCCGTGCTGGGGCCAGCTGACTCGCAAAGCTCCCCGGCTACACCGCCACCCAATGCTCCCGGCCCCGTTGCGCAAAGGCCTGCACCGGCATTTCGAAACCCTGGGGCTTGATCGGACTGGGCTGCTGGTATTCCTGCAGCAGGCTCTTGAAGTCGCGGCGCCTGTCGACATCCGGCAATGGCACGGCGCTCAACAAGCGCTGGGTGTAGGCATGCTGCGGGTTGTGCAGCACCTGATCGCGGGGGCCGATTTCAACGATCTGCCCGCCGTACATCACCGCCACCCGATGACAGATGCGCTCGACCACCGCCATGTCATGGGAAATAAACAGGTAACTGAGCTGATGTTCCTGGCGCAAACGCTCCAGCAGCTCCAGCACTTGCGCCTGCACCGAGACGTCCAGCGCCGACACCGACTCGTCGGCGATGATCACCTTGGGGTTGAGCGACAAGGCCCGGGCGATGCAGATCCGCTGACGCTGGCCACCGGAAAACTGGTGCGGATAGCGTTGCATGGCATCCGCCGGCATGCCCACCTGCTCAAGCAATTGCGCCACCCGCGCCTGCCGCTCCGGCAGTGGCAGGCGATCGTGGATCAGCAAGGGCTCGCCCACCAGGTCGAAGATACTCTTGCGCGGATTGAGCGCGGCATACGGATCCTGGAACACCATCTGGATATCCCGGCGCACCGCCTGCAGCTCCGCCCCCTGCAAACCGTTGAGTTCCTTGCCCAGCAACTTCACGCTGCCCTGATAGGCGAGCATGTTCATCAGTGCCTTGCCGGTGGTGGACTTGCCGCAACCGCTTTCCCCGACCAGCCCCAGGGTTTCGCCCCGGCGCAGTTCGAAGTTCAGTTGCTCCACGGCGTGTACCTGTTTGCGCTCTTCGAACCAGCCAGCCTGCAACGGAAAACGTACGCACAGGTCGCGCACCTGCAACACCGGCGGTTCGCCACTGAGGTCCTGCGGTTCGGCCACGGTGCCCAGGACTGGCACTGCCGCCAAAAGGCGCCGGGTGTATTCGGCTTGCGGCCGGGTGAACAGTTGCCGCACGGGCGCCTGCTCTTCAGTGCGCCCGTGATTCATCACCACCACACGGTCAGCCATTTCCGCCACGACGCCCATGTCATGGGTGATCAGCAGCAGGCTGGTGCCGTACTGTTGTTGCAGTTCGCGCATCAACTCCAGGATCTGCGCCTGGATGGTCACATCCAGCGCCGTGGTCGGCTCGTCGGCAATCAGCACCTGCGGGCGGCACAACATGGCCATGGCAATCATCACCCGCTGGCGCATGCCGCCGGACAGCTCATGGGGATACTGCTCCAGGCGCTTGTCCACCTGAGGCATGCGCACCGACTCGAGCATCTCGCGCACCCGCTGGCGCAACGCCCGACGGGGCAGCGGCTCGTGGCGACGCAGGGTTTCCTGCAGTTGCTGGCCCACGGTCATCAAGGGGTTGAGGGAGGTCATCGGCTCCTGAAAGATCATCCCGACCTGCTTGCCCCGCAGTCCCTGCAAGGCCGGCTCGTCCAGCGTCAGCAGATTGCGCCCGGCCAGATCGATGCGCCCCGCGCTGACCCGCGCCGCCTTGGGCAACAGGCCCATGATCGCCAGCGAGGTCAGCGACTTGCCGCTGCCCGACTCGCCGGCAATGCACAGGGTCTGCCCGGCGTGCAGGTCGAAACTGAGCTGTTGCACCACCCGCCGGGCCACCGTACCCAGTCCGATGTCGATGCACAGTTGCTGGACCGACAGCAGCGGTGGCGTAGCATCCTGGCTGGCGCTCATCAGGCAAACACCACGTTGGGGAAATAGAACGACACCACCCAGTTGGGCGCGTCGACGATTTCACTGATGCGCAGGTCGCCGCACACCGAACACAGCATGTACGCCTGTTCGGCCGGCATCTGGTGTTCGCGGCACAGCCAGTCGATGGTTTGGCTCAGCGCCTGGCGAGCAGCCTGCATCAGGTCTGGGCCAATGCCGGTGAAGGCTTCGTAACCGGCACTGTCCAGATGCCGGGTGACCGGGCCCGGGGTGCTGAAGCGCGGCGTCGCCAAGGGCATCGCCTTGATCAGGTCGAGCTTGACCACCACGTCCATGGCACTTTCGATGGCTGTGCCGCCGACTTCGCCATCGCCCTGGGCGGCATGGGTGTCGCCAATCGACAGCAAGCCGCCAGCAACTTCCACCGGCAGGTACAAGGTGGTGCCCGCCGCCAGGTCGCGAATGTCCAGGTTGCCGCCGACCCGCCGTGGCGGCACCACCGAGTGCCGGCCGGCCATGGCCGGCGCCAGGCCAATGGTGCCGGCAAACGGCTTGAGCGGGACCTTGGCAAAATCGCTGAACGCCGCAGGAGCCAGGGTGTCCTTGTCGTAGTGCCAGAGCGCTAGCGCCGGCGCCTTGAACTGATCGGCCAGCAGGCCAAAACCCGGGATGTTGGCGGTCCAGCCAAAGCCGCTGGGCTTGAAGCTGTCGAGGGTGACCTTGACCACATCACCGGGCTCGGCCCCTTCGATGTAGATCGGCCCGGTCACCGGGTTGATCTGCTCGAACGGCACCTTGAGTACATCGGCCACGGTGGAACGCGGGGTGAAAAACCCGTTGGCCGAATCCAGGCACTTGAATTCCAGGGTCGCGCCGGGCGCCACGTGGGCCGCAGGCGTCAGGCTGTTATCCCAGCCAAAGTGGCTGTGGACGCTGTGAATGGTCTTGACCAGGCAGTTCTGGCACATGAGTGCGATCTCCGGCAGATGAAAGTCCGCGCCCGCAGGCGCGGCAACAGGCAAGGCTTACTTGACCCAGATATGGTCGTAGTTGACCGGGATATGCACCGGGTCCACATACAGGCTGTCATCACCGCCCATGCGCGCGGAGCGCACGGTGAAGCGCTGTTCGTTGAAGATCGGCACCCAGGGTGCATCGGCCATGACCTCGGTAAAGATCTTCTTCCACAGTGCGGTGCGTTCGGCCTGCTGCTCGGGCCTGGCCATGCTGTCGGCACGCGCGGCTTCAGCGTCCAGTGCCTGGTTGCAGTACAAGGCCCAGTTCCAGCCACCCTCCACCGCGCCGCTGCAACCGAGGATCGGCCCGTAAAAGTTCGATGGATCAGGGAAATCGGCAATCCACGCCATGCCCCCGGACCAGACCATCGGCGCCTGGTCCCGGGCACTGCCGGCGGCGATCACGTTGGCCTGGGCCAGTGACTTGATCTTCACCCGGATGTTGACCTTGGCCAGGTCCTGCTGGATGGCTTGGGCAATGCGCGGCTGCGGATCGGTGTTCATCACGTACAACTCGGTGTCGAAACCCTTGGCCAGGCCGGCCTCGGCCAGGAGTTTTTTCGCGGCCTCGACGTCATAGGCATAGCCTTTGTAGTCACCGTCGTAACCCGGCATCGACGGCGGTAGCGGCTGGTTGGCCGGGGTCGCACGGCCGTTGATGATGCGCACGATGCGATCCTTGCTGATGGCCATGTTCACTGCCTGGCGCACCTTGAGGTTGTCGAATGGCGCCAAGGTGGTTTTCAGCGTCACGTAGCCGGTCTGCAACTGGTTGCCGGTGACCACCAAAGGCTTGAACGCCGGGTCGTTCTTGAACTGCAGGAACTTGGCCGGTGGCACGCCGTCGCCGGCAATGTCCACCTCGCCCTTCTCCAGGCGCAGCAAGGCGACCATCGGGTCCTGGCCGACCTCGAAGGTGATGCTGTCGACATGCGGCAAGCCGGCCTTGAAGTAGTCCGGGTTTTTCTTGAACACCAACTGCTGGCCCAGTTTCCATTCAGCCAGGCTGAAGGCACCGCTGCCTACCGGGTGCTTGCCAAAGTCGGCGCCCCATTGCTCGACGGCCTCTCGGGGCACGATCGAGGCAAAGTTGATCGCCATCACGTGCAGGAAGGTGGCGTTGGGCTGGCTCAAGGTGATCTGCACCTGGTAGTCGTCCACCACCTCGATACCGCTCAGGTGCTCGGCCTTGCCGGCGATCATCGCCTCATAACCGACAATGGCGCTGAAGAAGCCGGCACCTGGGCTCTGGGTTTTCGGATTGACGGTGCGCTCCAGCGAGTACTTGACGTCGCTGGCCTTGAGCTCACGCCCGTTCTGGAACTTCACGCCTTTTTTCAGGATGAAGGTATAGACCTTGCCGTCGGCGGAGATGCTGTAGTCCTCGGCCAGGTCCTTTTCCAGCTCGGTGGTGCCGGGTTTGTAGTCCATCAAGGTGTCGAACAGGCTTTTGATCATCGACCAGTTCTGCCAGTCGTAGCCAATGGCCGGGTCCAGGGTGGCAACGTCGTTCTGGTAGGTCACCACCACTGTGCCGCCGGATTTGGCGTGGGGATCGATGGCATCCGCCAACAGGTTGCCAGCAAACAGCGAGGCCACAAGGCCTGCAGATAATAGTGCGGTGCGCTTCATGCTCCAGCCTCTTGCTAGGGTCGGTTGACCTTGGATTAGGATTTTTTTACGTCGATACGTGGGTCGACCCAGGGAATCACCAGATCGGCCAGCAGGTTGCCCAGGACAATGGCCACCGCCGAGACCGTGGTCACGCCGACGATCACCGGGATGTCCACCTGCTGGATCGCCTGCCAGGTCAACTGGCCGATGCCCGGCCAGCCGAACACCGACTCGACCACCACCAGGCCGCCCATGAACACGCCGATATCGATGCCGATCATCGGGATCACCGGGATGATCGCGTTGGGCAACACGTGGCGCAGGACCACCCTGGCCCGGCTCAGCCCCTTGGCCCGGGCGGTGCGAATGAAGTCCTGGTGCAACACCTCGATCATCGAGGAGCGCACCATCCGCGAGTACCAGCCACTGCCCAGCAGGCCCAGGGTCAGCGCCGGCAGCAGCAAGTGCTCGAGCCCGCCGTAGCCGCCCAGTGGAAACCAGCCCAGTTGCACTGCGAAGAAGTACAGAAACAGCATGGCGGCAATGAACTGCGGGGCCGAGACGCCAATGAACGACAGCGCCATCAGCGCCTTGTCCGCCCAACTGTCACGGCGCAATGCGGCAATCACCCCCAGGGTGATCCCGATCAGCAACTCGAAACCAATGCCGGCGGCCATCAGCTCCAGCGAAGGACGCAAACGTGAACCGATCAGCTCGGTGACCGCGCTGCGCTGGATGTACGAGCGCCCGAGGTCACCCTGCAGCAAATTGCCCAGGTAGCTGGCGTACTGCTGATAGAACGGCAGGTCCAGCCCCAGTTGCGCACGAATCCCGGCGACCACCTCTGGTGTGGCACTGCGCCCGGCGATCTGCCGGGCCGGATCGGCCGGCAGCATGAACAGCAACAGGTAGGTGATGAAGGTCACCCCCAGCAGGATCAGTAGCGAATAACCGATGCGACGACTGATAAAGGCGAACATTCAGCTTCTCCCTTGCAAGGTGGGATCAAGCTCGTCGCGCAAGGCATCGCCCACCAGGTTGAAGGCCAGCGAGAGCAGGATGATGGCGATACCGGGAAAGAACACCAGCCACGGCGCCGAGGTGAAATAGGTCTGGCTCTCGAAAATGATGTTGCCCCAGCTTGGCGTGGGTGGTTGCACCCCGACCCCAAGGTAGGACAGCGTGGCCTCCAGCAGCACCGTGGTGGAAATACCCAACGTGGCCCAGACCAGGATGGTCGGCAGCAGGTGGGGCAACAGGTGCGAGAACAGGATGCGCAACGAGCCGGCGCCCAGGGTGCGCTCCACGGCGACAAAATCCCGGGCCTCCAGGGCCACGGTTTCGGCATAGATCACCCGGGCGATCTGCACCCAGTTCACCATGGCGATCACCAAGGCCACGATCCACACGCTGGGCTGGAAGATCGCCGACAAGGCAATGGCCAGCAGCAGCGCCGGGAATGCCATCATCAAGTCGGTAAAGCGCATCAGCACACTGCCCAGCCAGCCGCGCATGAACCCGGCAGTCAAGCCGACCAGGGTGCCGATCAGCACGGCCATGCCATTGGCCAGCAGGCCGATGAACAATGACGTCCGGGCACCGTAGATCAGCCGCGACAGCAGATCGCGCCCCAACAGGTCGGTGCCCAGCCAGTACGGGGTGTGCGGCCCCAGTGGCGCACCTTCCAGCGACAAGCCTTCGACAAATTGCTCCGCCGGATCGTAGGGCGTTAGCCACGGCGCCAACAGCGCCAGGGTCATCACCAGAAGGATGTAGAACAGCGACAGCGCCACACTCGGCCGGCGGATCAGCGCACGCAACAGACTCATGGTCGCACTCCCCGCTCTTGCCGGGGCGCGGCGGCCAGTTCGACACACAGCTCGTCGAGGCTACGGTTGAGCTGCATCGACAGGCCGCGCAAATGCTCATACGCCTCCTGCTCATCAATACCGCGCTCGACCATCAAGCGCGCCAGCACCGTCGCCAGCAAGGGTCGCAGCGCCAGGCGCTGCTGCAGGCCCTCGATGCTCCGGGCATCAGTGTCCAGGCGCTGGCGCAAGGCAATCGCCATCATCAGCGTGGTGTACACCGAACCTTGGGTGATGGGTTTGTTCAGCAAGGCCGTGGCACCGAGGCCGATGGCACGCTGGATCTGCGACAGGGTCTCGTGGGGCGTCAGCGCAACGATCGGTACGCCCTCGCGGTTCAGGCGCTGCAACAGGGTGAAGCTGCTGCAGTTTTCCAGGTCGACAATCGCGGCCAAGCTGCCCGGCAGTTCATCGCGGGCGTCTTGCTGCACCGCCAGGCAGGCAATGCCCAGCCGTTGCAGGCTCTTCTCCAGGCTGGCCAGGACCCGCGGCTCACAGTCAATCAGCAGCAACGGCCCGGCGCCCGGATTCCGGCGATTGAACTGGCTCATTTGATGATCCTCAGGTGCTGCGTTGGCGCCACGACGCCCAGGCCGTGGAATTCACTCAGGTCGGTGGCGGTCAGGTAAGGGTCGGCAGGCAGCGCCCGGGCCTCGCTGTGCAGCAGCACAAAGCGCCCCTGCTGCAGTTCGGCGATATGGCACGGCAGGCTGCAGTGGTTATTGCGCTCGCACACCTCCAGCGGGCCAAGCACGCTGGGCTGCGGCTGCTGGTAAAGGGTCTGGCAGATGGCTTGGGGAGCGTCGTCGCCACAGTGCGCAAATGCCTGGGCCAGCAGGTGCATGGACAGGTAGGCGCCGGTGTAGAAGTGCGAATACGGGTGCAGGCCATGCAGGCGGCGCTGCTGCTGGGTGAACGTAGGGTTGACCGCTTCAAAAAAGGTCCCGCAGGAGAGCAAGCGCAGGCTGTCCACCGGGCCGACTGCCGCCAGCTCGGCTTCGGTCAGGTTGCAACTGAGCACCGGCAGCCGCAGCCCGGCCTGCTGGCAGGCGGCATCCAGCTGGCGCAGAAAGGCGTAGGAGGATTCACCCACCAGATTGTTCATGACGAACGACGGATGCTGGGCCAGCAGGTTCTGGATCAGCTCGCCGAACACGCAGGTGCCGAAGTGAAAGTAGCGCTCCCCCAGCACTTCACCGCCCGCGGCAGCCAGTACCTCGCGGGCCAGGCGGTTGCTTTCCCAGCCCCAGATGTAATTCGAACCCACCAGCATGGCGCGACAGCCAAAGGCCCTCAGGGCGTAGCGCAGCAGCGGGATCAGGGTCTGGTTCGGACATGGCCCGAGGTACAGCACATTCTCGCTGCTCTCGAAACCTTCGTACGGGCAGGCATACCAGAGCAGCCCACTGTTCTGCTCCAGGTCCGGGATGATTTCCTTGCGGCTGGCCGAGGTCGGTGCACCGAACAGATGGCGAATCCCCGCCTGCATCATCTGCACCGCGCCTTCGCCATAGCGATGCAGCTGTCCTCGCGGGTTGACGTGGGTCGCGCGCAACGAAAAATCATAGCCGGGACTTGCATTGATCTCGGCGATGGCATGCAGCGCGCCCGCCAGCGCATTGCGGCCAAAGGACTTGTAGGTGCAGTCGGTGGACAGCAACAAACCGACTTCAAGGGTGCGCGGCATTTTCCCCACTCCAAAAAAAAGCCCGATCCACCAGGGTTCTGGTGGATCAGGCTTCGTTACCTGGCGCGCAAGGCGCGTGATGTCAGCAAGACTTAATGGCGCGATGCCAGGCTTGGTGTTTAGCAATCTTATGTATGAAAGAAGCGTGCCATGTCCAAAACAGCGGGGTTGCTCGGGGCCGAGGCTAAAATGCGCCCTGGTATGAAGCGCTCAACCACGCCGGGCGCACGAACTTCGTGCAGCCCTGATCGGGCTCATGTTGGCAGCCAGGGTTGGCCAGCAACCGGCGGAGGAAACACCCGCGTGTTCAAGCGCTGTCACGTTATTACCCAACTCCAGCCTGAAACCTGCGCACTCAATCGACGGTGTTGTTTGCGGCAGGATGTCCTGGCTGGGCTGGCATTGCAGTTGGCCGAGCAGTGCCGCGGCTGAAATCGAGACCCGCCAGGCATTCGCCACAGCATCGCCCCCTCTCCAGTGCCCCGCGAAAAACTGCGGGCAGACCTGTTTCGAGGCCTGCCCGCAGTGCGCCTGGGTGCGACCTGGCTGTCAACTGCCGCTGCGCACCTTGTTCCACAAGCGGGTACGGATGCGGTCGATGTCCAGGGGCATGGCTTCCAGGGCAAACAGCTTGTCCATCATCGCCGGTGTCGGGTAGACCTTGGTATCGTCCTTGAGCGCCGGCTCGATCAGGCTGTCAGCCTGCTGGTTGCCGTTGGCGTAGTGCACGTAGTTGCTGATGCCGGCCATCACCTCGGGGCGCAGCAGGTAGTTCATGAAGGCATAACCGGCTTTTTCATCCGGTGCGTCCACCGGCATGGCCACCATGTCGAACCAGATCGGCGAACCTTCCTTGGGAATCGAATAGCCGATCTCCACGCCGTTCTTGGCTTCCTTGGCCCGGCTTTCCGCTTGCAGGATGTCCCCGGAGAAGCCCACCGCTACGCAGATATTGCCGTTGGCCAGGTCGCTGGTGTACTTCGACGAGTGGAAGTAGCTGACATACGGCCGAACCTTCATCAACAGTGCCTCGGCCTTCTTGTAGTCCGCAGGGCTCTTGCTGTGGTGCGGCAACCCCAGGT
The DNA here is from genome assembly GCF_009908205.1 of Pseudomonas sp. Fl5BN2. Classification (NCBI taxonomy): domain Bacteria; kingdom Pseudomonadati; phylum Pseudomonadota; class Gammaproteobacteria; order Pseudomonadales; family Pseudomonadaceae; genus Pseudomonas; species Pseudomonas sp. Fl5BN2. The sequence continues at coordinate 195,390 of NZ_JAAARL010000007.1, read as the reverse complement.
AGTTCAAGGCCGTGGGTATCAGCTCGGGGCCGTTGTCGAGGATCGCCACCCCGCACTTCTGCAATTTCTGCATGTACTCGGGCTTGAAGATCAGGTCCCAGGAATCCAGCGGTGCATCGTCCCCCAGCACTTCCTTGATCTTGGCCACGTTGTAGCCGATCCCGGTGCTGCCCCACAGGTAAGGGAAACCGTGCTGGTTGCCCGGGTCGTTGACCTCCAGCGCCTTGAGCAGCACCGGATTGAGGTTCTTCCAGTTGGGCAACTGGCTCTTGTCGAGCTTTTTCAGCGCCCCGCCCTGGATCTGCCGGGCCATGAAGTGGTTGGACGGAAACACCACGTCATAACCGGATTTGCCGGTCATCAGCTTGCCATCCAGAGTCTCGTTGCTGTCATAGACGTCGTAGGTGGAACCTGTCCCGGTTTCCTTCTGGAACGCCTTGATGGTGTCCGGGGCGATGTAGTCCGACCAGTTGTAGATCTTCACCGTATCGGCGGCCTGGGCCAGGGACGCGGCCAGGAACAAGGGGCTGAACAACAGCAAAGCGCAAGTCTTGCGGATCATGAGTCGATACCTGTGGCTGGTTTTGTTATTGGCAGGCAATCAAAGGATCAGAAAATCAATACGTAGGTCTTGCGCACGGTTTCCTGGATATCCCAGATTCCGGTGCTGTTGGCCGGCAACATCAGTGCATCGCCGGCTTCTATGTTCAGGGGCTCGCCGTGGTCGGGGGTGAAGGTGCAGCGACCCTGGATGAAGTGACAGAACTCCTGGGCGACGATCTGCCGCCGCCAGCGGCCCGGGGTGCATTCCCAGATGCCGGTCTCGACCCCGTCGTTGCGCTCGACAGCCGTCACCGAAGTCACTGCGATCGGAGTACCCAGGGGCACGGCCACCGGTGCCGATTCATCCAGGGTGACCGTGGCGGTGTTCTTGAATTGCGTAATGCTCATGGTTGTACCTTTGGCGGGAAAACCCGAACGGACATCGTTCGGTGCAAGAAACCTGGTTCAGTGCATGAAACCTTCCATGAACCCGGCGAGCCGGCTGGCCAAGCGCCGCCGCCAGGGGGCCGAGGCCGGGTTGGCCAGGGTCTGGTCTTCATGGACAAAGCTGCGAATGATCGCGTTGTAACCCAGCCAGCGACACGGCTCCGGCTCCCAGGCCCGCAGGGCGTCAAGGCCGCTCTCGGGCAACACCCAGGGCTGGCGCACCAGCGGGCTGTCCCGTTCGAGGATCAGCTCAGCCAGGGTCCGCCCGCCAAGGTGGCTGGCACCCACCCCTTCTCCGCCATAACCACCGGACAAGGCGATGCCCTTGCGCCGGTCGCAGAGCATGTGCGGCTTGAAGTGCCGGGACATGCCCAGGTTGCCGCCCCAGGAGTGAGTGATGCGCACATTCTTCAGTTGCGGGAACAGCTCGCCGAACAGATAACGGCGCAGCGCCACCTCATCCTGGCTCAGGTCGAAGTTGTGGCGCAGTTTGCCGGCGAACTGATAACCACCGCGGGCACCAAACACCAGGCGGTTGTCCATCGAGCGCTGGCCGTAGGTGACCTGGCGGCTGCTTTCGCTGAAGGCTTGGCCCTGGCTCAGGCCGATCTCATCCCAGATCGACTCCGCCAACGGCTCGGTGGCCACCAGCAGGCTTTGCACCGGCAACTGATAACGGCCCAGGGGCGGCAAGGTCACCGAGTAGCCTTCCACCGCGGGCACTATCCAGTGGCTGCGCACCGCCGCGTGGGCGGTCTGCAGGCTGCCGGACTGCCAGTGGGTCACTGGGCTGTTCTCGTAGATGCTCACCCCCAGGCGCTCCACCGCCCGGGCCAGGCCGCGCACCAGCTTCGCCGGCTGGATGGTTGCGCAATGCGGCGCATAGATGCCGCCATACGGTTTGGCCACGCGGATCTGCTGGGCCAACTGCTCGGGGTTGAGCCAGCGGTAGTCGTCCTGGTTCAGGCCCTGGGCGTAGAGTGAATCCAGGTACTGGCGCAGGCTGGTTTCCTGCTCGGGGTAGCGGGCGGCGCAGTACAGCACCCCGCCCTTGCGGTAGTCGCAGTCGATGCCCTCGCGCTGGAGCACCCTGGCCACTTCATCGGGAATGCCATGCAACAGGTCGAAGGAGGCCCGGCGCTGCTCCGGTGACAAGCCGGCCAGCAGGCGGTCTTCCCCCAGCAGATTGCCCATCAGCCAACCGCCATTGCGACCCGAGGCGCCAAAACCGGCGGTCTGCGCCTCGATGATCGCGACCTTGAGCTGGGGCGCATGGCGCTTGAGGTAATAGGCAGTCCACAGCCCGGTATAACCGGCACCGATGATCGCCACGTCCAGATCCAGGTCCTGCGCCAGCGACGGCCGCGACAACAGCGGCTCGTCGAGCTGGTCCATCCACAAACTGATACTGCGCCACGCTGGCATGCAAGCACTCCGCAACCCGAACTTCGAATGCGGCGATCCTAGTGCCTGCCCTCAGGCGCTGTCTTGCGCGCGTGCACGCAAAGAAATTTGCTTGGCATAGGCCTTGGGCGACTGCCCGGTGTGCTGGCGAAAGCAGCTATAGAACGCCGACAGCGAATTGAAGCCAGCGGCAAAGGCCAGCTCGTCGATCCGCAGCGGTGGCGTGGCCTGGTCCAGGGCCGCCAGCAGATGCTGCAGGCGCGCCTGGTTGACGTAGCGATAGAAGCTTTGCCCGAGCACCTGATTGAGCAGGTAGGAAATCTGGTTGCGGCTGTAGCCGCATTCACGGGCCACCCGTTGCAGGTCCAGTTCCGGGTCGAGATAAGGCTGCTGGCGTTGGAAGTACTGCTGCAGGTCCTCGGCCATGAAACTCAGCTGGCGCGGCGACAGCCCCAGGCGACTGGCCGCCGGACGCAGGCTGTCCGAGGCTTTGCTCGGCACCGGCTCGCGCACCAGGGACGCGTATTCATTGACCCGCCAGATCAGCCCGTCACGCACGGTAATGGCTTCACTGGAGCGAAACGACACCAACCCCTGGCCGCCCCGCAACGTCACCTGATACTGGATAAAGGCGGTGTCGCCATCCAGGCGGATGCGATCGCTGTGCTCCAGGGCCTCGTCGGGCGCGCGCGGCATGCTCACGCGCACGTATTCACGCAGCTCATCGAGGCCCAGGGTACGGTTCTGGAAGAAGTCGTGATACTGCACTTGCGGGTGGTACAGCGCCATCACGCCATCCAGGTCACGGTGCTTCCAGCACAAGTGATAACGCATCACGATGTCGCCGGTGGCCTGGGTTTGCAGCGGCCCGTCATCAGGGGCAGACATAAGCTTCTCGAACAGACAAAAAACCCAGCTTGCCGAACTTCGGCAAGCGCTTCAATGAGCAGCTGCTGGCGGCAGGCGACGGAGCCCGGCGGATGGCATGAGTTGCAGCAGAAACCCTCAACCAACCGCCGGACGGTGGTTAAAAAAACTGCGAGCGGTCACCTGCCGATGCTATTTTTAAACCCTCAACCGATCGGGTCATTGACGATCCGGTCGTTCCTACCGCGAGCACAAGGAAGCGCTCAATGAATCAAGGTGGGCCGCCGATGAACAGAGTCTGGGCCAGTAAAGTCACCTTTCCAAACGCCTGCCAGCTGATGCGCTGGCATTTTCATCCCATGGGTTTCGAGGCCAACATGGATGCGCCTGGCAGCATGATCGCCAGGCTCTTCGACCGTGCCAGCGGCGAAACCATGCTCGCCATCGCCGGTATCCCCTGTGCCACGCTGATGAGCGCCGCGGATGTCGAACGAATAATCGAGGCAGTGGAAGACGAACTGGAGGCCTTTTCTCCATCCCTGGCATTCAAGGCCTGAACACACTGCGCTAAACAACACCCTGACCTATAACCTCAAGCCCGCCTCGCCAGCGGGCTTTTTCAGGTTGCTTGCCGCAGGTCCTGGAAGTACGGCTTGTCGCGGGGCACCCGATCCGAAGCCTTGGGCGCATTGCCCGCCGCCGACTCCTGGCGATCGACGTACCAGTAGCAATGCTTGACCGCCCGAGTGATGCCGACATAGGCCAGGCGCAGGATCTCGTCCTTCTGCGCGGTGTCGTAGGGTTCGGCGTCGCCGTCCTGGCCAAGCCCGGCCATGCGATACAGCTGATTCTTGTAAGGCGAACTGCTCAGGTGCTGACAGTCACCCAGCAGGAACACCGCATCCGCCTGCAACCCCTTGGCACTGTGATAGGTCAGTTGCTTCAAGCGGCGAGCGGCTGGAGGCAAGCTAGAATCAACATTAACTATTTGTGAAATATGCTCTTGAATCAATAACTTATCGCTAGTTTTTCGAAACAACATCAAGATGCTATCGCCTTGCCGATAGTGCTCCGCCAAGCGCTGGGCCAGCCCCTGATCGTCACGATCCAGCACCTGCACCGGCCATAGCTCCCTGGCTTCGCCGCTGGCCTTGGACTTCTTGCCGGCAATCGCCGGGACCACCCGGACAATGTGCTCGGCCGCGTCGATCACATGCTGGTGGCTGCGGTAGTTCTCGCTGAGCATCACCCGCGTGGTCCCCGGGGATGGGAACTGCTGGTTGAACTCGATGAAATACTTGGGCGAACTGCCCCGCCAGCCGTAGATCGACTGCCAGTCATCGCCGACACACAGCAAGGAGGAATGCTGGGCGCCGCGCCCCACGTGCAGGGCCGCGCCACGGCTGCGAATCTCCCCGAGGCAGGCCTTGACCCAGGAGACGATCTGCGGCGAAACATCCTGGAACTCATCGATCATCAGGTGCGCCAGCGGCCTCAGGCAGGCGTCGCTCAACAACTTGAGGTTCTCCGGCGAGCGCTCGCTGAACAGGGCGAACATCCGGTTGTAGGTCATGATCGGCGGCGACTGGTCCAGCAGGTGGTCTTCCAGGGCCCGCCAGAACAGGCTCAGGGCCTCAAAGAAGAAACGGTCCGGGTCATCCTGGGCAAAGCTCATGTTTCCGACGGCAGCGCCGACATCCAGGCCCAGGTTCTCGATGAAAGCGGCTGCCGCGACAAAACAATCCAGCAACGGCGCCGAACTCAGCTCACCCTTGACCCGGTAATCGAAGCCCGGACCAGCACTGACACTTGCCGAAAAAGCGCCAAGAGAACGCTTTGAATGCTCATAACTATCAAGCCAAATCAATGGCTTACGGCAGAAAGCTTGAAATAGGGTGCGCTTGACCGCCCACTCCGCGCGCACCGTCAACTTGGCTCCTGGCCGGGTGATCTGCGGACTTTCCCGAGGATCGAAACCCAGTACCACCCAGGCATCCAGCTCCGGCGCATAGCCGTGGCAATGGAACAGCGAGCCGTTGATCTCAAAACTCTGGCGCTGCGGCTCGATGCCCTTGATCGGCCAGGCGCCCGCACGAAACCACAGGTCCTCCACCGCATCACAGAGTTCTTCATCGCGCTTGGCCGCCAGCTCGGTGACCGCCATGCGCTTTTGTACATCGGGATGATCGCGTTCCAACTCCTTGAGTTGCAACGCATGGCGCAGCAAAGGCTTCAAGGCCAGGCGAAAGCGCTCATCACTGCGGTAGAGCGCCTGATAGCAGGCATTCAGGTGGTTGCGCTGGACGTCGTTGATGCGCAGATCGAAAGGATTGCTGTCGACCTCGTCCTCGGCACCTTGCAGTCGTTCGCTGAGGTTCTCGAAAGCCTGCAGGCGCTCGAAGCCCGGCAGGCTGCGGACCATGGGCAAGAGCCGCGAATGGAAGGTGCGCACCAGCTCCCGCGCCTCCCTGGGGTTGAGCATCCGGCCCCACAAGGCGAAGACTTCCACCAGCTTATTGATGAAGTCCTTGCGCGACTCCCGGGTGAAAGTCACCACGGTCATCGAGTCCAGTTCGAACCCCAGGTAGTGGGCGAGCAGCAACAGGCGCAATACCAGCGAGGTCGACTTGCCGGCCCCGGCTCCGGCAATCACCGCGGTGGCCGGAGTCTCGCTGAAGATCATCTTCCACTGTGCGCTACTGGGCTGGGAGTGGGCCGGCAGCAAGCGGGCGACATCGGCCTTGAAGCGCTTCTTCAGCTCGGCGGTCAACGGCAGGCGCCAGTCATCGAACAAGCGCTCATCCACCCCGGGTGGCCGGTGCTCGGTGTTGCGGCTGTCGCGGATCAGCAGCACCTGGCGCCCTTCCTCAAGCCCTTCGAGCCGACCTTCCTGGTAGCCATAATCGACCCCGGCAGTGTGACCGCTGCGAAAACCGTCGGCCTGGCCGTGCAACCAGGACGCTCGATGCTGTGCTCGCAGGCGATTCAGGCCATGGCCAAAAAAACGCGCCGCCAGGCGTTTCAACAGGGGCATCTGGGCCAGCGGTAACAGTTCGGGAGGCAGATCGGGGGTGTGTTGCGACACGCGGACTCCAGGGGATGAGGCTGAGCGGTTATGGTCAGCGGATTTTTTCATGGTATCCAGCAAATTGCTTGCAGGTCATTAACTTAAGCGATGAATCGCAGGTTTGACACCAGCTATCGAACAAAATAACTATCTAATTTTACGATTGGATTACGGCATTTTTTGCGCTTTTTTTCGATCTATAGCTGATAGAAGATGCACCTCATCAACCAACGGTTATCGTTTCTTGGCCCGAGTGTAACGTGCCATGACGAGCCCTAATGAGGAGACGATCATGCTTGAACTCAGACCTTTCAACTCCCTGGGTGGCGCTCACCACGGCTGGCTGGATGCCCATCACCACTTTTCCTTTGCCGAGTACCACGACCCCAAGCGCATGCACTGGGGCAACCTGCGGGTCTGGAACGACGACGTGATCGCCCCCGGCACCGGCTTCCCACAGCATCCGCACCGGGACATGGAAATCATCACCTACGTTCGTGAAGGTGCTATCAGCCATCAGGACAACCTGGGTAACAAGGGCCGTACCGAGGCCGGCGACGTGCAGGTGATGAGTGCCGGCACCGGGATCGCCCACAGCGAATACAACCTGGAGGCCACGCCGACCAAGATCTTCCAGATCTGGATCATTCCCAATCAGGCGGGCTCCGCGCCGTCCTGGGGTGCCAAGCCGTTTCCCAAGGGCCAGCGCGAGGGTTTCGTGACCCTGGCCAGCGGCAAGGCAGGCGATGAAGAGAGTTTGCGGATTCGTGCCGACGCACGCCTGGTAGCGGCCAACCTGAAGGCCGGCGAGACTGCGGAGTATCACTTGGACAGCGGACGCCGGGCGTATCTGGTGCCGGCTACCGGGGTGATCGAGATCAATGGCTTGCGAGCCGAAGCTCGAGACGGTGTCGCGGTGCAGGATGAGCAGGTGCTGCGAGTGACGGCGCTGCAAGACAGTGAAATCGTCCTGGTCGACCTGGCTTGAAACGATCCGCGCAATGAAAAAAAGGGGCGACCGTACTGGTCGCCCCTTTTTTTGTCTGGCATGTCCCGGTTCGCCGACCAGCCGGCGCTTGCGGGCTGCCGGTCAGTTGCCGCTGATCGCTGCGTCCACCAGGGTCTGGGCTTCCTGCACCAATTGCTTGAGGTGGTCGTCGCCGATGAAGCTTTCGGCGTAGATCTTGTAGATGTCCTCGGTGCCGGACGGCCGTGCGGCGAACCAGCCGTTCGCGGTCATGACTTTCAGGCCGCCAATCGCCTGATCATTGCCCGGCGCCTGGCTGAGGATCTGCTGGATCGGCTCACCGGCCAATTGGGTGGAGGTCACCTGCTGTGGCGAAAGCTTGCTGAGCAAGGCCTTTTGCTGCGGATTGGCCTTGGCGTCGACCCGGATCGAAAACGGCTCGCCCAACTCATCGCACAAGGCGCGATAGGCCTGGCTTGGATCACGTCCGGTGCGGGCGGTCATTTCCGCTGCCAGCAAGGCCGGGATCAGGCCGTCCTTGTCGGTGCACCAGACGCCGCCGTCCTTGCGCAGGAAGGACGCACCCGCGCTTTCTTCACCACCAAAGCCCAGGGAGCCATCGAACAGGCCATCGGCAAACCATTTGAAGCCCACCGGTACTTCATACAAGCGCCGGCCCAGACGTGCCGCCACCCGATCGATCAGCCCGCTGCTGACCACGGTCTTGCCCACGCCGGCATCGGCGCGCCATTGCGGACGGTTCTGGAACAGGTAGTCGATGGACACCGCCAGGTAGTTGTTCGGCGCCAGCAAGCCACCGCTCGGGGTGACAATGCCGTGGCGGTCATGATCAGGGTCACAACCGAAGGCCACGTCAAAGCGATCCTTCAGGCCGATCAGCCCTTGCATGGCGTAGCTGGAAGACGGGTCCATGCGAATCTGCCCGTCCCAGTCCACCGACATGAAGCGGAAGGTGGCATCCACTTGCTGGTTCACCACCTCCAGGTCCAGCCGGTAGTGCTCGGCGATGGCCGACCAGTAGCGCACCCCTGCTCCACCCAGCGGATCCACGCCCAGGCGCAGCTTGGCGTTGCGGATGGCATCCAGGTCGATGACGTTGATCAGGTCGGCGACATAGGTGTTGAGGTAGTCGTGGCGATGGGTGGTTTCGGCCTTCAGCGCCTGCTCATAGCTGATGCGCTGGACCCCGGCCAGCCGCGCCGCCAGCAGTTCGTTGGCCTTGGTTTCGATCCACTTGGTGATGTGGGTGTCGGCCGGGCCGCCGTTGGTAGGGTTGTATTTGTAGCCGCCGCTTTGTGGCGGATTGTGCGACGGGGTGATGACAATCCCGTCCGCCAGGCCCGAGGTGCGTCCGCGGTTGTAGCAGAGGATCGCATGGGACACCGCAGGCGTCGGGGTGTACTCGTCACCCGTGGCGATCATCACCGTCACGCCGTTGGCCGCCAGGACCTCGAGGGCGCTGGCGCCAGCCGGGGTCGATAGCGCGTGGGTATCGATGCCGACAAACAGCGGGCCGTTGATGCCCTGGGATTCACGGTACAGGCAAATGGCCTGGCTGATGGCCAGGACGTGCCATTCATTGAAACTCAGATCGAACGAGCTGCCACGGTGCCCGGAGGTGCCAAAGGCCACTCGCTGGGTGGGAACCGATGCATCGGGTTGACCGGTGTAGTACGCCGTAACCAATCGCGGGATGTCGACCAACAATTGCGTTGGTGCCGGTTTGCCCGCAAACGGACTGAGAGTCATGCAAAACCTCTGGAAAAGGATGGTTCGGGAATGGGCCGCAGTTTACTGGCAGTTTGACCGCAACGCGACGGAATCTATCCCGGTATCCATGAGGCAATTTTTACTTTCGGTTGGTCGGCGAATGGACCATGAAGCGAGGGGTGATACGGCAGCCCGATTGCCGGCAAGCCGCGCTCAAGCCAGAGGGAGGGAGAGGAAGACGCCAGGCTTCGAGTGACCAAGCCTGGCGTTGCAATCAGGCCGGTTCGACCTGCAGCGCGACCCGTTCGCGGCATGGACACTCGTCCATGTAGCGGTGCGCCTCGACAAATTCACTGAACGGGAAGACCCGGGTCTTCAAGGGCAGCAGCACCCGATCCGCGGTCAACTGGTTGATGTCCCGCAGCGCACGCTGCAGAGCCACCTGATCCTGGAGAATCCCCAGTTCCGGCTTGCCGGTAAAGTTGCCGATGCAGTGCACGAAGAACTGGATGTTCTTCTGGAACGCCGCGCAGGCTGGGAATGGTGTCTGGTTGCCGCCTTGCAGGCCGTACAACACCAGGCTGCCACGGGGCGCCAGGACATCGCCGAGCATCGACATCTGCGGGCCGCCCAAGCCATCGAAGACCACGTCGACGCCGCGATTGTCGGTGAGCTTGTTGATCTGCATCAGCAGGTCCTGCTCTTCGGTGACGATGACTTTCTCAGCGCCGAGGGACAGCAGGTTCTCACGTTCTTCAGCGCTCTTGGTGGCGGCAATCACCCGCACGCCCAAGGCTTTGCCCAACTGCACGAAGGACGGACCGGCACAGTGACTGGCATCGGTGACCAGGGCGAACTGCCCGGGCTTGACCCGTGCCAGGTCGGCGTAGGCGAAATAGGCAATCAACAGCGGCGTGTAATGCACCGCGGCTTCGATCGGGCTGAGCACATCCGGGTAACGGGTCAGGGCCGAACGCGGTAGAACGATCAGCTCGCCGTATACCGGATAATCGTTGGGGCTTTCAGCAGGAAAGCTGGCGACCTTGTCACCGACCGCAAGGTCCTCGACACCCTCGCCCACCGCGGTGACCACACCGGCCATTTCATGGCCGAGGCCAGACGGCAGGCGAGCATGGGACGATGCCAGGTTCTGCCGCCAGAGCACGTCATACCAACTGATACCGATAGCTTCGACTCGTACCTGCACTTCGCCTGGCGCAGGCGACGAGGCCGCATGCTCTTCGCATTTGAGCACCTCGGCCGGTCCAAACTTGTGAAAACGAATCGTGCGGGACATCGCAAACCTCGTCAAATTAACCTCTAATGCCACGAACTTTATCCGGGCTTTGAAAGCAAGACTATCAGTGCCTATTAATAGTCGACATGTCTGTCATTGATTTCGTGCCCCTGGAAATCAGTGCCAGCAACGTGCCGGTGCGGTATCTGGCTACAAACAAACAACATTTAGCCGGTGCAGAGTAGCAGCCTTTACCCGTAAGATTCACGCCGGCCATTGTTCCGATATGGTCGCTCCCGTCAAGTTCGCTGACTCTGCCAGGACTCCAGATGAATCGTAATGACCTGCGTCGTGTCGACCTGAATCTGTTGATCGTGTTCGAAACACTGATGCACGAACGCAGTGTGACCCGCGCCGCCGAGAAGCTGTTTCTCGGCCAGCCGGCCATCAGTGCCGCCCTGTCGCGCCTGCGCAGCCTGTTCGACGACCCGTTGTTCGTGCGCACCGGCCGCAGCATGGAGCCTACGGCGCGGGCGACGGAAATCTTCGCCCTGCTGTCCCCGGCCCTGGATTCGATTTCCACGGCGGTCAGCCGTGCGGCGGAATTCGACCCTGCCACCAGCACCGCGGTGTTCCGCATCGGTCTCTCCGACGACGTGGAATTCGCCCTGCTGCCGATGCTGCTCAAGCGCCTGCGGGCCGAAGCCCCGGGCATCGTGCTGGTGGTGCGCCGGGCCAACTACCTGTTGATGCCGGCACTGCTGGCCTCCGGCGAGATCTCCATCGGCGTCAGCTACACCGCCGACCTGCCGGCCAACGCCAAGCGCAAGGTCCTGCGCCGCAGCCTGCCCAAGCTGCTGCGCGCCGACAGCATGCCCGGCGCCCTGAGCCTGGACGACTTCTGCGCCCGCCCCCATGCCCTGGTGTCCTTTGCCGGGGACCTCAGTGGCTTTATCGATGAAGAGTTGGAAAAACTCGGACGCAAACGTCACGTAGTACTGGCGGTACCGCAGTTCAACGGCTTGAGTACCCTGCTGGCCGGAACCGACATCCTGGCCACCGTGCCCGACTACACCGCCGAAGCACTGACCGCGGCCGGCGGTGTACGTGCGGAAGACCCGCCATTGCCAGTGCGCAGTTTTGAATTGCACATGGCCTGGCGCGGCTCCCAGGACAACGACCCTGGCGAGCGCTGGCTGCGTTCGCGGATCCAGATGTTTTTCGGCGATCCGGACAGTCTCTGAGCATCACCGCCACTCGCCGCCAATCGGCCCCTCATGCCTGACTGACAAATGACGATCATGCACCACCGCCCTCCGTACCACGATGGGCCTGGCGCCACTGGATCGGGCTGACGTCATACCAACGGCGGAACGCCCGCGAGAACGCGCTGATTTCCGAGTAGCCCAGTGACAGGGCCAGCTCGGAGATGGGCAAGGTCGATTGTTGCAGGTAATAGATCGCCAGTTCCTGGCGCACCGTATCCACCAACGTGGAAAACGTCAGGCCGCTTTCACTCAACCGCCGCTGGATGGTCCAGCTGGGGATGCGCAAGTGTTCCGCCACTTGCTCCAGGCTCGGGTAGCCGTCGCTGAGCAGGTCCCTGACCTGGGCCCGCACTTCGGCAACGATGCCGGGGCGCGCCTGGCCGCCACCGGCCACTGACAGTTTCTGCATGCTTTCCAGGAGCACCGCCAGTAACTTGGGGTCGTGTCCCGGCATCGGCCGGTTCAGTACGCTGCGGCGAAATACCAGTGCGTTGCACGGCTGGCCGAACAACACCGGGGCATCGAATACTTTGCAGTGCTCATGCCAGGCTTCCGGCTGCGGATGCTCGAAATGCACCCGCTCCGGTGCCCAGTTCTGGCCCAGGGCGTGGCGCATCAGGTTGGTAAACATGCCCATCGACAGTTCGGCGTCCTGACGCTTGCGCAGGATCGCACCGTACTGCACCTGATAGTCGAGCTGGCACCACTCGCCATCCTCCACCAGGCGCAGCAGGCTGCCTTGCTGATGCACCGGAAACGTCCTGACCACATTGCGCAGGCCCTCGCCGAGGGTCGCCGAACACATCCCGACATACCCCAGGAGCCCCAGTGAATCGGGGCGAAACTGCTGCCCGTAGCGCAAACCGAAATTGTGGTTGCCGGTCTGCCGCGCGGCCTCCTCGAACACCGAGCAATACTGGTTCAGATCCAGGCTCAGGGTCGGGTGCAACAACTGCTCCGGGTCGATACCCGCCATGCCCAGGATCCGTTCGGGGTTGCCGCCTTGCTGCTGGATGAAATCGGTCAGGCCGGTGGCCGCCGAAGCCAGGATGCCAAACTGGCCCTCATGGGGAGCGACCTGACGAATCGGGGACGTTGTGATGGCGGGCACCTGGAACCTCCTTACGCAGTCACTCTGCACAGGTGACTGACTCACGCAAGTTCCATTCCAGATCTCCGGTTTGCCCCCCGCCGCCGCCCCTCGCGGGCTCAAGCCCGCCTTTGCCGGAGAACCGGCCGAGTCCAGGCTGGCCAGCGCCGCACCGGAGCAGTGCGTAGCGGTTTGTAACATCCGCCTCAATGCCCGCGGTGCAGCATCGCACCCTGCAAACCATCCCCCAAGTAGCGACGACACAACCCCAGGGTCTGCTCCACCCATTCATGGCCCAGGCACTCGACCTGCGGCGTCCCTCGGTGAGTGCCGGTCCAGGCCAGCAGTTGCAGGCGCCGCTGCATGATCAGGGTCGGCACCATGGCCAGATCCTCGGCATCCAGGCTCAACTGCTGGCTATAACCCTCCAGCCAGTTATCGATCCACTGTGGCAGGTCGGGGTGATGCTCGAAAAAGCTCAAGCCGGCAGCCAGGTCATGCAGGTACCAGCCCAACCCGCAATCATCGAAGTCGATGATTCGGGTCTGCTCGCCCTGCACCAGCAGGTTGGCCAGGCGCAGGTCGGCATGGATCAGGCCGAAACGCCGCTCATCCTGGCCATAACCGGCCAGCTGCCGGGCGAGCACAACCAGCACTTCGCCAATCAGCTTTTGCCCGGCACTGTCCAGGTAAGGCGCCGCCTGCCATCGTCCCCAATGCCCCTCGGGCCCGAGCATGCTCGAATGATTCCAGGTCATGCGCGCAAAGCCCTGGGGTTTGCGCCAGTGGCGGGCCTGTCGATGCAATTGGGCATTGATCGCACCCAAGCGGCAAAACGAGGTATTGAGGCTGTGCTGATCCGGCTCGCGGCCGTCTATCCAATCGAACAGCACCACATAGCGACTGCCCAGCCCGGACAGGTGCACCTGCTGGATCAACTCGCCATCCAGGCCGGCAATCGCACACGGCACCTGTAGCCCTTCCTCGCGCAGCGCCGCCAGCCAAAGCAGCTCGCTGGCGATCTCCTGATACGAGTGATACGCCTCGCGATGCACGCGCATCACCGAGCGTCGCTGAGCGTTGTGCAGCAGATAGGTGGCGTTCTCCGAATGGCTCAGCAAACTCAGTTCACCGCGCAACGACGGCGCATAGGACAAGGTGGCCAAACTGGCCAGGGGGGCAATGGCATCCAGGCAGGAGGCTTGGTTCGAGGCAGTCATCATCAGCACGCTCCAGGGTCGGTAGGCCCGCACAGAATGCGAGGCTGGCGTAGACCGTCGCTTGACCCGGCACGGCGAAATCTTGACCCCAGAGCACAAGGCGCCCCTGCGCCCTGGTCGATTTGATAGTTCAGGGTAGAACTTGTGCTGCACGGTCAAGTGCCCCGGCCCCTTGGGGTCGCAACATCCAGGCAACATCACTGGAAAGGGGCTCGAAGATGCTGACTTCACTGCAAGGCAAAAGCGTTCTGGTCACCGGGGCCACCAGCGGCATCGGCCTGGGGATCGCCTACGGATTTGCCCGTCAGGGCGCGCAGGTGGCGATCAGCGCCCGCCATCGGCACAAAGTCGAAGAAGTGGCGCAGCGCATGCGCGATGAGGGTTTGCAGGTCAATGGCTTCGTCGCCGATGTGGCCCGGGGCGCTTCGGTGCGGCAATTGCTGGCAGACGTCGCCGGCACCCAGGGCGGCCTGGATGTGCTGTGCTGCAACGCCGGCGTGTTCCCTTCGGTGAGCCTGGAACAGATGAGCGAAGCCGACTGGGATGGCGTGCTCGCCACCAACGCCAAAGGCAGCTTCCTCTGCGTCCAGGCGGCCCTGCCCTACCTGCGCCAGGCCGAATACGGACGGGTGATCCTGACCTCATCGATCACCGGGCCGGTGACCGGTTTCCCCGGCTGGGCCCATTACGGCGCGAGCAAGGCCGCGCAACTGGGCTTCATGCGCACCGCGGCGATCGAACTGGCGCGCGACGGCATCACCATCAATGCCGTGCTGCCGGGCAACATCCTCACCGAAGGCCTGCATGACATGGGCGAGGACTACCTGAACAGCATGGCCGCATCGGTCCCGCTGCGGCGCCTGGGCAGTGTCGATGATATCGCCAACGCCGCGCTGTTCTTCGCCTCCCGCGAAGCTGGCTACGTCACCGGACAAAGCCTGATTGTCGACGGCGGGCAGATCCTCCCCGAATCTCTCCAGGCTCTGGCCTGAAGCTCTCATCTCAGTTATTGGAGCGCGCCCCATGAGCGAAATCTACACCGACAAGCTGCCCTTGCAGGGCACTGCCCCGGCCCGGCCCCATGAAGTCCAGCGGTTGCGCAAGAACGCCGTGGGCCTGATGGGCGTGTTGTTCATGACGGTCGCGACGGCAGCGCCGATCACCGCCATGCTCGGCAACGTGCCGATCGCCATCGGCAGTGGCAACGGCCAGTACGCCCCCGCCGGCTATCTGGTGGCGACCATCATTCTCGCGCTGTTCGCCATCGGCTACGCGCAAATGGCCAAGTACATCACCTCCACTGGCGCGTTCTACGGTTTTATCTCCCATGGCCTCGGGCGCGTGGTGGGCATGGCGGCGGGCATTGCCGTGACCCTCACCTACATCGTCTTCGAGGCGGCGCTGGTGGGCATCTTCGCCTTCTTCTGCGTCGACCTGCTGACCAGCACCACGGGGATCCAGGTGCACTGGATCGTCTTCGCCCTGGCCATGTTGGCGGCCAATGGCATCCTCAGCTACTTCGATATTTCCCTGACCGCCAAGGTTCTCGGTGTCTGCCTGGTCCTCGAAATCCTGATGCTGGCGATGATGGCATTCGCCGTGCTCTGGCACGGTGGCGGCCCGCAGGGGCTGGTGCCCGAGTCGATCAATCCGCTCAAGGCCTTCAGCCCGGCGCAGGGCGTGATCGGCGCCAATGCCGGCATCGGCCTGTTCTTCGCCTTCTGGTCCTGGGTCGGGTTCGAGTCCTCGGCGATGTACGGCGAAGAGTCGCGCAACCCGAAGAAAATCATTCCCCTGGCCACCTTGCTGGCGGTGATCGGCATCGGCGTGTTCTATGTGTTCGTGTCGTGGATGGCCATCGCCGGCTCCGGCCCGATCGAAGCGATCCGCCTGGCCCAGGATCCGGCCCAGGCCGCCGAAGTGTTCTACGGCCCCACGCGCCTGTACATCGGTGAATGGGCGGTGAGCCTGTTCAAACTGTTGGTGGTGACCGGCTCGTTCGCCTGCGGCATGGCGTTCCACAACTGTGCGTCGCGCTATATCTACGCCCTGGGCCGGGAGAACCTGTTCGAGTTCCTCGGCCGTACCGTGGGCCGCACCCACGAACGTCACGGCTCACCGCACGTGGCCTCCAGCGTACAGACGCTGATTGCCAGCGCCATCGTCCTGGCCTTCCTGTTCGCCGGCAAGGACCCCTACGCCGACTTGTACGCACTGCTGGCGATCCTCGGCACCATGGGCATCCTGATCGTCCAAGCGCTGTGCGCCTTTGCCGTGGTCTGCTATTTCCACATCGGCACCCGCCATATCAAGCAGCGCCACTGGTTCAAGACCTTCCTGGCGCCGATGCTGGGCGGCCTCGGCATGCTCTATGTGGTCTACCTGCTGTTCGCCAACCTGAACTTCGCCGCCGGCACCGCCGCGCAATCGCTGCTGTTCAAGCTGATCCCGTGGATCGTCGCTGCCAGCTTCGCGCTGGGTGCAGCCATTGCCTTGTACTTCCGGCAGTTCGATCGACGCAAATACAACATCATCGGCAGCATCGTCATGGACGACGAACGCCAAGACAGCTGAGGAGCTTCGCCATGTTGAAAGTCAACGCCTTCCAAGCCGAGCACGCTGCTGCCCTCAACGAGGCCGAGCGGCAGCTGATCGAACGTCGCCAGCGCCTGCTGGGGCCGGCCTATCAATTGTTCTACGAGCAACCCCTGCATCTGGTGAAGGGCAGTGGCGCCTGGCTGTACGACAGCAACGGACGCCGCTACCTGGACCTGTACAACAACGTCGCGTCGATCGGCCACTGCCATCCACGGGTGGTGCAGGCCCTGTCCAGCCAGGCCGCAGAGCTCAACACCCACACCCGCTACCTGCATGAGGGGGTGCTCGATTACGCCGAGAAACTCTTGGCCACCTTGCCCGGCGAACTGAGCCAGATGATGTTCACCTGCACCGGCAGCGAGGCCAACGACCTGGCGTTGCGCATTGCCCGGGACTACAGCGGCGGCACCGGGGTGATCGTCACGCGCTACGCCTACCACGGCATGACCCTAGCCATCGCCGAGCTGTCGCCGTCCGTAGGTGACTACGTGCCCCTGTCCAAGGACTGCCGGGTGGTCAACGCCCCGTTGCATGACCCGCAGCACCCGGAACGCGTCGGCCAGGTATTCGCCGCCGAAGTGCGCGCCGCGATCGCCGACATGCTGCGCCATGGCATACGGCCGGCAGCGTTGCTGGTGGACACCCTGTTCACCAGCGACGGCGTATTCGCCGACCCGCCGGGTTTTCTCGCCGAAGCGGTCAACGCCATCCGCGACGCCGGAGGCCTGTTCATCGCCGACGAGGTGCAACCGGGGTTTGCCCGCACCGGTACGCACATGTGGGGCTTCGAGCGCCACGGCCTGGTGCCGGACCTGGTGACCATGGGCAAGCCAATGGGCAATGGCCACCCCTTGGCGGGCCTGGCCGTGCGCCCGTCAATCCTCCAGCGTTTTGGCCGCAATGCCAGCTACTTCAATACCTTTGGCGGCAACCCGGTGTCGGCCGCCGTGGGCCTGGCGGTGTTGCAGGTGATCGAAGAAGAACAGTTGCAGGCCAACGCGCTGAAGGTCGGCCTGCTACTCAAGCAAGGGCTGGAAAGCCTGGCCGCCGACCATCAACGGCTCGGCGCGGTGCGCGGTGCGGGGCTGTTCCTCGGCGTCGATGTGCTGGCGCCCATGAGCGCGGAGATGGACCCGCAAACTGCACGGCACATGGTCAATCTGCTGCGCGACGAAGGCATGCTGATCGGGGTTGCCGGCGCTGCCAATAGCACCCTGAAGATCCGTCCACCGCTGTGTTTCAGCGAAGATCAGGTCGAACTGTTTCTCGCCGCAATGGCACGGGTACTGCTTCTGCTCTGAAGGTTCGGCCGATAAAAAACCCGCCGCCAGGCGGGTTTTTATTCCGGGGTAACGACCTATTCCTGCGAGTCCGGATAAAAACCTCGCTGGGCAAACAGCTCGCGCAGCTCATCCAGCACCTGCGGATCCTCGATGGTTGCCGGCACCGGCACCGACGGACCGCGGGCCAGGCCTCGAATGGTCTTGCGCAGGATCTTCCCGGAACGGGTCTTGGGCAAACGCTTGAGCACCAACACCTGGCGCAACGATGCCAACGCCCCGACGCGCTCGCGCACCCGCTCGATCAGCTCCCGCTCCAACTGCCCAGGGTCAATTTGCGCATCCTGCTTGAGGACCACAAAACCCACCGGCACTTCACCCTTGAGCACATCGTCCAGGGCCACCACCGCGCATTCGGCCACCGCCGGGTGCTCGCCCAGGGCCTCTTCCAGGCTGCCGCTGGACAGGCGATGGCCGGCCACGTTGATCACATCGTCGATACGCCCCATGACGAACACATACCCCTCGGCGTCGACGTAACCGCCATCACCGCTCAGGTAATAGCCGGGAAACGTGCTCAGGTAGCTGTCGACAAAGCGCTGGCGGTCGCGCCACAAGGTAGTGAGGACGCCAGGCGGCAATGGCAGGCGCAGGACGATATTGCCCGGCTCGCCGCAGGGCAGCGGATCACCCTGGTCGTCGACAATCGCCAGGTTGTAGCCAGGCACCGGTAAACCGGCGGACCCCGGCTTGATTGGACAGTGACAAGCATCGTGCGGGGTGCTGACAATCGGCCAGCCGGTCTCGGTCTGCCACCAGTGATCGATCACCGGGCACGCCAGGGACTGATCCAGCCAATCGTAGGTGGCAGGGTCCAGCCGCTCCCCCGCCACATACACCGCCTTCAGGCAGGACAGGTCGTGGCCCTCGCGCAATGCGCCGTGGGGATCCTCGCGCTTGATCGCGCGAAAGGCGGTCGGCGCGGTGAAGAACACGTTGACCCGGTGCTCGGCGATCACCCGCCAGAACGCCCCGGCATCGGGGGTGCGCACCGGCTTGCCCTCATAGAGCAAGGTGGTGCAGCCGCGAATCAGTGGCCCGTAGACGATATAGGAATGCCCCACCACCCAACCGATATCCGACGCCGCCCAGAACACTTCCCCGGGCTGGGCATCGTAGACCGCCTGCATGCTGTAGTTGAGGGCCACGGCATGCCCGCCGTTGTCACGGACTACACCTTTGGGTTTACCGGTGGTGCCCGAGGTGTGCAGCACATACAGCGGATCGCCGGACGCCAAGGCCACAGCCGGCACGGCTTCGGCGCAGGCCATCAGCGTCTGCCAGTCGGCATCGCGCCCGGCACGCAACTCGGCGGCGGCTTGCGGCCGGGCCACGACCACCACATGGGCCGGCGGCTGTGCCACCGACTCCAGGGCCTTGTCCACCAGCGGTTTGTAGGCCACCACGCGTTCGTACTCGATGCCGCAACTGGCGGTCAGCAGCACCTTGGGCTGGGCATCGTCGATGCGCAAGGCCAGTTCAGCCGCGGAAAAGCCGCCGAAGACCACCGAATGCACCGCCCCCAGCCGGGCGCAGGCGAGCATGCCGATCACCGCCTCCGGGATCATCGGCATGTAGAGAATCACCCGGTCGCCCTGCTCCACGCCCAGGGTCCGGAGCATGCCGGCGCAGCGAGCCACCTGCTCGAGCAATTGCCGATAGGTGAAGCGCTGTTGCTGCCCGGTGACCGGGGAATCGTAGATCAGCGCCAGCCGCTCGCCGTTCCCGGCCTCGACATGCCGGTCCAGCGCCAGGTGGCAGGTATTCAATTGCCCATCGGCAAACCATTGGTAGTGTTCGCGGCTTTGCTGCTCGAAGATCTGCTGGGGAAAGCGCATCCAGTCGAGCAGCCGGGCCTGCTGGCGCCAGAAGTCTGCGGGGTCGTCCTGGGCATGGGCGGAGGCGGTCAGGTAGGCATTCATTGCGCGTTGTCCTGTTCTTGTTAGAGGTCCGAAGGCCGCACCGCAGTGTAGCGGTCGGCGCAGGCCTGCCCCTTATGCTGGGGACAAGGCCTCTTCCCTGCTTGACCCTGCACCACAGTTTTTTGACAGCGCAGGCCCCAGGACAACGACCCGGCGAGCGCCGAGCGCGTTCGCGCATCCGGATGCTCATGCTTCCTGGACCACCTCCGGGCTGTCCAGGAAGCCTGGAGCGACAGCAGCCAGTGCCTCACACCGCGACATTGCGCACTGGCGGTTTGCTCCGCTGACGGGTTTCCCAGTCCTTGGCCAGGCCCACCTCGGCCTCGGACGGGGGCAGCATCTTGCGTCCACGCACCAGGTCGCTGGCACGCTCGGCAAGCATGATCGTCGGTGCGTTGAGGTTGCCATTGGGCTCGGTTGGAAATACCGAGGAGTCAATGACGCGCAAGCCTTCGAGGCCCCTTACCCGCAGTTGCGAATCGACCACCGCCATCTCGTCCTCGCCCATGCGGCAGGTGCCGCAAGGGTGGTAGGTGCTCTCCAGGTTGGCGCGGACGAAGGCGTCAATCTCGGCATCGCTGTTGACCTTCGGCCCTGGGGCAATCTCGCCATCGCGAAAACGGTCCATCGCCGGCTGCCCGATGATCTCCCGGGTCAGCCGTACGCAACGGCGAAAGCCCTCGCGGTCCTCTTCGCGCTGCAGGTAGTTGAACTGAATCTGCGGGTGGGTATAGGGGTCGGCCGAACGAATCCGTACATGACCACGGCTCTTGGGCTTGTTGGGCCCGGTGAGGACCATGAAGCCGTGCCCCTTGATCGGCTTGTTGCCGTCATAGCGCATCGCCGCGGGCAGGAAGTGGAACTGGATGTCGGGCCAGCGCAGCCCCTGCTCGGAGCGGATGAAACCGCCGGCCTCGAAATGGTTGGTCGCGCCCAGCCCGTCCTTGAACAGCAACCAGCGCAAGCCGATCAACAGTTTGCTCAGCGGGTCCATCTTGTTGTTCAGCGTCACCGGTTCCTTGCAGCCGAACTGGATGTAGATCTCCGCATGATCCTGCAGGTTCTCGCCGACCCCCGGCAGTTCGTGGCGAACCTCGACCCCGGCCTGGTCCAGCACCGCGGCCGGACCGATGCCCGAGCGCTGCAGCAGGTGCGGCGAACCGATTGGCCCCGCCGAAACCAGGACTTCGCGCTTGCAGCGCACCTCATGGGTGACCCCTTTGCAGTCGTAGAGCACGCCCACCGCACGCTTGCCCTCGAGGATGATGTTGCGGGTCATGGCCTTGGTCACCACCGTCAGGTTCGGGCGCTCCATGGCTGGGCGCAGGTAGGCATTGGCCGTCGAGCAGCGCACGCCGTCCTTGACGGTCATGTGCATGGCGCCGAAGCCTTCCTGCATGAACCCGTTGCAGTCGTCGGTCTTGATGTAGCCCGCCTGGGCACCCGCTTCCACCCACGCCCCGTACAGCGGGTTCTGCATGTGGTTGCCGTTGGTGGTGTGCAGCGGGCCGGTCGCGCCTCGGTAGTCATCGCCGCCGGCTTCGTAGTGTTCGGCACGCTTGAAGTACGGCAGGCAATGACGGTAGCCCCAGCCATTGGCCCCCTGCTCTTCCCATTCATCGAAGTCGTAGGCGTGGCCACGGATGTACACCAGGCCGTTGATCGACGACGAGCCGCCCAGCACCTTGCCGCGCGGGCAGTGGATCTGGCGCCCGTCAAGGTAGGGCTCGGGGTCGGTTTCATAGCGCCAGTTGTACTTGGTGGTGTTCATCGGGATCGAAAAGGCGCTGGGCATCTGGATCACCACACTGCGATCACTGCCGCCGAACTCCAGGACCAGCACCGAGGTGGTCGGGTCTTCGCTCAAGCGGTTGGCCAGTACACACCCGGCGGAGCCCGCGCCGATGATGATGTAGTCGTATTGTTGAGTCGCCATGGTTATCTCCCGAAAGTCGTGTTGCCAAGTGGCGGCAGCGAGGGCTGGGCATGCCGGTCCCCGGTGGTGTAATGCGGATTGCTGGCCTCGATCTGCTGGATCACGGTTTCTTCGCGCTTGAGATCAAGCGAACGGCTCAACCAGTAGTACGCCAGGGCCGAAACGATCAGCCCGACCAGCCAGGCCACGTCGATGTTGCCCAGTGCCTTGGCCAATGGGCCAACATAGACTTCGCGCTGCTCGACACCGTCGAAGATGTAGAAGAACGGAATCATCGCGATGAAGCCGATGGCGTACGCCGCGATTCCGCGCAGGCCCCAGTTGCCGTAGATGCTGCCGTGGGGTTGGAAGAAGTGCGGGATGGCGTAGCGCCCCTTGCGCACGAAGAAGTAGTCCGTGAGGTTGACTGCGGTCCAGGGCACCAGGAAGTACAGCATCACCACCAGGTAGATCCCCAGTACCGACAGGCCGGAACCGGAACTCTGGATGCTCAGCGACACCGCCAATTGCAGCAGGATCACGAAGATGATCGCCAGGACCCGCGCCTTGCGAGTCGGCTCGATGTGAAAGATCGAGTCGACACAGGTCAGGGTGGTCAGCTTGGCGCTGTAGATGTTCATCGCGATCACCGGCAGGAACGCCAGGATAGTCACCACCACGACCGCCGTGCCGACCAGGGGCGACACGGTATTCCCCACCTGCCCGAGGGCCACCAGGACGTCGGCGGTGTGCAAGTGCTCGGCCAGCCAGCCGCCCACGGCGATCATCCAGGCACCGGACAGCGAAGCGCCGAGGAACACCACGGCGATCAGCTTGCCGCCCGGCGTGTTCTTCGGCAGGTAGCGTGAGTAGTCGGAAACATAAGGCGCATAGGCAATGTTGTAGCTGGCCGCCGCCGCGAACTGGGTAATGAAACCGGTCCAGTTGAAGCCCAACGGCAATGGCGCGACTTCACCAGCAGCCAGTACCGGCAGCGGCGCATCGGGCACCCAGCGCATCATCACGGCCAGGGTCACCAAGCCATACAGCGGCAGCGACAGGTACAGCGCCCACTTGAAGCTGCGGTGCATCCAGTCATGCCCGAGGATCGCCAGCACCGCCGCCGGTACCGTAACCGCCAAGGCGATGGCGATGGGACTGAAACCGAACAGCGAGTGCAATCCCTGCATCATCAGGACCAGGTTGACGATGTTGAACCCGGCGAACACGAACAGCGTCGCCAGCAGCACCAGGATCACCCCGCGATAACCGAACTGCGCACGCGACTGGATCATCTGCGGCAACCCCAGGTGGGGCCCCTGGGAACCGTGGAAGGCCATGAACAAGGTGCCGAACATGATGCCCAGGGTGCCGGCCAGGGTGGTCCAGAGTGACGTCAGGCCGACACTGGGACCGACGAAACCGATGGTCATGGTGAAGAACGTGAAATTGCCCAGGAACCAGAACGGGCCCTGGCTGCGGAGTTTGTCAGTGCGCTCGCTTTCAGGAATGAAGTCGATCGAATGCCCTTCGACGGCCGAATGGCTGCCGTGGGCACTCGCACTGTTGGCGGCTTTGGATTGGGTCTGCATGATGAGGTCTCTTGTTATTGTAAAAACCATGCGAGTGATAATCACCCGAGCGCCGCTGCACGCGAGGGGACCGGGCGCAAGCCCGGCCCTGGCTCAGGGCAGCGTGATCCAGACCGCCTTGGTCTCCAGCAGAAACTCCAGTTGTTCCGCTCCCAGGTCCTTGCCGAACCCGGATTGCTTGTAGCCGCCGAAGGGCATCGACGGGTCGATGGTGCCGTGGGCGTTGACATACACCGCACCGGCCTGCAGCCGCGGTATCAGGCTGTGGACACGCCCCAGGTCGTTGGAATAGAGCGCGGCGGCAAGCCCGAACGGCGAGTCGTTGGCCAGGGCCAGGGCTTCTTCATCCTCGTCGAAAGGTGCGGTGACCAGCACCGGGCCGAAGATCTCCTCCTGGACGATGCGCATGTCGTTGCGGCAATGGGCGAAGATCGTCGGTTCGACGAAGTAGCCAGGCCCGGCGACCGGGTTGCCACCGTAGTAGAGCTCAGCGCCTTCGCGCTTGCCGATCTCGATATAGTCCATCACCCGCTCCTTCTGCAGCGCCGAAACCATCGGGCTGATGAAGCACTCGGGATCCATGCCGGGAGCCATCTTCAAGGTCCTGGTGTAGGCCACCAGTTCGCGGAGGAACGAGTCATAGACGCTGCGGTGGATATAGGCACGAGTGCCGGCATCGCAGACCTGTCCAGAATTGAAGAATACCCCGTTGGCCACGGCCCGGGCGGCAGCTGGCAGGTCGGCATCGGCAAATACGATGACCGGCGACTTGCCGCCCAGCTCTAGCGTCAGGCGCTTCATTTCATCCACCGCGGCACGCCCGACGGTGCGCCCTACCGGGGTCGAGCCGGTGAAGGTCAGCTTGTCGATGCCTGGATGGCTCGACATCGCGGCACCCACCACGCTGCCGCGCCCAGTGACGATGTTGATCACTCCATCCGGAATGCCCGCTGCCTGCACCAGTTCGGCAAAACGCAGGGCGGACAGCGAGGTCAGCTCGGCCGGCTTGACCACCGCGGTGCAGCCGGTGGCCAGGGCGGCGCCGAGTTTCCAGGCCATGGTCTGCAACGGGAAGTTCCAGGGCACGATGGCCCCCACCACGCCGACCGGTTCCTTGCGGGTATAAGCCAGGTAATTGCCTGGCAGCGAAGGCTCGACGGTGCGCCCGTGAATCTTTGTCGCCCAGCCGGCGAAATAGCGCAGGGTGTCCACCGTGCCCTGCAGGTCGACCTCTTGCGCGGCAACCACCGACTTGCCCATGTCGATCGATTCGATCTGCGCCAGCTCCAGGGCATTGGCCTCGATCAGGTCGGCCAGGCGGTGCAGCATGCGCTCACGCTCCTGGGGTTTGGCCTGGCGCCAGGCACCACCGTCGAACTGCTCGCGGGCGGCCTTGACGGCCCGATCCAGATCGTCCGTGGTGCCCATCGGGATGCAGGTGATCCGGCCTTCGGTCGAAGGCTCGATGACCTCGGAGGTCTGACCATCGCTGGCCTCGACCCACTGGCCACCGATGAACATTCTTTGTGGCTTGGAAAGGAAAGCCTGAGTGGCCTCCAGGACACCGTATTGCTGCAGGTACTGCTTGACGATTACGTCCATTCTGACTGTCTCCGGACGGCGCTGGTCAGCGCGGTCGGTTGCTCGATGATCGGCTCGTACCGGGGCTCAATACCCGGTGTGCGCGCGGCTTAGCGCAAGCGGGCCTGGGCGCGCTCGTGGAAGATGAAGCCAAGGCTGTTGAGCAGGAGCTGGGCGGCAAGGATCGAGGTCACGCCCGCCGGGTCGTAGACCGGGGCAACCTCCACCAGGTCCATGCCGACGATGTTGCCCTGGCAGCGCTTGGCCAGGGCCTGGATGATTTCCAGCACCTCGTAGTAGAGGAAGCCGCCATGGCTGGGGGTGCCCGTACCTGGTGCGATGGACGGGTCGAAGCCGTCAATGTCGATGGTGATGTAGTAGTTCACGCCCTGGGGGATCAACTCCAGCACGCCGTCGGTGCCAAGCCGGCGGACGTCGCGCACCGAGAGGATTTTCGAGCCGGCGGCATGGGCCGCTTCATAGTCGTCACGGTTGGACGAGGAGACGTTGCGGATGCCCATCTGGGTCATGCCGACAATGTGCTCCATCTCCGAGGCACGGCGCAGTGGGTTGCCGTGGCCATAACGCACGCCATGGCGCTCATCGACGAAGTCCAGGTGCGCGTCGAAGTGGATGATGTGGATCGGCCCCCGCCCCTCGTATGCCTTGATCACCGGGGCGTGCACCGAGTGGTCGCCACCCAGTACCACGGGCATGGCACCGGCATCGAGGATCTTGCGCACGGCGTATTCGATGTTGTCGTTACTGGCTTGCATATCGGTGTGGACGATATCGGCATCGCCGACATCGACCATGGTCATGTCATCGGCGGTCAGGTACAGCACATCGTCTTCATGATCGTAGGCACCGGAGTGGCCGAAGGAGAACAGCGTCGATGCCTCGCGGATGCCCCGTGGCCCGAAACGGGCGCCCGAGCGCCACTGGGTGCCCATGTCATTGGGTGCACCAAGGACCGCAACATCAGCCTTGAGGGTGTCCCAGTCAGTACACGGCGGGGATTTGGCAAAGGTGCAGTGCCCGACGAAGGGCAGGTTCAGGCGACCGGATTCATAGCCATTCTTCGACATAGTGGTGTCACTCCGATTATTGTTTTTAGGTGGACGGCCAGGCCCAGGGCCAACCGTCGCTGGAGGGACTATGGGCGCTGCTATTCATGGAGAAAATGCGCAATATCAGATATTCATATCGGCTCGCACGATGTAACGAGCTGCCGGAGGTGGGGAGTGATTCAACTGCATGATGTCGACCTGAAACTGCTCAGGGTGTTTGCGGCAATCGTCAAATGCGGAGGCTTTTCCGCGGCCCAGGCGGCGCTGAATGTCGGCCAGTCGACCATCAGTGAACAGATGACTCACCTGGAGACCCGGCTCGGGGTCAAGCTCTGCCTGCGCGGTCGCAGCGGCTTTCGCCTGACCGAGCAAGGGGTGGCGATCCACGAGGCGACCCAGCGCCTGCTCTCGGCGGTGGAGCACTTCTGCCTGGATGCTGACGTGCTCAAGCAGCACATCAGCGGCCAGCTCAACCTGGGCATCATCGACACCACCATCACCGACCCGGATTCGCCGCTGCCCAGGACCACCCAGCGCTTTGTCTCCCGTGGGCACGATGTGCACCTCAACGTCTACGTCGGCAGCCCGGCGGAGCTGGAGGAACGGGTGCTCGACGGGCGCCTGCACCTGGCCATCGGGCACTTCCCGACCCGGGTTCCGGGGCTGTTGCACGCGCTGCTGTATCACGAGGCACTGGGGTTGTATTGCGGGCGGCGCCACCCGCTGTTCGGCAGCAAGGTCGAGCAGCCCGCCCTGCTGGACGAGCTGGCCCATAGCCGGATCGTGGTGCGCGGCTACATGCAGCAATACGACCTGGAGCACCTGGGCGTGAGCAAGGCCGCGGCGACGGTGGACAACATCGAGGCGCTGGCGATCCTGATCATCTCGGGGGCCTATGTCGGTTTCCTGCCGATGCACTTCGCCGCCCAGTGGGTGACCACTGGAGAAATGCAGCAACTGGCGCCGGTGAGCATGGGGCTGCTGTCGCCGTTCGACGTCATCACCCGACGCAGCAGCGCACCGCCGCCGATCCTGCAGACGTTCCTGGAGGACCTGGCAGCCTGTTCACGGACCCTGCTCAGGACCTGAGCACAAGGAGAAGAGGGACGGCTCAGCCGTTCCCGCCGCCCCGCACCTGCTGCTCGGCGTGATAGGAAGAGCGCACCAGCGGGCCGGACGCCACGTTGCTGAAACCCATCCTCGCCCCCTCTTGGGCAAACCACGCAAAAGTCTCCGGGTGCACGAAACGCTGCACCGGCAGATGGCTGCGCGAAGGCTGCAGGTACTGGCCCAGGGTGAGCATGTCGACCTGATGCTCGCGCAGGCGCTGCATCACCTCAAGCACTTCATCGTCGGTTTCCCCCAGGCCGAGCATCAGCCCGGACTTGGTCGGCACTTGCGGCACTCGCAGCTTGAAGCCCTGCAGCAAGTCCAGCGACCACTCGAAGTCCGAGCCCGGCCGTGCGGCCCGGTACAGGCGCGGCACGGTTTCCAGGTTGTGGTTGAACACGTCCGGCGGCTCCTGCTCGGTGAGGGCCAACGCGACCTCCATGCGCCCACGGTAGTCCGGCACCAGGGTCTCCAATTGGATCCCCGGCGACCGCTTGCGGATTTCCCGCAGGCAATCGACAAAGTGCCCGGCACCGCCATCGCGCAGGTCGTCACGGTCCACCGACGTGATCACCACGTACTTCAGGCGCAGGTCGGCGATGGCAATCGCCAGGTTCTTCGGCTCGTCGGCGTCCAGCGGCCTGGGCCGGCCATGGCCGACATCGCAGAACGGGCAACGGCGGGTGCAGATGTCGCCCATGATCATGAAGGTCGCCGTACCGCCGGAGAAACACTCCCCCAGATTCGGGCAGGCGGCCTCTTCACAGACGCTGTGCAGCTTGTGCTTGCGCAGCAGTTGCTTGATCCGCGCCACCTCGGGCGAGACCGGGATGGCCACGCGAATCCACTCGGGTTTGCGCGGCAGGTCTTCGGTGGGCAGGATCTTCACCGGAATCCGCGCCACCTTCTCGGCCCCGCGCAGTTTCACTCCGGGTTGCAGCGGCTGCGGCCCGGCAGAGGTCAACGGACTTTGGGTCATGTCTGGGCTCCAGAATAAGGCGCGGCCTGCCACGGCTCGCGCGCGTGCTCAACCACGGTAATAGCGCTGCGGTACAAAGGGCGTCTTGACCACGTGCATCGGCAACGCCTTGCCACGTACCAGGGCGAAGACCTCGGTCTCCAGCGCACTGTAGCCGCTCTCGACATAACCGATGGCCAAGGGACCGTCGAGGCTCGGGCCGAAGCCGCCGCTGGTGACCCTGCCGATCACCCGCTGCTGCGCATTGACGATCTGCGCGCCTTCACGCACCGGCGTGCGCTCGCTGGGCAGCAGGCCGACGCGCTTGCTCGGCACACCCTGCTCCTGCTGGGCGAAGATCCGCTCGGCACCGGGAAAACCACCTGCGCGTGCCCCTCCAGGACGACGTGCCTTGGACAGGGCCCAGGCGAGGCTGGCCTCGATTGGAGTGAGTTGCGCATCCATGTCGTGGCCGTACAGGCACAGGCCCGCTTCCAGGCGCAACGAGTCCCGTGCGCCCAGACCGATGGCCTGCACCTCGGGCTCGGCCAGCAACGCACGCGCCAGGGCCTCGGCCCCGGCCACCGGCACGGAAATCTCGTAGCCATCCTCGCCGGTGTAGCCAGAGCGGCTGACATAGCACGGGATCCCCCGCACCCGGACCTCGGCGAACTGCATGAAGGTCATGGCTTGCACCTGTGGCGCCAGGCGCCCCAGCACCTGGGCAGCCTGCGGCCCCTGCAGGGCGAGCAAGGCCCGGCTGGCGAACAGTGATTCCACCTCGCAACGCCCTTGCAGATGCTGCTGCAGATGCGCCAGGTCCTGCTCCTTGCAGCCGGCGTTGACCACCAGCAACAGTTCGTCGTTGCCCAGGTTGGCGACCATCAGGTCATCGAGAATACCGCCCTCGCTGTTGGTGAACAGGGCATAGCGCTGCATGCCCACGGGCAGGTCGATGATGTCCACCGGCACCAGGCTTTCCAGGGCCTGCGCCGCCCCGGCACCGTGCAGGCGGATCTGGCCCATGTGCGAGACGTCGAACAGGCCCGCCTGTTCGCGGGTGTGCAAATGCTCCTTCATCACCCCCAGCGGGTACTGGACCGGCATGGCGTAGCCGGCGAACGGCACCATGCGTGCGCCAAGCTCCAGGTGCAGGGCATGCAACGGGGTGTGCAGCAGTTGTGGATTGGACATGGAGACTCCTTGAGTAAGTTGAACCGGCCCCCGCGCCTGCGCTGCTGCGCGATGCCGGCTACAGCGCACACGCCTGCGGGCATTGGCCACGCTGCGCCGGGCCGACGCTGATCGCCGGCGCCCAGCGCCACGATCAGGCCGCGTAGACCGGGAAATCGGCGCACAGGGTCGCCACCTGGCGGGCGACATTGGCCTCGACATCGGCATCACCGAGGTGGTCGAGAATGTCGCAGATCCAGGTCGCCAGGGCCCGGCACTGCGCCACCTTGAAGCCACGGGTGGTCACCGCCGGCGTGCCGATGCGCAGGCCGGAAGTGACGAACGGCGACTGCGGGTCGTTGGGCACGGCGTTCTTGTTCACCGTGATGTGCGCGCGGCCCAATGCAGCGTCCGCGTCCTTGCCGGTGATGCCCTGGCGAATCAGGCTGACCAGGAACAAGTGGTTGTCGGTACCGCCGGAGATCACGTCGTAGCCTCTCTGGATAAACACCTCGGCCATGGCCTGGGCGTTCTCGATAACCTGCGCCTGATACTGCTTGAAGCCGGGGTCCAGGGCCTCCTTGAAGCACACCGCCTTGGCCGCGATCACATGCATCAGCGGCCCGCCCTGCCCGCCTGGGAACACCGCCGAGTTGAGTTTCTTCTCCAGCTCCGGATCGGCCTTGGCCAGGATCAGGCCACCGCGTGGGCCACGCAGGGTCTTGTGGGTGGTGCTGGTAACCACGTCGGCGTAAGGCAGCGGGTTGGGATACAGGCCGGCAGCGACCAGGCCGGCGACGTGCGCCATATCGACAAACAGATAGGCCCCGACCTTGTCGGCGATTTGCCGGAAACGCGGGAAGTCCAGGGTCTTCGAGTAAGCGGAGAAGCCCGCGATGATCATTTTCGGCTGGTGTTCCACCGCCAGGCGCTCGACCTCGTTGTAGTCGATCAGCCCGGTGGCGGTGTCGATACCGTACTGCACCGCGTTGTACAGCTTGCCGGAGAAACTCACCTTGGCGCCGTGGGTCAGGTGCCCGCCGTGGGCCAGGCTCATGCCCAGCACGGTGTCGCCGGCCTGCAACAGGGCGAGGAACACCGCGGCGTTGGCCTGGCTGCCGGAGTGCGGCTGGACGTTGGCATAACCGGCGCCGAACAACTGCTTGGCGCGGTCGATGGCCAGTTGTTCGACCACATCGACATGCTCGCAACCACCGTAGTAGCGCTTGCCTGGATAACCTTCGGCGTACTTGTTGGTCAGCTCGCTGCCCTGGGCCTGCATCACCTGGGGGCTGGTGTAGTTTTCCGAGGCAATCAGCTCGATATGGTCTTCCTGGCGGCGGGCTTCACCGCGAATGGCAGAGGCCAGTGCTGGGTCAAAATCGGCCAGGGTCAGGTGGGTATGGAACATGCTCGGTTTCCTTTTTTATTCGGGTAATGGGGCTGGAGCTGGGTGTAGGGCCCGGCGCAAGTCCGGGCCTTGCCTTCAGGCGTCCTGGTAGCTTTCGATCGACGGGCAGGCACACACCAGGTTGCGGTCGCCGAACACGTTGTCGATCCGGCCCACCGGCGGCCAGTACTTGCCATCGACCAGCGACGCCACCGGGTACACCGCCTGTTCGCGGCTGTACGGATGGGACCATTCCCCCACCAGCTCGGCCGCAGTGTGCGGGGCGTTTTTCAGTGGGTTGTCGTCCTTGTCCAGCAGGCCGCTTTCCACCGCACGGATTTCCTCGCGGATGCGGATCATCGCGTCGCAAAAACGATCCAGCTCTTGCCTGGATTCACTTTCGGTGGGCTCGATCATCAGCGTGCCGGCCACCGGGAACGACATGGTCGGGGCGTGGAAACCAAAGTCGATCAGGCGCTTGGCCACGTCATCGACACTGATACCGCTGCTGTCTTTCAGCGGGCGCAGGTCGAGGATGCATTCGTGGGCCACCAGGCCGTTGCTGCCGGTGTAGAGCACCGGGTAATGCTCTTCCAGGCGCCGCGAGATGTAGTTGGCATTGAGGATCGCCAATTGCGAGGCGCGCTTGAGGCCGGCGCCACCCATCATGCGGATGTACATCCAGGTGATCGGCAGGATGCTGGCGCTGCCGAACGGTGCGGCACAGACCGCGCCCTTCTTGTTTTCCAGCGCGGCGTGGCCGGGCAGGAACGGCGCCAGGTGCGACTTGACGCCGATCGGGCCGACGCCCGGACCGCCACCGCCGTGGGGAATGCAGAAGGTCTTGTGCAGGTTCAGGTGCGATACGTCGCCGCCGAACTTGCCCGGCGCGCAGAGGCCGACCATCGCATTCATGTTGGCGCCGTCGATGTACACCTGGCCGCCGTTGTCATGAATGATCCCGCAGATTTCGCGGATGCCTTCCTCGAACACGCCGTGGGTCGAGGGGTAGGTGATCATCAGCGCGGCGAGGTGTTCGCGGTGCTCGATGGCCTTGGCCCGCAGGTCCTCGATGTCGACGTTGCCGCGGGCGTCGCAGGCGGTGACCACCACGCGCATGCCGGCCATGTTGGCGGTGGCCGGGTTGGTGCCGTGGGCCGACGATGGAATCAGGCAGATATCGCGACGGTCGTCGCCACGGCTCTGGTGATAGGCACGAATGGCCAGCAGGCCGGCGTACTCGCCCTGGGAGCCGGCGTTGGGCTGCAGCGACACCGCGTCGTAGCCGGTGGCGGCGCAGAGCATGGCTTCCAGCTCAGTGGTCAGTTGCTGGTAGCCGGCACTTTGCTCGGCCGGGGCGAACGGATGCAGCGCGCCGAACTCGGCCCAGGTGATCGGGATCATTTCGCTGGCGGCGTTGAGCTTCATGGTGCAGGAGCCCAGCGGGATCATGGTGCGATCCAGGGCCAGGTCCTTGTCCGCCAGCTTGCGCAGGTAGCGCATCAGCTCGGTTTCCGAGTGATAGCGGTTGAACACCGGGTGGCTGAGGATCGCCGACTGGCGCACCAGGGCTGCGGGGATGCTGCTGGTGACCGAAGCCGCCAGCGCGGCGAAGTCTGGCGCGGGCTTGTCGTCGGCCAGCAGGCTCCACAGGGTTTCAACGTCGGCCGCAGTGGTGGTTTCGTCCAGGGACAGACCCAGGCGCTCGGCATCGATCACCCGCAGGTTGATGCCTTGGGCGCGAGCCTTGTCGTGCAGTGCGGCGGTGCGGCCGGCGGTGTGCAGGCTCAGGGTGTCGAAGAAGTTCTGCTGCTCCACGACCAGACCCAGATCGTTCAGGCCTTTGGCCAGGATCGCGGTCAACTGGTGGATGCGCTGGGCAATCTGGATCAGGCCCTTGGGACCGTGGTACACGGCGTACATGCTGGCAATGTTGGCCAGCAGCACCTGGGCGGTGCAGATGTTGCTGGTGGCCTTCTCGCGGCGGATGTGCTGCTCGCGGGTCTGCATCGCCAGGCGCAGGGCCGGCTTGCCGAAACGGTCTACAGAGACGCCCACCAGGCGGCCGGGCATGTCGCGCTTGAAGGCATCGCGAGTGGCGAAGTAAGCCGCGTGCGGGCCACCGAAGCCCAGCGGTACACCGAAGCGCTGGGCGCTGCCGATGGCCACGTCGGCGCCGAACTCACCGGGCGGGGTCAGCAGGGTCAGGGCCAGCAGGTCGGCGGCCACCGCCACCAGGGCGTTGGCGGCATGGAAGCGTTCGGTCAGTTCGCGGTAGTCGAACAGGTCGCCGTTGCTCGCCGGGTATTGCAGCAGCGCGCCGAAGAACGGGCTGAGGTCAGTCAGCTGGCGCTCATCACCCACCACCACCTTGATCCCCAGGGGCTCGGCCCGGGTGCGTAGCACGTCGAGGGTTTGCGGGTGGCAATGCACCGAGGCGAAGAACGCGTGGCTGCCCTTGTTCTTGCTCAGGCGCTGGCAGAAGGTCATGGCTTCGGCGGCGGCGGTGCCTTCATCGAGCAGCGAGGCGTTGGCGATCGGCAGGCCGCTGAGGTCGCTGATCAAGGTCTGGAAGTTCAGCAGCGCTTCCAGGCGGCCCTGGGAGATTTCCGGTTGGTACGGGGTGTAGGCGGTGTACCAGGCCGGGTTTTCCAGGAGGTTGCGCAGGATCGGCGATGGCGTGTGGCAGCTGTAGTAACCCTGGCCGATGTAGGTCTTGAACAGCTGGTTGTTGGCGGCGATGGCCTTGATCGAGGCCAGGGCCTGGGCTTCGCTCTGGCCGTGGCCCAGCTCCAGTACGCTGGTGCCCTTGATGCTGTCGGGGATGATGCTGGCGATCAGCGCCGCCAGCGACTCATGGCCGATCACCGCCAGCATGGCCTGCTCGTCATCCTGGCGCGGGCCGATATGCCGGGCAATGAACTCGTTGTCGGTGGCGGACGGGGTCTGTGCTCTGCTCATGTCAGCACCCCGGCTCAGGCGTTATCGGCCAGGAAACGGTCGTAGCCGTCCTGGTCCAGCAGGCCGTCGAGGGCCGCGAGGTCGTCGATGCGGATGCGCAGGAACCAGCCCTCCGCCATCGGTGAAGCGTTGACCAGCTCCGGGGTCTCGCTCAGTGCCTGGTTCACCGCCACCACCTCGCCGGTCAGCGGCATGCTGATCGCGCTGGCGGCCTTCACCGACTCCACCACCGCCACTTCGTAGCCTTCCTCATAGGCACCTGGTTCCGGCAACTGGACGAACACCACATCGCCCAGGGCCTCCTGGGCAAAGGTGGTGATGCCGACCGTCAGCTCGCCGGAGTCTTCCAGGCGCAGCCATTCATGCTCGAGAGTAAAACGCAGCGTGCTCATGAATCTTCCTCTTGTTATCAGTGTGTCCTGGGGCAGGACGAACAGGCGAGCGTGCAAACGGCTCGGCTGGATGAACAAGAGCAAGGCGGATGCCAATAGAAGTAAATGCTTGACTATCAATGAGTTAATTAAGATTTCGGCAACTTGCCGGTGAACCCCTGGAGCGAAATCGCTCCAGGGGTTCAAGCACATCCCGCGGCCTGGCCGGGCGCAACCGCAGCCAAGCATGGCTGACGCACAAGCGGAGCGAAATCGCTCCACTGGAGCACAATCGAACCACCCGCCCCGCCGTCACTCCAGGGACCGAGAGGAAATCCCGTATTTGCGCAACCGCTGGCCAATGGCTGTGTGAGACGTCTGCAGGCGCTGGGCCAGTTGGCGGGTCGAGGGATAGGCTGCGTAGAAGCGCTCCAGCAAGGATTTCTCGTACCCCTGCATCGCCGCCTCGAGGCTGGAAACCTCCTCGGGGCCGACCTGCTGGCTGACCAGCGCGGTCCCGGCCAGCTCCAGCCCGTCGCAATCGATCACCGCGCCTTCGCAAATCGCCGCCGCGCGGAAAATCACGTTCTGCAATTGCCGCACATTGCCTGCCCAGCGATTGCCCAGCAGCAGCGGGTATGTCGCCAGGGCCAGGTGGCAAGGCGCACGCTGGATCTGGGTGCAGGCTTGACGCAGGAAGTGCTCGGCCAAGAGGATGATGTCCTGGCCACGTTCGCGCAGCGCCGGGACCATCAGGTTGAGCACGTTGAGACGGTAATACAGATCCTCGCGGAAACTGCCTTCCGCCACCATGCGCTCGAGGTTGCGGTGCGTGGCGCACAACACCCGGACATTGACCTGCACTTCACGGTCGCCACCGACGCGGCGGAAACAGCCGTCGCTGAGAAACCGCAGGAGCTTGGCCTGCAGGTAAGGCGACATTTCCCCCACTTCATCGAGAAACACCGTGCCGCTGTCCGACAGCTCCAGCAACCCCGGCTTGCCGCCACGCTGGGCCCCGGTAAAGGCCCCCGCGGAATAGCCGAACAACTCGCTCTCGGCCAGGCTTTCGGGGAGCGCCGCACAGTTCAGCGCCAGGAACGGCGCGTCACGGCGCGCGCTCAAGGCATGGCAGGCGCGCGCTACCAGCTCTTTGCCGGTGCCGGTTTCGCCCTGGATCAACAAGGGTGCATCGAGGCCAGCCACTTTGTGCAGGCGGGCCTTGAGTTGCTTGAGCGCCGCGGACTTGCCCAGCAAGGCATCGAGGCCTTCGGCGTGATCGTGGTGCAACGAGGCCAGGCGCTCGCCGATACGGCTCGGCGGATACAGGGTCAGCAGCCCGCCGGCCAACAACCGTCGGTGCTGTGCCCCACCGGTAATGGGAGTGGCATCCAGCAGCAAGTCCTGCCCCATGAAGTTGACCTCGCACATCGGCAGGCGAAAGCCCTTGTCGATCAGGGTCTGCGCCAGCACCGATTCGGCGAACAACTGCGACAGCGGCTCCCCCGCCGGCTCGCGACCGCACAATTCCACCAGCTTGGGGTTGGCCAACAACACATAGCCCGCAGGATCGACTGCCAGCACCGGGTCACTCATGGCGGCCAGCAACGCGTCCAGTTGCAGGTGCCGACGCTGGCCTGGCAGCAAGTCCACCCGTTCGACGGCCTTGACCCCTTCCACCCGCAGTAACGCGTAGTTGAGCTCATCGAGTACCGCCTGGCTCAGGTCCGGGGCGTCGATGTAGACGTTCGGCGGGATCATCTCCACCGCGTCCAGGTTGAGAT
This sequence comes from Pseudomonas sp. Fl5BN2, assembly GCF_009908205.1. NCBI lineage: Bacteria > Pseudomonadati > Pseudomonadota > Gammaproteobacteria > Pseudomonadales > Pseudomonadaceae > Pseudomonas > Pseudomonas sp. Fl5BN2. Next base: position 159,784 of record NZ_JAAARL010000007.1, on the reverse strand, counting down.
TGCGCGCGCCGAGCAAGGCCAGGACTTCCTGGGTAATGCCGACGCGGTCGTGGAAACTGACGTGGATTCGCATGATGGTCTCTGGGGCTGCGGCGCTGGATTGAGGGTGATCTTGCTGGCCGCGATGAAGCCAGCGCCGGTGATACCCGGCGGGATCCATGATGGGCATTGTCAGCGGTGCGGGTAAAGAGAGGAACCGATCCAGCAGGCATTTCCCCCGGCCGCTGTTACCGGCACGGAAACATTGAATTGCATTCCCAGCAATTGATAGCAACCTAACTAAAGGTGCATGCTAGAGGGCTTGCTTGGGTCTTATATCATTCCGAATGATAGTTACCTTCGCTTCATTCGATTCGTGAGATACCACCCCCGCCGAGCATCATCCGCCCATCTTAAATTACCTTGGCGGATGCACCATGGACCAGTCAGTCAAACTCTTACGCTTTCCACTGGCCGCGCTTGCCGTGCTGGTGCTGAGCGCTTGTGGCAAAGCCCCGGAAACCGCCTCCGCCCCACCGGCTGCCAAAGTCAGCGTGGCCAAGGTGCTAGAACAACCGGTCAACGAATGGGATGAGTTCACCGGACGCCTGGAAGCCCCGGAAACCGTCGAGATTCGCCCGCGGGTCTCAGGCCAGATCGATCAGGTGGCGTTCACCGAAGGCGCCTTGGTGAAGAAAGGCGACCTGCTGTTCCAGATCGACCCTCGGCCGTTCCAGGCCGAAGTACGGCGCCTGGAAGCCCAGTTGCAACAAGCCCGGGCCGGCGCAACCCGCAGTGCCAACGAAGCCCAGCGCGGCCAGCGCCTGCTGAGCAGCAACGCGATCTCCGCCGAACTTGCCGACACCCGCACCAGCGCCGCCCAGGAAGCCCGCGCCGGGGTCGACGCAATCCAGGCGCAACTGGACGTAGCCAAGCTCAACCTGAGCTTCACCCGCGTGGTTGCGCCCATCAGCGGTCGCGTCAGCCGCGCACAGATCACCGCCGGCAACCTGGTGACCGCCGACACCACCCCGCTCACCAGCCTGGTCTCCACCGACAAGGTCTACGCCTACTTCGATGCGGATGAGCGCGTATACCTCAAGTACACCCAGCTCGCCCGCCAGGGCCAGCGCGGCCAGACCACGCCGGTGTACCTGGGCCTGTCCAATGAAGAAGGCCATCCGCACCAGGGGCAAATGAACTTCGTCGACAACCAGGTCAACCCCAAGACCGGCACCATCCGTGGTCGCGCGGTGTTCGACAACAGCGAAGGCAGCTACACCCCGGGCCTCTATGCGCGCCTGAAACTGGTGGGCAGCGGCACCTATTCGGCAATGCTGATCAACGACGAAGCGGTGGGCACCGACCTGGGCAAGAAGTTCGTACTGGTGATGGACGCCGACAACAAGCCGGCCTACCGCGCCGTCGAACTGGGGCCGAAGATCGAAGGCCTGCGCATCGTGCGCAACGGCCTGAGCAAGGACGACACGATCATCGTCAAGGGTTTGCAGCGGGCACGCCCGGGCGCACCGGTCACGCCTGAAGTGATCCCCATGGCCAGCAAGGAAACCCTCGCCGCCCTGGCCCAACAACGCCAAGCACTGGAAGCCAGCAACCTGCCGCAGGTCACCCCTGCCAAGGCGGCTCCGGCTGTGAAACTCGCCGCTGCGACACCGCGCGGTTAAGGGACGACTCTCAAGATGAATTTTTCCCAGTTCTTCATTTCAAGGCCGATCTTCGCCGCGGTACTGTCGCTGCTGATCCTGATCGCCGGCGCCATCTCGCTGTTCCAGCTGCCGATCAGCGAATACCCGGAAGTGGTGCCACCGACCGTGGTGGTACGTGCCAACTTCCCGGGGGCCAACCCCAAGGTCATCGGTGAAACCGTGGCCGCGCCACTGGAACAGGCGATCACCGGGGTCGAGAACATGCTCTACATGTCCTCGCAATCCACCGCTGATGGCAAGATCACCCTGACCATCACCTTCGCCCTGGGCACCGACCTGGACAATGCGCAGGTACAGGTACAGAACCGCGTGACCCGGACCCAACCGAAGTTGCCGGAGGAAGTGACACGCATCGGCATCACCGTCGACAAGGCCTCGCCCGACCTGACCATGGTTGTGCACTTGACCTCGCCGGACAAACGCTACGACATGCTCTACCTGTCCAACTACGCCCTGCTCAACATCAAGGATGAGCTGGCGCGCCTGGGCGGTGTCGGTGATGTGCAGCTGTTCGGCATGGGCGACTACTCGCTGCGGGTCTGGCTCGATCCGAACAAGACCGCTTCGCGCAACCTCACCGCCACTGACGTGGTCACCGCGATCCGCGAGCAGAACCGCCAGGTCGCGGCCGGCGCCCTGGGTACGCCCCCGGCCCCCAACGCCACCAGCTTCCAGCTGTCGGTCAACACCCAAGGGCGTCTGGTCACCGAGGAAGAGTTCGAGAACATCATCATTCGCGCAGGCGACAATGGTGAAATCACCCGCCTCAAGGACATTGCCCGGGTCGAGCTGGGTTCCAGCCAGTACGCCCTGCGCTCCTTGCTGAACAACCAGCCGGCGGTGGCGATCCCGATCTTCCAGCGCCCGGGCTCGAATGCCATCGAGATCTCCAATGAAGTGCGGGCCAAGATGGCCGAACTGAAGCAGAGCTTCCCCGAAGGCATGGACTTCAGCATCGTCTACGACCCGACCATCTTCGTCCGCGGTTCCATCGAAGCGGTGGTGCACACCCTGTTCGAAGCACTGATCCTGGTAGTGCTGGTGGTGATCCTGTTCCTGCAGACCTGGCGCGCCTCGATCATCCCGCTGGTGGCGGTTCCGGTGTCATTGATCGGTACCTTTGCCGTCATGCACATGTTCGGCTTCTCGCTCAACGCCCTGTCGCTGTTCGGACTGGTGTTGGCCATCGGTATCGTGGTGGACGACGCCATCGTCGTGGTGGAGAACGTCGAGCGCAACATCGAGCTGGGCCTGACCCCGATCGAAGCCACCAAGCGTGCCATGCGTGAAGTGACCGGCCCGATCATCGCCACGGCCCTGGTGCTGTGCGCGGTGTTCATTCCTGCCGCCTTCATCAGCGGCCTGACCGGCCAGTTCTACAAGCAGTTCGCCCTGACCATTGCCATTTCCACGGTGATATCGGCATTCAACTCGCTGACCCTGTCGCCGGCTCTGGCGGCGGTATTGCTCAAGGGCCACGACGCGCCAAAAGACCGTTTCTCCAAGTTGCTCGACACGCTCTTCGGCGGCTGGCTGTTCCGCCCGTTCAACCGCTTCTTCGAACGAGCAAGCCATGGTTACGTGGGGACTGTGCGCCGGGTCATCCGTGGCAGCGGCATCGCCCTGTTCCTGTATGCCGGCCTGATGGTGCTGACCTGGTTCGGCTTCGCCCATACCCCGACCGGCTTCGTTCCACCCCAGGACAAACAGTACCTGGTGGCCTTCGCCCAACTGCCGGACGCCGCGAGCCTGGACCGTACCGAAGAGGTGATCAAGCGCATGTCCGACCTGGCCCTGAAACAGCCGGGCGTGGAAAGCGCAGTGGCCTTCCCAGGCCTGTCGATCAACGGCTTCACCAACAGCCCGAACAACGGCATCGTCTTCGTGACCCTGAAACCGTTCAACGAGCGCAAGGACCCGAGCATGTCCGCCGGGGCCATCGCCGGTGCCCTGAACGGCAAGTACGCCGACATCCAGGAAGCTTACATGGCGATCTTCCCACCGCCGCCGGTACAGGGCCTGGGCACCATTGGCGGCTTCCGCCTGCAAGTCGAGGACCGCAGCGGCCTGGGTTACGAGGAGCTGTACAAGGAAGTGCAGAACGTCATTACCAAAAGCCGTAGCGTGCCGGAACTGGCCGGCCTGTTCACCAGCTACCAGGTCAACGTGCCGCAGGTCGATGCCGCCATCGACCGGGAAAAGGCCAAGACCCACGGCGTGGCGATCAGCGACATCTTCGACACCCTGCAGATCTACCTGGGTTCGCTGTATGCCAACGACTTCAACCGCTTTGGGCGCACCTATCAGGTCAACGTTCAGGCCGAGCAGCAGTTCCGCCTGGAGTCCGAGCAGATCGGCCAACTGAAAGTGCGTAACAACAAGGGCGAGATGATCCCGCTGGCGACCTTCATCAAGGTCAGCGACACCTCGGGCCCGGACCGGGTGATGCACTACAACGGCTTTGTCACCGCTGAAATCAACGGCGCCGCTGCCCCCGGCTACAGCTCCGGCCAGGCTGAAGCGGCGATCGAGAAACTGCTCAAGGAAGAACTGCCCAACGGCATGACCTACGAATGGACCGAGCTGACCTACCAGCAGATCCTTTCCGGCAACACCGCGCTGTTCGTGTTCCCGCTCTGCGTGCTCCTGGCCTTCCTGGTACTGGCCGCGCAATACGAGAGCTGGAGCCTGCCGCTGGCGGTGATCCTGATCGTGCCGATGACCCTGCTGTCGGCGATCACCGGGGTGATCATGTCCGGTGGCGACAACAACATCTTTACCCAGATCGGCCTGATCGTACTGGTGGGCCTGGCGTGCAAGAACGCGATTCTGATCGTCGAGTTCGCCAAGGATAAACAGCAGGAAGGCCTCGACCCGCTGGCGGCGGTGCTGGAAGCCTGCCGCCTGCGTCTGCGGCCGATCCTGATGACCTCGTTCGCCTTCATCATGGGTGTGGTGCCCCTGGTGTTCTCCAGCGGTGCCGGTGCGGAAATGCGTCACGCCATGGGAGTCGCGGTGTTCTCCGGGATGCTCGGGGTGACCTTCTTCGGCCTGCTGCTGACCCCGGTGTTCTACGTCCTGATCCGTAATTTCGTCGAGCGTGGCGAAGCCCGCAAAGCGGCCCGTGCCCTGCAACTGGAGGCGCAACAATGAGCCTGAAAGTCTTCCTGCCGAGCCTCCTGGTACTGGCCCTGAGCGCCTGTGCCGTTGGCCCGGACTACAAGACCCCGGCCCCGGAGGCGGCCAACATCACGGCCGCCGCCGATGGCAGCGCCAAGCAGAACTTTGACCGTGCACGTTTCGAAGGCATCTGGTGGCAGCAGTTCGATGACCCGACCCTCAACCAGTTGGTGACTCAATCCCTGCAAGGCAACCGCGAGTTGCGCGTGGCCTTTGCCCGCCTGCGGGCCGCCCGGGCGATTCGCGATGACGCCAGCAACGATGCGATGCCCACCATCACCAGCCGCGCCAGCAGCGACCTGGCCAAGGGGCAGATCCCTGGCCAGACCAGCAAGCGGGTCAACAGCGAGCGCTACGACCTGGGCCTGGACATGGCCTGGGAGCTGGACCTGTTCGGCCGCATCCAGCGCAACCTGGAAGCCACCGACGCCGACCAGCAGGCCGCCGAAGCCGATCTCTACCAGTTGCAAGTCACCATGATTGCCGAGCTGGTGGACGCCTACGGCCAACTGCGTGGCGCCCAGTTACGGGAAAAGATCGCCCTGGCCAACCTGAACAACCAGCAGGCATCGCGCAAGATCACCGAAAGCCTGCGCGATGCCGGGGTGGGCGACCAGCTCGATGTGGTCCGCGCCGATGCGCGCCTGGCATCGGTGGAAGCCAGCGTGCCGCAACTGCAGGCCGAACAGACCCGCCAGCGCAACCGCATCGCCACCCTGTTGGGTGAGCGCCCGGACAAACTGACCGTCGACCTTGCGCCGGCCCAATTGCCGGCGATTGCCAAGGCGCTGCCGATTGGAGATCCGGGCGAACTGCTGCAACGGCGCCCGGACATCCTCAGCGCCGAACGCAAACTGGCCGCGGCCACCGCGCGTATCGGCGTGGCCAAGGCCGACCTGTTCCCTCGGGTCAGCCTCAGCGGTTTCCTGGGTTTCACCGCCGGACGCGGTTCGCAGATCGGCTCCAGTGCGGCCAATGCCTGGGCCCTGGGCCCGAGCATCACCTGGGCGGCCTTCGATTTGGGCAGCGTGCGGGCCCGCTTGCGTGGCGCCGATGCCAACGCCGATGGCGCCCTGGCCAACTATGAGCAGCAAGTGCTGTTGGCCCTGGAAGAGTCGGAAAACGCCTTCAGCGACTACGGCAAGCGCCAGCAACGGCTGATCTCGCTGATCCGCCAGAGCGAGTCCAGCCGCGCCGCGGCCGACCTCGCCGAGATCCGCTACCGCGAAGGCACCGTGGACTTCCTGGTGTTGCTGGACGCCCAGCGGGAACGCCTGGCGGCCGAAGACTCCCAGGCCCTGGCCGAAGTCGACCTGTACCGCGGCATCGTCGCCATCTACAAAGCCCTGGGTGGCGGCTGGCAGCCACAGACAGTGGCCAGCAAGTAAGGATTTGCAACGAGCTCCTTTGGTTGGCCGCAACCAACCAAATTTTTGCCCCGTGGATCATTCGGTCGCGGGGCTTTTTTTGCTCGTCTCGGGGACGCCTTCGCCGGCAAGCCGGCTCCTACAAATATCCGCACATTCCCTGCCAGCCGTAGGCGCTGGCTTGCCAGCGAAGGCGCCCGCCAGAACGCCACACAGCTCAAGACCCTCTCCGCCGGCAAGCCGGCTCCTGCAAATATCCGCACATTCCCTGCCAGCCGTAGGAGCTGGCTTGCCAGCGAAGGCGCCCGCCAGAACGCCACTCAGCTCAAGGCCCGCTTCGCCGGCAAGCCGGCTCCTACAAATATCCGCACATTCCCTGCCAGCCGTAGGAGCTGGCTTGCCAGCGAAGGCGCCCGCTAGAACGCTACACGGCTCAAGGCCCTCTTCGCCGGCAAGCCGGCTCCTGCAAATATCCGCACATTCCCTGCCAGCCGTAGGAGCTGGCTTGCCAGCGAAGGCGCCCGCCAGAACGCTACACGGCTCAAGGCCCTCTTCGCCGGCAAGCCGGCTCCTACAAATATCCGCACATTCCCTGCCAGCCGTAGGAGCTGGCTTGCCAGCGAAGGCGTCCGCCAGAACGCTACACGGCTCAAGGCCCTCTTCGCCGGCAAGCCGGCTCCTGCAAATATCCGCACATTCCCTGCCAGCCGTAGGAGCTGGCTTGCCAGCGAAGGCGCCCGCTAGAACGCTACACGGCTCAAGGCCCGCTCCGCCGGCAAGCCGGCTCCTACAAGGTGGCGTGGTGATAGAGACCGTCGATCATGCGGTCGGGCATAGCGATTGGACAGGCCGCCGGCAGGCTCCTAATCTCCACCCGCCGTGTAGTCGCCCTGGCCCATCCCCGATGATTGTCCGTCCCAAGCCCAACCTGATCAGCATCCTCTTCGCCCTCAAGGGTTCGATCGCCAAGCGCATTGCCTGGCGCTGCGCGCTGGTGACCCTGCTGGCCTCGGCCATCGTGCTGGTAGAAACCCTGGAGCCGAGCTATTTCTCCAAGGTCAACGCCACGCCCTTCACCCTGCTGGGGCTGTCGCTGTCGATCTTCATGAGCTTTCGCAACAACGCTTGCTACGACCGCTGGTGGGAAGGCCGCAAGCAGCTCGGTCAACTGATCATCGAAGTGCGTTCGCTAATCCGGGAAAGCCTGGTGATCGAGAGCAATCCGGAACGCGAGGGCCTGCTGCGGGACCTGTGCGGTTTCGCCCACAGCCTGATCGCCCGCCTACGCCATGAAGACGAGGCCGCCGCCCTGCGTCCCTGGGCCCAGGCCAGCCTCGACCCCGGCCACCCGAACCTCGCCGATGCCCAGTTGCAGCGCATCGGCCAACGCTGTTCGCAATGGGCCGGGCAAGGGCTGATCAGCGAATGGCGCTACACCCAGCTGGAAACCCGGCTGGTCAGCCTGAGCCTGGTGCAGGCCTCCTGCGAGCGGATCCAGAACACCCCGCTGCCTTTTCCCTACACCCTGCTGCTGCACCGCACCATCTACCTGTTCTGCATCATCCTGCCATTCGCCATGGCCGAGCCCCTGGGCTGGCTGGCACCGATCTTCACCGCCATCATCAGCTACACCTTCCTGGGCCTGGACGAGATCGGCAACGATCTGGAAGACCCTTTCGGCTACGACGACAATGACCTGCCCTGCAGCGCTCTATTGCGTGGCCTGGAGCGCGAAGTCCTGGCGGCACTGGGGCAGCGCGACCTGCCGCCAGCGCTGGAACCCCAGGAATATGTGCTGACCTGAGCGCGGGTTTGACTCGGACCGATTCCTGACCGAAGCTTGCGCCTTCAAAAAGTCGTCAGCTATGGACTCCTGCATGACCCGACCCCGCCGCTACCTGCTGATCAGCCTGGTTATCGTCATCGTCCTGGCCCTGGCCTGGAGCTTTCTGCGCAGCAGTCCGCCGGCGGTGCCCGAGGCCATCAAGCATGGCTATGGCCAGGCCCTGGAAAAGGCCCGCAACGGCCAGCCGGGCGCGGCCCGGATGCTCTACCAGCAACTGGGACGGCCCGACCTCAGCGATCCGCAACGCATCCGCCTGCTGGCCGTACTGCCCAACTACCCAAGCCCGCAAGCCCTGAAACTGGCGGACGCCGACCTCTACCATCCCTCGGCCGAAGTGCGCAAAGCCGCGATCAAGAGCGTGCTCGGTCTGGTGCCCAACGGCCAGCGCAGCCTGCTGCTGGGACCGTTGCTCGACGATCATGAGCAAAGCGTGCGGTTTGCCGCAGTGGATGCCCTGCTGGGCCTGTCCCCGGATGACCAGGGTTTGTACTTCGGCCCATTGCAGCAGGTGATCGACGAATACACCCAGGTGCTCAAGACCCGGGGCGACAACGTCGAGGCGCAGTACCAACTGGCGCGCCTGTACCTGCACAACGCCGACCTGGTCAAAGCCCAGCAGACCCTGGAACAGGCCCTGCGCCTGGCCCCGGACAACCTGCAGGCGGTGGTGCTGCAGATCGAAGTGCTGGACAAGCAAGGCCAGAGCGAAGCGGCCCGCCAGCTACTGGCCAAGCAACTGCAAGCCCAGCAGGACTCGGCCTACCTGCAACATGCCCTGGGGCTCTGGCTGCTGCACCACGACCAGGGCGAGTTTGCCTTGCTGGGCCTGTCCCGGGCGGTGGAACTGGAGCCCAACAACGCCGCCTACCGTTACGACCTGGCCACCACCCTGTACAGCGAACAAGAGCTGGAAGCCGCGCAGAAACAACTGGAGGAAATCGTCCAGCGCCAGCCTTACAACCGCAAGGCGCGGGTATTGCTGATCAACTACTGGAAAGAAAGCGGCCAACTGCAGAATGTCCAAGTGCTGCTGGCCCAGCTGGAGCAGCAGAACCCCGACGACCCGGCATTGCAACAGGGTCTGTAAGCCACCGGCGAATGCCTGTCCGCGACAACAGTTGAACGGTGCTGGCCCTCGGCGGGCCAGTGAACAAGCAGCCACATCAACGCATTCGCGTCACTGCTGATCTTCGAGCACATCCATGTGTTGGGGCGGTACTCCTTCGCACTACTGGAAGAAGTCGCTCAAGGTGAGTTGCGGCGATTGCGCAACCCGGACAACGATCGGTGACCGCCTTCGGCAAAAGATCACTCCAGATGCTAGACGTGCGACTTTTCGTTCAGCCTAAAGACGACTCCATCCACTTCCATTTCAGTGTTGTACTTGAACAACACATTGATGTCTTTGGAGATGCTTGGGAGTCGATAGCAATCCCACCCGCCAGTCATACCCAGCACAGGGATTCTATAGGGAGCGCCTGATTCCAGCGGTTCGCCATACTGGGATCTGACCCAAGCCTGGTTCATCTTGGTTTTGAGTTGGTAGGGCAGACTTCCTGTGTAAGTTTGTTCTCCTTCGAAGCCTTTTAGAAAAGTGACAAATAGATCTTCAAACCGTTGATTTCTGGCCCAGAATCCCAGTTCTATACCTGGCCCAGGCGACATTGATAAGGTGTCGCTGTCTTCGAAGATTCCTTTTGGAGGGCCGCCCGGTAGATACATCCCTGAGGCAATCATTTCGGGGTAAGTACGCCCAAGGCTTTTAACTAGCTCATCAATCATTGCTGCGTTCATATCAATACCAGCCTTGTTCCTGATGAAGGTTGTGCAGTTCGGTGCGTGCCGTTTCGATCTGCTCTTCGGTAAAGCCTTCTTCGAGCAAATAAGGCTTGATTGCATCGAGATTAGTCTCTACAGCCGTGCGTAGGTCTGTGGCATCTTTGGCCTGTTGAACTTTGGTGTTTCTGCCGCCATATGTCTCGCTGTATTTCTGGTGGACTGTGCGCGGGATGGCGATGCTTGGAGCTTTCCGTAGGGCGGTTTTTATCCTCGTATCAGTTATGCCGGGAACGTTTGTCTTCAAAAAAGTTTCCAGCGCTTTCTTCGACGGCATGTGGTCAATATCCAACCCATCCTTTGCACTTCTACTGGACAGGTCATTGGCAGGTCCAACCTCCAACGGATTGACCATCGGTTTGGCAAAAACCAGGTACAACGACTTGATCCCGGAGTCAGCCGGGAACGTGACAATACAGTCTTTGGCTTTCAGCTCATCAATGGGAGAGCCTTCGATCTTGCTGTCACCCCCTTCGCTGATGGGGTGGACCATGATGTTAGCCAGTTCGTCAGTCACGCCAGGATAAGCGGTGGGGGTTGTCACCACCGGCCCGTGGTTGGGCGTCCAGATAATCGTGATCGTGCCGAGGTTGGCTTCCATGGCGCTTTTTTCGGCATTCCATTGGGCTTTGATCACCGGAACCGAGTCTTGTCCTGACTGGGCGCTGGTGTGGATGCCATAGATCTGGAGAGCACCTTGGCCATCGCGGCGGAACTGGAAACGAACCCGCGTGGTAGCGGCGCGCATGTCCTGCAACTGTTTTTCGGTGTAGAACGAGCCGTCACCGAGCATGGTCGGGGTCATTGCCAGAATCACTACACGCCCCATAGGACCTGCAGCATTTTTTAGCAGCGTACCGCTTGCTTCCAGTGACCAAACGAAACTTCTTAGGATGAGCTCTCCGGCAATTTTTCCCAGCCCGACCTCTGCTGTTGAGGACGCCAGAACCATGGTCTTGCCGAAGTTTGCCGCTGGCTCGCTGTCGGTGCCCGCCTTGGTGGTGCCCCAGGGCGCAGTGCTGATGGATTTGGCGAAGATGAGCTCAGTACGGGGCTTGGGGTCAGGCCATTGGTCTTTCTGGATGTAAACCGGTTCTGACTCTAAGGCGCGGCGAGCAATACCGCCGCCGCCTCCTGCGCTAGAGCTGTTTTCGACCAACACCCAGTCACCATTTCTAACGGCATCGAGAATGTCCCGATCACTGTTGATGGTGTAGTGCTCGCGTAACAACTCATCCAGGCCTTCAAGACTTGCTCGATTGCTCGCCAACGCCTTACGGACCGTGGCCTCGGCAGAATGTGGCGGCTCAGCATCGTGTGCTCCAGGATCAGTACTTTTGAGCAAACGCATATGTTCCCTCGGCGTTTCAGTCAATCGCAGACCCTACTACGCAAGCTGAGATTTACTCTGTAGGAAACATCCGAGAAATCACGAAGTCGGGCTGATCGTCGAGGGCGATTTGGCGGTGCGGGTGCGAATCTGTGCGGTACTCGGCAAACTCGGCTACGCCTTCCTCGCGGCTGGCAACGCGCACAGCGCGATACCGATTGTCGATTCGGGGCAACGTATTGATCCATTGATCAGCGATGTCGGGCTGCCGGGCATGAATGGCCGGCAGTTGACAGAGATCGGGCGGCAGATGCGCCCGCAATTGAAGGTCCTGTTCATCACTGGCTATGCCGAGCGCGCGGCCGTCCGTGGCGGCTTTCTTGACCCCGGCATGCAGCTGATCAGCAAACCCTTCACCTTTGACCTGCTGCCCCCCAAGGTGCGGGAAATGGTCGGTGACTGAGCGGCGGTTCAGGCCAGCAGGCGCTGGATCTGTTCGTGCAGGCTACTGAGGTCGAAGGGCTTGGCCAGGATCGGCGCCTTGCGGGTAATGGGACTGCCGCACTCGAGGATTTCATTGGGATAACCGCTGATGAAGATCACCTTGAGGTCCGGGCGCAGTTTCACCGCCGGCTCGGCGATCATCACCCCGGTGATCCCGCCTGGCAGCCGGTAATCGGTGATCATCAGGTCCAGGTGCGGCTTGCTGGCGAGAATCTCGAACGCCTGCTCACCGTTTTCGGCTTGTAAGACCCAGTAGCCCAGGCCCGACAGGTAGTCGGCCAGCAGCATCAGAATCACCGGTTCATCTTCGACGATCAGTACGACGTCTTGTGCATCTTCACTCATGGAAAACCTTTGCTCGGTCAATTGCTGCAGATACGACCATTGGGTCACGCAGAGGTTGCGTGCGCGTGACGTTTTTACTCATTTACTGACAAGCCAGCGCCGCCAAGAGGCAGGCCCACGCGAAACAGCGCACCCTCGCCAATACGGCTTTCAACCCGGATCGAGCCACCGTGGGCGGTGACGATCTGCTCGGAAATAAACAGCCCCAGGCCCAGCCCCGCAGCCACGTGGCTGGCGCTGACCCGCTCGAACTGCTGGAAAATACGTTTCTGGTTGTCTTCGCTGATACCGATCCCGTGATCCCGGACTTCAACCCGGGCCTCGCCGTCCTCGGCATACACCCGGACTTCGATCGGGCTCTTGGCGCCGTAACGCAAGGCATTGGTCAACAGGTTGGAAACCACCTGCTCGATGCGAAACTCATCCCAGTTGCCTTCCAGTGGCTGCTCGGCCTGCAGGGTCAGCGAGCACTGCGCCGCCTCCACTTGGGGCGCGAAGTTCTCCACCAGGCCGTGCACCAGTTGCGCCAGGTCGAAACGCGACGGCCGGATCGACAGCTTGCCGGTACGGATCCGCGAGATATCCAGCATGTCCTCGATCAGCCGGATCAGGCTTTTGATCTGGCGCTCGTCGCGATCGACCATGGCATGCATCTTGTCCAGGCTGAAGGCCGCAGCGTTCTCCCGGGCCAGGTGCATCTTGCGCAGCTGGGTTTCCAGGATCAGGCCATTGAGCGGCGTGCGCACCTCATGGGCAACGATGGACATGAAGTCGTCGCGCATGCGCACCGCCTGCTCCAGTTCGTTCTGCGTGGCCTGGAGCTTTTGCAGCAACGTCTCCTGTTCACGCCGGCTCTGCTCCAGGGCCTCGACCTGCTGCTTCATGGCCTTGCTCTGGCGATACAGATCAACGAAGACGTTGACCTTGCTCTTCACCGCGTGGATATCCAGGGGCTTGTGCAGGAAGTCCACCGCCCCGCTCTCGTAGCCCTTGAAGGCGTAGTTGAGCTCGCGCCCGGCAGCGCTGACAAACACGATGGGGATGTTCTTGGTCTTCTCGGTGCCGCGCATCAGCTCAGCCAGCTCGAAACCGTTCATGCCGGGCATCTGCACGTCGAGGATGGCCATGGCGAACTCATGCTGGAGCAGCAGCGACAAGGCTTCGTCGGCCGACAGTGCCTTGTACACCGTACGGTCCTCACGCTTGATCAACGCCTCCAGGGCCAGCAGGTTCTCTGGCAGGTCGTCGACGATCAGCAGCTTGGCTTGAATATTACTTAACATGCGATTCGTTCCAGCTCGACAAGCAGACGGCTGATGCCGCGCAAAGGGAGGATGTAATCCGGCTGGTGCAGGGCCAAGGCTGCATCCGGCATGGTCGACACATGGGCTTCATCGGGGTCCTGGACGATGGTCAGGCCGCCCTGGCGCTTGACCTCGGCCAGCCCCCGGGCGCCGTCCTGGCTGGCTCCGGTGAGGAGCACTGCAGCCAGGCGCGCGCCATAGGCATCGGCGGCGGACTCGAACAGGTAATCAATGGCCGGCCGTGAATGGTGCAGGCGTTCTTCCTGACTCAGGGACAGGCTGTGATCCTGTTCCACCGACAGGTGATAACCGGGGGCGGCGAAGTACAGCGTGCCCGGGACGATCTGCTCCTTGTCCTCGGCCTCCTTCACCGGCAGCGCCAGGCGTCGGGCGAAAACCTCCGCCAACAGGCTGCGACGTTCGTCGGGCAGGTGCAGGACCACGATCACCGGCAGGCGAAAACCCTGGGCCAAGCCACTGAACAGGCTCAGCAAGGCCTCGACGCCACCGGCCGAGGCCCCTACCACAATGGCCTCGACTCGCGGCCAGATACCCAGGCTGGCAATCTGCTGGTTCATGTCTTGCGGTAGATCCGTTCTTGTTTGACCAAGGGTTCGAAGTGCTTGCCATAGGCGGAAAAATCCAGGGTTTCCTTGCTGCCCAGGACCAGGAACCCACGATGGCAGAGCGACTCATGGAACAACCCAAAGGCTCGATCCTGCAATTTTTTATTGAAATAAATCAATACATTACGACACGAAATTAACTGAGTTTCTGAGAATACGCTGTCGGTTGCCAGGCTGTGATCGGCAAAGGTCACGTTGTCCCGCAGGCTCTTGTCGAAGATCGCGTAGTCATAGGCCGCCGTGTAGTAGTCGGCAAAGGAGCACTGGCCGCCGGCCTGCTGGTAGTTGTGGGTGTAGGCCCGCACATTCTCCAGGGAGAAGATGCCTTGCTTGGCCTTCTCCAGGGAGCTGGGATTGATGTCAGTGGCGTAGATGATGGTGCGTTCCAGCAGCCCCTCTTCGCGCAGCAGGATGGCCATGGAATAGACCTCTTCGCCCGTGCTGCAACCGGCGATCCAGATCTTGATCGACGGATAGGTCTTGAGCAGCGGCACCACTTCCTGGCGGATGGCCAGGAAGTGCGACGGGTCGCGAAACATCTCGCTGACCGGAATGGTCAGGAACTGCAGCAACTGCATGAACGCAGTCGGGTCGTGCAGCACCCGTTCCTGTAACGCGGAAATGGTCTTGCACTCGAACTGGCGCAAGGCGTGGTTGACCCGGCGCTTGATCGAAGCGCCGGAGTAGTCGCGGAAGTCGTAGCTGTATTTCAGATAGATAGCTTCGATCAACAAACGCAGTTCGATCTCGGTATTACGCTCCACTAAATTCTTTCCATCTTGGGCAGCCACACGCGGATAAGCGAAAACAGCCGGTCAAGGTCGATGGGCTTGGCCAGGTAATCATTGGAGCCGGCCTGCAGGCAGCGCTCCTGATCGTCCTTCATGGCCTTGGCGGTAACCGCGATGATCGGCAGCTTGCGCCAGCGCGGGTCCTTGCGGATCTGCACCGTGGCTTCATAACCGTCCATCTCCGGCATCATCACATCCATCAGCACCAGGTCGATGTCCTCGACCTCATTGAGTTTGGCAATGGCTTCATGACCATTGCGACCGATGACCACCACCGCGCCCTTGTGTTCCAGGGCGCTGGTCAGGGCGAAGATGTTGCGCACGTCGTCATCCACCAGGAGGATCTTGCGCCCCTCGAACACCTTGTCGCGGCTGCGGGCGGTCTTGAGCATCTTCTGCCGCTCATGGGACAACTGGGATTCGACTTTGTGCAGAAAAAGAGTCACTTCATCCAGCAGGCGCTCCGGCGAACGGGCGCCCTTGATGATGATCGAGCGCGAATACTTACGCAGCTCGGCCTCTTCGTCACGGGTCAGGTTGCGCCCGGTGTAGACGATCACCGGTGGGAATGAGCGGATATCCTCGGTGGACATGCGCTTGAGCAGGTCGTTGCCGAGCATGTCCGGCAGCTTGAGGTCGATGATCATGCAGTCGTAGACATTCTCGCGCAGCAGGTCCAAGGCATCCTGGGCCAGGCCCACGGCGGTGATCTCGATGTCGTCGTCACCGATCAGCCGGGCAATGCTGTCCCGTTGCAGGTCGTCATCCTCCACCAGCAGCACGCGCTTGACCTTCTGCGTCAGCTTGGCTTCCAGGCGGGCGAAGACATCCTTGAGTTCCTCGCGGGTGGTGGGTTTCACCGCATAGCCCACGGCGCCCATGTGCATCGCCGCTTCGACCCGGTCTTCCACCGAAATCACATGCACCGGGATATGCCGGGTTTGGGCATGTTCCTTGAGCCGCTGCAGCACGGTCAGGCCCGAGTGATCGGGCAAGCGCATGTCCAGCAGGATTGCGTCGGGAATGAATTCGGCGGCCAGGCTGTAGCCTTCATCGGCGCCGTGGGCTACCAGGCAGTGGTAACCCAGCTCGTGCGCCAGATCGAAGAGAATGTGTGCAAAGTTCGCCTCATCTTCCACCACCAGGATGCAGCGACTGCTGAACGGAGCCTTGTCCCGGTCATCGGCGAAGCGCGGAATCTGCACCGGCTCGACCTCAGCCACAGGAGCCGCCGGGCTGAGCACTTGCGGCGCCACGACCGACACTGCCGAGACCCGTGGCGCAAGCACCGGTTGCTGCGCTTCGCTGTACTGCTCCGGCAGTACCAAGGTGAAAATGCTGCCGCGACCCGGTTCGCTGCTGACGCTGATGGAGCCACCAAGCAGGGCTGCCAGGTCCCGGGAGATCGACAGCCCCAAACCGGTGCCGCCGTAACGTCGATTGGTGGTGCCGTCGGCCTGGCGGAAGGCTTCGAAAATGCTTTCCTGCTGATCCCCGGCGATGCCGATTCCCGAGTCCTGCACAGCGAAGGCAATCCTCGACCCCGGCTGGGCGGACACGCTCAGGCTGACCTGGCCCTTCTCGGTGAACTTGACCGCGTTGGACAGCAGGTTCTTGAGGACCTGCTCGACCCGCTGGCAATCGGTGAACAGCATCTGCGGTACTCCCGGCTGCAGTTCCACCTTGAAGTCCAGGCCCTTGTCCGCGGTCAACGGCTGGAACAGGCTGCGCAGGCCGTCCACCAGGCGCGGCACGCTGGCATTCTCCGGACGCACTTCCAGCTTGCCGGCCTCGACCTTGGAAATATCGAGGATGTCGTTGATCAGGTTCAGCAGGTCATTGCCGGCCGAGTAGATCGACTCAGCGAACTTGACCTGCTCGGCGCTGAGATTTTCCTGGGGGTTCTCCGCCAGCAACTTGGCCAGGATCAACGAACTGTTGAGCGGCGTGCGCAGCTCGTGGGACATGTTGGCAAGGAACTCGGACTTGTACTTGCTGGAGCGCTGCAACTCTTCGGCACGCTCTTGCAACTGCACCTGCGCCTGGTTCAACTCGCTGTTCTTGAGGTCCATGGCATCGCGCTGGTCCACCAGGATCTGCGCCTGCTCGGCCAGCTGTTCATTGGTCTGCTCCAGTTCCACCTGCTGGGTTTCCAGGTGCGCCTGGGATTCCTTGAGAATCCGCGACTGCTCTTCCAGCTCTTCGTTGGCGGTCTTGAGTTCTTCCTGCTGCACCTGCAGTTCTTCGTTGAGCTGCTGGGTTTCAGCCAGGACTTCCTGCAGCCGCTGGCGATAGCGCGCGGCCTCGATGGAGGTGCCGATGTTGCTGGCAATCAGCTCCAGCAATTCGACATCACGCTCGCTCAAGGCCCGCAGGAAACCCAGCTCGATCACCCCGTTGACCCGGCCATCGTCCAGGGTCGGCATCACCAGCACACTGCGCGGCGCGCCGTCGCCAAGGCCGGAGCTGACCTTGAAATAATCCGCCGGCACATCGTCCAGGCGAATCAACCGCTTGTGCTGCGCGGCCTGTCCCACCAGGCCTTCGTCGCCGTACAGCGCCTGTTCCTGTGCCTCCTGCTCCCGGGAGAAGCCGTAAGACGCCACGCGCTTGAGGCCGCCATGTTCTTCACGGACATACAGCGCCGCCACCGGCGAGCCCAGGTACTGGGCGCAGAACTGCAGGATATTGCGCCCCAGCAGGTTCAGCGTCAGCTGACCCAGCATTTGCTCGGCCAGCTCGGTCTGGCCGTTGCGCAACCAGGCTTGCTGCTCCAGGCGCCGGGAGCTCTGCTCCTGGGCTTCGAGGTTGTCGCTGTAGCTCTTCGACAGCGCCAGCAGGTCACGGCGCCCGACATAGGCGAGCAAGCCGCTGATACCCACCACGAACAGCAGATAGAGGCTCACGCTGAGAATCGTGGTGCGACTGACGTCGGCGTTGCGGCTGACCCGCAACTGCTGCTCCATGTCCACCGCGTCGTCGTACTCCTTGCGGATCTCGTCGGTCAAGCGCTTGCCCCGCCCGGCTTGCACCACCGCCCGATAATCACCGTTCTGGCGACGTAGCTCGATCATCCCCTGGGCGAAGCTGTTCCACTCCACCTGCAAGGCTTCCAGGCGCTTGAGCCGGTCCACTTGCTGCGGGTTGTCCGCCACCAGCACCTGGATGCCGCGCAGCTCACTGACGATGCGTGGCTTGGCCACCTCGTAAGGGTCGAGAAAATGTTCGTCGCCGGTGATCAGGAAGCCGCGCATGCCGGTTTCCAGGTCGATGCTCAGGCGCGCCGCCTCATTGAGATTGTTGATCACCCGGTCGGTGTGCTGCACCCACTGGATCACCGAGAGCAGGTAAGTGATCAACGAGACGAAAAAAACCGCGCTGAGCACGCCTACGCCCAGCGGCAGGCTGACGTTGCGGGTCAGCAGTTTGCGGAAACTCTGTTCATCAACCGAGGACGGACGGATCATTTGATGGACCTGGCGCAGGTAAAAAAACGAAGTTTGCCCCACATTCAGTCACCGCAGCTATTTTTTATAACCAATGCGTGTGTCACCGCAATTTGGCCTGCCCTGGGACAATGGAAGCGGTTATTCTTGCCAATGCTTGTACAATCCTATTTTTTTGTACAGCTTCGGGAACTTGTGGCAACCCGGCACTTACTGATGCACAGGGCCGGCTGTTGCGCCGCCCAGCGAATTCATTTTTTCGAGAGTGACCTTATGCCCGACAGCGCTTCCACCATCCTAGTCGTAGAAGACGATGCCATCGTGCGCATGTTGATCGTCGATGTCCTTGAAGAGCTCGAATTCAGTGTTCTGGAGGCCGATGGCAGCGACACCGCGCTCAAGCTCCTGGAAGAGCACGGGCAACACATCGACCTGCTGATGACCGATGTCGGCCTGCCTGGAATGAACGGCCGCGAGCTGGCGGAACGTGCACGCCAACTGCTTCCACAATTGCCGGTGCTGTTCGCCAGCGGCTACGCCGAATCCATCGAGGTACCCAGCGGCATGTCGGTGATTGGCAAACCCTTCTCCATTGATCAACTGCGGGACAAGGTGCGCAGCATCCTCGGCTGAATCCACGGGCGGCCGGATCAGCCGCTTGCCCACTGTGGTTTAATGGCGGCCTTTTTTTGCCTTCGCCTGCCAGGAATAGCCGCTCATGAGTCCCACTGCCGCAACCAAAGTCCTGATCATTGGTTACGTCTGGCCCGAGCCCCGCTCCTCTGCGGCCGGCGGGCACATGATGCAGATCCTCCAGAGATTTCTCGAGCAGGGCTGGGAGCTGACCTTCGCCAGCCCGGCCAACGAAGGCGAACACAAGGAAGACCTGCGCGCCCTGGGCATCCGCGAATGCCCGATCGAGCTCAATAACAGCAGTTTTGACCGTTTCGTCGCCGAACTGGCGCCCGACATTGTGCTGTTCGATCAATTCATGATGGAGGAGCAGTTCGGCTGGCGTGTGGAGCAACACTGCCCGAATGCCCTGCGGGTGCTGGAGACCTCGGACCTGCAATGCCTGCGCCACGCCCGGCACCAGCGACTCAAGGAGCACCTGAAGCGCCACGCCGACGAAGATGACTTCAGTGCGCTGTTCGCCCAGGCAGCGGAACAGGAGTTCCAGCACATGGCCGAGACCGACCTGGCCAAGCGCGAAATTGCCGCGATCTACCGCTGCGACCTGAGCCTGATGATCTCGCAGGTGGAGATCGAACTGCTGGTCGAGCAGTTCCGCCTGCCGCCGACCCTGCTGCATTGGTGCCCGTTGATGCTGGAGCAGTTGCCAGAGTCGTTCGTGCCGTTTGCCCAGCGGGCGCACTTCCTGAGCATCGGCAACTTCCGCCACGCGCCAAACTGGGACGCCGTGCTGTGGATGAAGAACCGGGTGTGGCCGTTGATCCGCCAGCAACTGCCTGGCGCACAACTGCATCTATATGGCGCCTACACCCCGCCCAAGGCGGCGGCACTGCACAACCCGGCCCAGGGCTTTCACATCATGAACTGGGCCGAAGATGCGCTGCAGGTCATGAGCGCGGCGCGGGTCTGCCTGGCACCCTTGCGTTTCGGCGCCGGGATCAAGGGCAAGCTGCTGGACGCCATGCTCTGTGGTACCCCCAGCGTGACCACGCCGGTGGGCAGCGAATCCATGTCCGTGGGGAACCTGCCCTGGCCGGGCGTGGTGGCAGAGTCCGCCAGCGCCATCGCGGCGGCGGCAGTGCGCCTGTATCAGGATCAGCACCTGTGGAACCAGGCCCAGGCGGATGGCGCACGCTTGCTTGAGGCGCGCTACCGGCAGCAGGTCCACGGCCCGGCGCTGATCCAGCGCCTGCTGCACGGCCGCGAGCACCTGGCGCAACTGCGGCGGGACAACTTCACCGGGGCCATGCTGCGTCACCATCATCACAAGAGCACCCAATACATGGCGCAATGGATCGAAGCAAAAAACCGCCCGATCTCGTAGCCGCGCCGGGCGCTGTTGCGTTTGCCGGCGAAGAGCCCCTTGAGCCTTGCACAAGGCAGCGGGCCACCTTCGCTGGCGACCCGTTGCTACTGGTGCGCGGACAAGTCCCGAGGCATTATCAGCCGGGCCAACAACAAAAACAGACCTGCGCCATGAGTCGACCCGGCAAGATCACCGATCCTTCCTATGAGTTGATGGACGACCACAACGGCCTGTCCATCATCTACCGCCAGCACGGTTTCCCCTGCCCCCTGGTGCGCTGGCATTTCCACAAGGAATACGAGCTGCACCTGATCGTCGCCAGCTCCGGCAAGGTGTTCATCGGCGACTACATCGGCAACTTCTATCCGCAGACGCTGTTCCTCACCGGGCCCAACCTGCCGCACAACTGGATCAGCCAGGTGGCCGAGGACGAAGTGGTGCTCAAGCGCGACATGCTGGTGAACTTCACCGATGAACTGTTCGACAGCGGCAGCCAGGTGTTCGCCGAGCTGAAAAACCTCACAGCGCTGCTGGAGCGCGCGCAATACGGCATCGAGTTTCGCTGCCAGCACACCATCGCCCAGGCCCTGCCGTTGATGCAGCGCATCGCCGATTCCACCGGCATCACCCGCCTCGGCCACTTTTTCATCCTCATGGAGTTGCTCGCCGCCTGCGACGACTACCAACTGCTGTCCGGGGCCACTCGCGTGCAACTGGCGGATGAGCACAGCATCGACCGCACCAACCGCGCGGTGGACTACATCTTTGCCCACTACGCCCGGGAGTTGACCCTGGACGAAGTCGCCGACCACCTCGGGATGAAGCCCACCTACTTCTCCCGGGTGTTCAAGCAGGCCACCGGGCGCTGCTTCATCGAGTTCGTCAATCGCCTGCGAATCAGCAAGTCCTGCGAGCTGCTGGCCGATGGCGACAAGCCGGTGACTGACGTGTGCTTCGAGTCGGGTTTCAACAACATCTCCAACTTCAACCGGCGTTTCCAACAGCTCAAGGGCATGACCCCTTCCCACTACCGCCGCCTGGCAGTGCAACGGCTGACCGAACAGAACCTCGGCTGAGCCGAACTGCCGCACGTCTTGCGGTCCCCTTCGCCGGCAAGCCGGCTCCTACAAAAAGCCACATCGCGCAGCCGCCGCCCCCGTAGGAGCTGGCTTGCCAGCGAAAGCGCCAGCCGATCAGCACACGTCTTGCGGCCCCCCTCGCCGGCAAGCCGGCTCCTACAAAAAGCCACATCGCGCAGCCGCCGCCCCCGTAGGAGCTGGCTTGCCAGCGAAAGCGCCAGCCGATCAGCACACGTCTTGCGGCCCTCTTCGCCGGCAAGCCGGCTCCTACAAAAAGCC
Organism: Pseudomonas sp. Fl5BN2; assembly: GCF_009908205.1. Taxonomy (NCBI): domain Bacteria; kingdom Pseudomonadati; phylum Pseudomonadota; class Gammaproteobacteria; order Pseudomonadales; family Pseudomonadaceae; genus Pseudomonas; species Pseudomonas sp. Fl5BN2. Next base: position 138,146 of record NZ_JAAARL010000007.1, on the reverse strand, counting down.
ACGTCGCGCAGCCGCCGCCCCCGTAGGAACTGGCTTGCCAACGAAGGCACCAGCCGATCAGTGCATGCCTTGCGGCCCTCTTCGCCGGCAAGCCGGCTCCTACAAAAAGCCACGTCGCGCAGCCGCCGCCCCCGTAGGAGCTGGCTTGCCAGCGAAGGCGCCAGCCGATCAGTGCACATCTTGCGGCCCTCTTCGCCGGCAAGCCGGCTCCTACAGCCATCAGGCTGGAGCGGCAAAAGCCTTTACCTTGGTAAACGAATCCCGTTCAGCTTCCGTTCAGCAGTTGGTAACAATCTTCATTTGGCAATGAGTATCATTATGTTACAAATTACTTCCTAGCCAAATTGACCCGCCGGTGCTGAATGCTCGTTCCATTTCTGATCATGCTGCGCGAAGGGATTGAAGCCGCGCTCATCGTTGGCATCATCGCCAGCTACCTGAAACAGACCGGTCGCGGCCAGTGGATGCCCGCCGTGTGGATCGGCGTATTCCTCGCCGTGGCCCTGGCCCTGCTGGTGGGCGGTGGCCTGGAGCTGATGAGCGCCGAATTCCCGCAGAAGCAGCAGGAGCTGTTCGAGGGCATCGTCGGCCTGGTGGCCGTGGGCATCCTCAGTTCCATGGTGTTCTGGATGCGCAAGGTGGCGCGCTCGATCAAGCACTCCCTGCATGTGTCACTGGACCATGCCCTGACCGGTTCCAAGCACCAGGTCACAGCGCTGATCGCCATGGTGTTCTTCGCCGTGGCCCGGGAAGGCCTGGAAACCGTGTTCTTCCTGCTGGCGGTGTTCCAGCAGAGCGAAGGCCCCGGCGCGCCCATCGGCGCCCTGCTGGGGCTGATCGTGGCAATCATCGTCGGTTTCCTCATCTATACCGGCAGCATGCGCCTGAACCTCGGCGCATTCTTCCGCTGGACCGGTCTGTTCATCCTGGTGGTGGCCGCCGGCATCCTCGCCAACTCGGTGCAGGCGCTGCATGAAGCCGGGATCTGGAACCACCTGCAGACCGTGCTCTTCGACTTCAGCGCCAGCCTGCCCATGGACGGCCCGCTGGGCTCGGTGCTGGCCGGCATGTTCGGCTACCAGGACGCGCCCACCGTCAGCACCCTCGGCGCCTATGTGCTGTACCTGGCCGTAACCCTGGTGCTGTTCTTCTTGCCCGGTGGCGCCCCCGCCAAGGCGCCCGGCTCTTCGTCTTCCGTTTCCAGTCAGTAAGGCTCCCCATGACCCAGCAAGCCTCTCCCCAGGCCTCGCCTCCCCGCGCATTGCGCTGGGCGGTTGCCGGCTCGGTGATCGTGATGATCGCCGCCGGCGGGCTGTTCTACTACGCCTCGCAACTGGCCGCCAGCAAGCGCCAGGCCCACCAGGGCGAAATCACCGTGACCATCCACCCCAAGAGCTGCGAGCCCAATGCGCTGACGGTCTCGGCCGGGCACACCAGCTTTCGCATCGTCAACCGCTCGGATCGCGCCGTGGAATGGGAAATCCTCGACGGCGTGCTGGTGGTGGAAGAACGGGAGAACATCGCCCCGGGCCTGAGCCAGGTGATCAACGCCAACCTGCTGCCCGGTGACTACGCCATCACCTGCGGGCTGCTGAGCAACCCCCGCGGCACCCTGCACGTGACCCCGACCGCCGAGTCTGATGCCCAGGCCAAGGCGCGGCCGTCGATGGTGGCCTTCATCGGCCCGCTGTCGGAGTTCAGGGTCTACCTGAGCACCCAGGGCAGCGCCCTGATCAAGGCGGTGAACGCCTTGCAGCAAGCCATCGACAGCGGCGACCTGAAGCAGGCCCAGGCCCTGTACCTGCCGGCCCGCGCCGCTTATCAGCGCCTGGCTCCCGCGGCCCAGCGCCTGGCCGAACTGGACAACGCCATCAACGCCCGCGCCGACTATTTCGAACAGCGTGAACAGGACCCGGGCTTCAGCGGCTTCCATCGCCTGGAGTACGGCCTGTTCCAGAAGCGCGACCTGGCGGGCCTGGCCCCGGTGGCGCAACACTTGTCCAGCGACGTGGCCAGCCTCAAGGAGCAGCTGTTGGCCCAGACCCTGCCGCCGGAGCAACTGGTGAGCATCGTGGCCCGCAACATGCGCAGCCTGGCCGACCTGCGAGCCAGCAGCGGCGAGGAGGAACGCTACAGCCACAGCGACCTCAACGGCTTTGCCGCCAACCTGGACACCACGCGCAAAGTCATCGACCTGCTGCGCCCCTTGCTGGCCAAGTCTGCGGCGCAATTGCTGCCCGAGGTGGACAACGCCGCCAATGCCCTGGCCGCCCGGCTCGACAGCCTGCGCGATGGCTTCGGTTATGTCGCCTACGACCAGGTCAGCGCCGAACAACGCAAAGAGCTTGCCGACAAGGCCAAGGCCCTGGCCGACGCCCTCGACCGCATCGATCCCGCACTCGGCCTCTCCGGCCTGTAACAAGACGAGCCTTCAATGAACGATTCAGACCAGTCCAACCCGTCTTTTTCCGCCCAACGCCGGCGCGTGTTGCTGGGCATGGGCGCTGCCGGCGTAGCCCTGGCCGGCAGCAGCCTGAGCTGCCCGGCCATGGCCGCCAGCGCCGCAGCCCAGGTCACCCAGGCCCCCAGCAGCGACAAGACCCAGGATCATCACGACTTCCACGGCCAGCACCAGAGCGGCATCGTCACCCCACGTCCGGCTTCGGGCATGCTGGTGTCCTTCGACGTACTGGCCAGCGACCGCGATGACCTGGAGCGGCTGTTTCGCACCCTCAACGAACGCATCGCCTTTCTCATGAGCGGCGGCCCGGTGACCCAGGTCGACCCGAAACTGCCGCCGCTGGATTCGGGCATCCTCGGCCCGGTGGTGACCCCGGACAACCTGACCATCAGCGTCTCGGTGGGCGAGTCGCTGTTCGACGAGCGCTTCGGCCTGGAATCAGCCAAACCCAAGCGCCTGACGCGCATGGTGGGGTTTCCCAACGATGCCCTGGAGCCTGCCAACTGCCACGGCGACCTGAGCCTGCAGATCTGTTCCAACACCGCCGACACCAACATCCACGCCCTGCGCGACATCGTGAAGAACCTGCCTGACCTGCTGCTGGTGCGCTGGAAACAGGAAGGCAGCGTACCGCCCCAGGCCCCGGCCAAGCCCGGCGAGGCGGCGCAAAGCGCGCGCAACTTCCTGGGTTTTCGCGACGGTTCGGCCAACCCCGACTCCAACGACCAGAAGGCCATGCAGCAGATCGTCTGGGTCCAGCCCGGCAGTGACGAACCGGCCTGGGCGGCCCATGGCAGCTACCAGGCGGTGCGGATCATCCGCAACTTCGTCGAACGCTGGGACCGCACCCCACTGCAAGAGCAGGAAAGCATCATCGGCCGGGTCAAGACCAGCGGCGCACCCATGGACGGCCAGAAGGAAAGCCAGGTGCCCGACTACGCCCGAGACCCCCACGGCAAGGTCACCAAGCTCGACGCCCACATCCGCCTGGCCAACCCACGCACCGCACAGACCCAGCAGAACCTGATCCTGCGCCGGCCGTTCAACTACTCCAACGGCGTCAACAAGAACGGCCAGCTGGACATGGGCCTGCTGTTCATCTGCTACCAGGCGGACCTGGAAAAAGGCTTTGTCGCAGTGCAGACCCGGCTGAACGGCGAGCCCCTGGAGGAGTACCTGAAGCCTGTGGGCGGCGGTTATTTCTTCACCTTGCCGGGTGTCACTGGCGACCAGGATTTCATCGGTCGCTCATTGCTCGATGCCACTCAAGCAAAAATCACTGCCTAACACCAAAAACAACACTACCCCCACGGAAAAGTCCCATGAAAAAGTCGCCTCTCGCTGTGTTGCTGACCCTTGGCTTGCTCCATGCTCCGCTTGCGGCATTCGCTGCCACCGCGCCCCTGGAGCTGGTGGGGCCGATCTCCGACTACAAGATCTACGTCACCGAACAGCTCGATGGGCTGACCAGCCACACCCAGCAATTCACCGACGCAGTGAAAAAGGGCGACCTGGCCACCGCCAAGAAGCTGTACGCGCCGACCCGGGTCTACTACGAGTCGATCGAGCCGATCGCCGAACTCTTCAGTGACCTCGACGCCTCCATCGACTCCCGGGTCAATGACCATGAAAAAGGCGTCAAGGCCGAAGACTTCACCGGCTTTCACCGCCTGGAATACTCGCTGTTCTCGGAAAACAGCACCGAAGGCCTGGGCGAGCTGGCCGACGGCCTGAACAAGGACGTCAAGGACTTGCAGGCTCGCGTCGCCGGCCTGACCTTCCCGCCGGAAAAAGTCGTCGGTGGCGCCGCCGCGCTGCTGGAAGAAGTGGCCGCGACCAAGATCTCCGGTGAAGAAGATCGCTACAGCCACACCGACCTCTACGACTTCCAGGGCAACATCGACGGTGCGAAGAAAATCGTCGACCTGTTCCGTCCGCAAATCGAGAAGCAGGACAAGGCCTTTGTCGCCAAGGTCGACAAGAACTTCGCCGCGGTGAACAAGATCCTCGCCAAGTACAAAACCCCGGACGGTGGTTTCATGACCTACGACAAGGTCAAGGAAGCCGACCGCAAGGCCTTGGTGGGCCCGGTCAACACCCTGGCGGAGGACCTCTCCACCCTGCGCGGCAAACTGGGTCTGAACTGATTCCCTGCAGGGGCGAGCGCGTGTAAAAGCGGGCTTGTCAGCGAAAGCGGCCTTCAGAGTGCGACAAGACTCAGGACGCTCTTCGCTGGCAAGCGCAACGCCACCCGGTCGCTCCTGGCGGGTCATCGCTATCACCGGCATGGATAAAACTGGGCTATCTGGCGTTAACCCTATAACGTTCACCGTCCGATGACCTTCATGGAAGACCGTCTATGTCCCGCTCTACAGCTGCCACCGCGCAGCTGACCGCCACACCCTTCTCCCTGTTGCCGCTGATGGTCGCCTACATGGCTTGCACCATGTCGATGATGGCCTTCGTCTCGCTGATCGGTCCCATCTCCCGCGCACTGCACCTGGAAACCTGGCACGCCGGCGCCGCCGTCACCGTGTCCGGGGTGATCTGGATGCTCCTGGCGCGCCCCTGGGGCCGGGCCAGCGATCGCTTCGGCCGTCGTCGGGTGCTGCTGCTGGGCACCGCCGGCTTCACCCTGGCCTATTGGGCCCTGTGCCTGTTCATCGACCTGTCGCTGCAGATGCTGCCCAGTATTGCCGTGGCCTTTACCGGCCTGATGCTTGGACGCGGCCTGATCGGTGCCTTCTATGCGGCGATTCCGGTGGGCGGTTTCGCCCTGATCGCCGACAACGTCGAACCGCAGCACCGGGCCCGCGCCATGGCCACCCTCGGTGCCGCCAACGCCGTAGGCCTGGTGGTGGGACCGGCCGTGGCCGCGCTGCTGGCCCGCTACAGCCTGAGCCTGCCCTTCTACGCCATGGCGGTGTTGCCGTTATTGGCGTTCCTGGTGCTGCGCTTCAAATTGCCGCGCCAGGAGCTGCACCTCAGGCAGGCCCCGACCCGGGTCCGCCTGAGCGACCCGCGGCTGCACCGGCCAATGGTGGTGGCCTTCATCGCCATGCTCTGCGTGTCGATTGCCCAGATCACCGTCAGTTTCTACGCCCTGGACCGGCTGCACATGAGCCCGGCCGATGCTGCCCAGACCGCGGGCGTGGCCTTGGCCATGGTCGGCGTGGCTCTGATCTGCTCGCAGTTGGTGGTGCGCAGGCTGGAGTGGCCACCCCTGCGGATGATCCGCTACGGCGCCTTGCTGTCTGCCGTGGGTTATGCCGGCAGCATGCTGGTGGACAGTGCCTGGGGCCTGTGGCTGGCGTTCTTTGTCTCGGCGGCCGGCATGGGCGGTATCTTCCCCTCGTTCTCGGCCCTGGCAGCGAATGCCGTAGAAGCTTCGGAACAAGGCGCCACTGCGGGCAGCATCGGCGCCGCCCAGGGTTTCGGCGTGGTCATCGGACCGTTGGCCGGGAGCCTGATCTACGCCATCGAACCACGCCTGCCCTATCTGCTGGCCGCGGTGTTGCTGCTCATGGTGGTGATCTGGCCATACCCGCGCGCCAGGAACTGAACGCCGACTCGGCAGCGGCTACCAGGCCAATGCCGAGCCCCCTGTGATCACAGCATGCGGTAGAACAAGCGCTCGATCCGCACACGGCTGACCCGGCGCAGGAACTTGCCCACGGCCTCGGGGTAGTCCACCAGACTGTCCAGGTACTGGAAGTGTTCGATGCGCCGGGTGTGACGATAGATCTGCTCTTGCTCGGCGCCTCGCGCATCCAGCAACTCGCCCTTGGGATCATCCAGCAACAGGGCGTTTTCCAGGTCCAGGCGAAACGCTCGCGGGTTGAGGTTGTTGCCGGTGAGCAAGGTATAACGCTCGTCGACCCACATGCCCTTGAGGTGGTAGGTATTGTCACCGTCACGCCACAGGTGCAGGTTCAACTGGCCGCTGTCGATCACCTTCTGGTGGCGCTTGGCGAAACGCCGCAGGCTGATTTCGTACAGATAAGGCAGCGCGGCAATCACCTTGAACGGCTGGCTGGGGGGGATATAGAAGTCGTTGGCGGTCTTGTCGCCAACAATGATGTCGATCCGCACCCCACGCTCCAGGGCACGGTTGATCTCCCGGGTGACGACTAGTGGCAGGTTGAAATACGGGGTGCAGATGGTCAGTTGCTGCTGGGCCCCGGCGATCAGTTCGCAGACCACCCGGTTCAAGGGGTTGCCCTTGCCGACCCCGAGCAACGGGCTGACCGACAGCCCGCTCTTGTCCAGGCCACCGGCGGTGGTGTCATAGGTGGCGTGCTTGAGACGGCTGCGCAGGTCACCGATATCGTTACGCAGGCTGCGGGTGCTGGGCAGGTTCGGCAGGTCCAGCCGATGCACCGCCCGCGACTCCACCAGACCGTGCTTTACCAGGTGGTGCATGGAGTCGGCCAGGGCCTGGTTATGCAGCAGGTGATAACGGTCGAAACGGTACTTGTCGAACTTGTGCAGGTACACGTTGTTCAAGCTGGCGCCGCTGTACAGCACGCAGTCATCGATCACGAAACCCTTGAGGTGCAAGACCCCGAACAACTCCCGGGTCTGCACCGGCACACCGTAGATCGGTACTTCGCTGGCATGCGTGCGAGTCATGTCCTGATACCAGGCTGAGTTGCCCGGCTGCTTGCCGGCCCCGATCAGGCCACGCTGGGCCCGCAGCCAGTCCACCACGACCACCACCTCCAGTTCGGGGCGAGCGGCCTTGGCGGCATGCAGGGCATCGAGGATTTCCTGGCCGGCCTCATCCTGTTGCAAGTACAGCGCGACGATATAGATGCGCCGAGTGGCCTGGGCAATTTGCTCCAGCAGCGTGCGACGAAATTCCGCAGCGCCAGTCAGCGTGGTGAAGGCCTCGGCAGCCAGGGGGAAGCTGCGCAGCTTGGGCAGCAAAGAACGTTTGAAAAGCGACGGCATAGGGCTCGCAGTGGCTCAAATCCAAAGAGCGCAAGAGCTTACACCATGGGCCGGCCAGAGTCCCCTGCTTGGCATTTATAAGGCCATCCCTGGCCTATCCGCAGGAGCACTCGGGCGCTGCTCGGCGAGTTGGCGAACAGGCTTGGGGCCTTGTTCCGAGCAGGCGCCACTTTCGCTGGCAGGCCGGTTACTTTCATGACTCGCGAGAAGTATTCGGAGAAATACAAACAACTTGATTGACCAAGGAGAACGATCGTTCTACTCTTTGCCACATGAACGAAATCACTCCCACTGAAACACGCGACATCATCCTCGACGTCACCGAGAAGCTGATCTATAAAAGTGGCATTGCCGCCACCGGCATGGATCTTCTGGTGAAAACCGCCGGGGTTTCGCGAAAGAGCGTCTATCGCTATTTCAACAACAAGGACGAGTTGGTGGTAGCCGCCCTCGAACGTCGCGACCAACGCTGGATGCACTGGTTCAAGACCGAGGTGGACAAGGCCGTGAGCCCAGCGGCGCGCCTACTGGCGCTGTTCGATGTGCTCAAGGAATGGTTCGACTCGGAAGGTTTCCGCGGCTGTGCCTTTATCAACACCAGCGGCGAAACCGGTGATCCCCAGGACCCGGTGCGCCAGGTGGCGAAACAGCATAAACAGAAACTGCTCGACTACGTGCGCGAGCTTTGCCAGGACCATGGCGCAGCGCATCCCTCACAATTGGCGGCGCAGTTGCTGATTCTGATCGATGGCGCCATTACCGTTGCCCTTGTCATGGGCGATCACAGTGCTGCTGATAATGCGCAATGCATGGCGCGCAAGTTATTGGACCTCTGATTGTTTTAAACAAGAGCAACTTGTTTGTTTGAACAACACCTTTCATTGGAGACAGGTCATGTCATCTAACGTACCAACGCGTCCGCCCCTTCCGCCGTTCACCCGCGAGTCGGCCATTGAAAAGATTCGCCTGGCCGAAGACGGCTGGAACTCCCGGGACCCGGAACGGGTATCCCTGGCCTATACCCTGGACACTCAATGGCGCAACCGCGCCGAGTTCGCCCACAACCGCGAAGAGGCCAAGGCATTCCTCAGTCGCAAATGGGCCAAGGAACTGGAGTATCGGCTGATCAAGGAGCTCTGGGCCTTTACCGACAATCGCATCGCCGTGCGTTACGCCTACGAATGGCATGACGACTCGGGCAACTGGTTCCGTTCCTACGGCAATGAAAACTGGGAATTCGACGAGCAAGGGCTGATGGCCCATCGTTTCGCCTGCATCAACGACATGCCGATCAAGGCCAGCGAACGCCAGTTCCATTGGCCATTGGGTCGCCGTCCGGATGACCACCCGAGCCTTTCCGATCTGGGCCTGTAACCGACCCGCGCAACACCTACCCTCTGTAGGAGCTGACTTGCCAGCGAAGGCGTCCGCATGCCTTGCACCAGGCTTTCGGGCCCTTTCGCCGGCAAGCCGGCTCCTACAAATAGCCCGCGCAACAACCACCCTCCCGTAGGAGCTGGCTTGCCAGCGAAGGCGTCTGCATGCCTTGCATCAAGCTTTCGGGCCCTTTCGCCGGCAAGCCGGCTCCTACAGATAGCCCGCGTAACAACCACCACCCCGTAGGAGCTGGCTTGCCAGCGAAGGCGTCTGCATGCCTTGCACCAGGCTTTCGGGCCCTTTCGCCGGCAAGCCGGCTCCTACAGATAGCCCGCGCAACCACCACCCCCCCCGTAGGAGCTGGCTTGCCAGCGAAGGCGTCTGCATGCCTTGCACCAAGCTTTCGGGCCCTTTCGCCGGCAAGCCGGCTCCTACAGATAGCCCGTGTAACAACCACCACCCCCGTAGGAGCTGGCTTGCCAGCGAAGGCGTCCGCATGCCTTGCACCAGGCTTTCGAGCCCTTTCGCCGGCAAGCCGGCTCCTACAGATAGCCCGCGCAACAACCACCACCCCCGTAGGAGCTGGCTTGCCAGCGAAGGCGCCTGTAAGCCTTGCACCAGGCTTCGGGGCTCTTGCGCCGGCAAGCCGGGCCCGGGGCGGGTCACATCAGGCGGCGACTTCCTGGTCCTTGAGCCGGGCCTGGGCTTCCAGTTCGCGCACCAGCGGCAGTACGCGCTTGCCAAAATATTCAACCTCTTCCTGGAAATGCAGGAAGCCCGCCAGCACCAGATCCACCCCCACCGCCTTCAAGGCGACAATCCGCTGGGCTATCTGTTGGGGGGTACCAATCAGGTTGGTCTTGAAACCATCGTTGTATTGCACCAGGTCCTCGAAGCTCGACTTGGCCCAGTTGCCCTCTCCTTCCGGCGAGGCCTTGCCCGCCTGCTTCGCCGCATCGCCAAAGGCATTCACCGCCTCCGGATCGGCCTGGTCGATGATCTCCTGCAGCACTGCCCGGGCCTCTTCCTCGGTGTCCCTGGCGATCACAAAGGCATTCACCCCGACCTTCACCGAATGCTGGTTGGCGGCAGCCTTGGCGCGGATGTCGTCCACCTGGGCCTTGATTCCCTCGACGCTGTTGCCGTTGGTGAAGTACCAGTCGGAGACCCTTGCCGCCATGTCCCGCGCCGCTCGCGAACTGCCGCCCTGGAAGATTTCCGGCTGGCCCAGGGGCTTGGGTTTGAGGCTGTAGTGGTCGAAACGGTAGAAATCCCCCTTGAAGGTGAAGTGATCCTCGCTCCAGACCCCACGCAGGCAGCGGATGAACTCCTCGGAACGGCGATAGCGCTCGTCGTGCTCCAGCCAGTGCTCGCCGATGGCCTGGAACTCACCCTTGAACCAGCCGCTGACGATGTTCACCGCAATGCGGCCATCAGTCAGTTGGTCGATGGTCGCCAGTTGCTTGGCCGCCAGGGCTGGTTGCCAGGGACCGGGCAAGATCGCGGCAATGACCTTGAGCGTGCGGGTGACCGCCAGCAACGCGTGACTGAAGGCCACCGACTCATGCTGGTACTCGGCGCCGTAACCGGCGGTGAAACGGATCTGCGTCAGGGCGTATTCGAAGCCGGCGGCTTCGGCGATCTGTGCCAGCTTGCGGTTGTAGTCGATGCCCCAGTGGGTACGCTGCTCGATCTTGCTCACCACCAGCCCGCCGCTGACGTTGGGCACCCAATAGGCAAATTTGACGGCTTGCTGACTCATGGTTCGGTCCTCAGGACTGGGAAAGGTGCAAGGACCTGAGCAGCAAGCGTGCCAGCGCCAGGAAACCTTGCGCTGAACATCCTTGTAGCGGCCGTTGCAGGCTCGGGCCGGCAAGCCCTGCGGGGGCTGTTCCAAGGGCTGCAAGCGCGACGCCTTGTTCAACGCAGCGCCGCCCGGCGCGGGTATCCGGACACGGCCCGGGCCTGTGGCAACGGCGACAGGCAACCACGCAAACCTGGCGATTTGTTGATGGGCTGTTGCCGGGGCAACAGTTGCCCGCGACACCTCATCACCCTCCCCCAGGTAAACCGGCCCCGCGCATTGCGGCATGCTGTGTGCAATCAGTCTCGACGCGCACTGTCTTTTTCTGCCGAACCCAGGAGCTACACCATGACTGAACACCAGGTAATCAATCCGCTGTCCGTTGGGGTCGACTACGAGGCCCTGGCCGAGCGGTTCCGCCCGATATTCCAGAAAATCGCGGCTGGCGCCGTGGAACGCGAGCACAGCCGCAGCCTGCCCCATGAGCCGATCCAATGGCTCAAGGCATCCGGGTTCGGCGCGTTGCGCGTGCCGCTGGCATATGGCGGTGGCGGCGCGTCCCTGCCCCAGCTGCTGCAACTGCTGATCGAGTTGGCCGAGGCCGACGCCAATCTGCCCCAGGCCCTGCGCGGGCACTTCGCCTTCGTCGAGGACCGCCTCAACGCTCCGCCAGGACCGGCCCGGGACCTGTGGTTCAAGCGTTTTGTCGAAGGCGATATCGTCGGCTGCGCCTGGACCGAAATCGGCACGGTGGAGATCGGCCAAGTCATCACTCAGGTGACCCCGGACGGTGAGAAATGGCGCCTCAACGGCGAAAAGTTCTACAGCACCGGGAGCATTTTCTCTGACTGGATCGATGTCTATGCCCAGCGCAGCGATACCGGCGGCGATGTGATCGCCGCAGTACGTACCCGCCAGCCGGGGATCGAGCAGAGTGACGACTGGGATGGCTTCGGCCAGCGCACCACCGGCAGTGGCACTGCCCGCTTCAAGGACGCCGAAGTGCAGGCGGAGAACCTTATCGACTTCGCCACCCGCTTCAAATACCAGACGGCCTTCTACCAATTGGTGCTGCTGGCGACCCTGGCCGGGATCGGCCGCGCCGCCGTGCGTGACGTGACCCACGAAGTGCGGGTGCGCAAGCGCATCTACAGCCACGGCAATGCGCCCCGGGTCAGCGCCGATGCCCAGGTACAGCAAGTGGTCGGCGAGATCGCCGCCCTGGTGTATGCCGCCGAAGCGGCCACGCTGCGGGCCGCGGTGCCGGCACAACGGGCCTACCTGGCGCGCTTTGCCGGGGATGAGTTCAAGGAACGAGAGGCCAATGTCGCGGCGGAGATCGAATCGGCCACCGCCCAGGTGGTGGTGACCGAACTGATCCAGCGTGCCACCAGCGAGCTGTTCAATGCCCTGGGGGCTTCGGATATTCGCCAGGGCAAGGCCCTGGATCGGCATTGGCGCAACGCGCGAACGGTGTCGTCGCACAACCCGGTGATCTACAAGGCGCGGATTGTCGGCGACTGGCAGATCAACGGCAGCGAGCCGCCTTTTGTCTGGCAGATCGGCAACGGCCCGCAGCGCTGACCTCAGGCCCGGCTCCTGCAATGAATCTGCGCTGTACCGCTCTGTAGGAGCTGGCTTGCCAGCGAAGGCGTTATCCGCACAGGCGCTCGGCTCAGGGGCCCCTTCGCCGGCAAGCCGGCTCCTACAATGAATTCGCGTTGCACCGCTCTGTAGGAGCTGGCTTGCCAGCGAAGGCGTTATCCGCACGGGCGCTTGGCTCAGGCGGCATCAGACCAAGGTCGAGGCGGTCGCGCAGCGGGCGGGGTTGCGGGTAATATGGCGCTCGTTCGGGCAGCCCCCTTTGCCCTTCCCGCCAAAAATAAGCCGAATCCATGCCTTTCGAACTCAGCGTTGACCTGACCACCCTCGCCATTCTCGCCGTCGTCGCCTTCATCGCCGGGTTCATCGACGCCATTGCCGGTGGTGGCGGCCTGCTCACCACCCCGGCCCTGCTCACCGCCGGCTTGCCGCCGCATCTGGTGCTGGGCACCAACAAGCTCAGTTCGACCTTCGGCTCGGCTACCGCCAGTTTCACCTTCTATCGCCGCAAGCTGTTCCACCCCAGGCAGTGGACCCACGCCATCGTCGGCACCCTGGTGGGCGCGCTGGCGGGGGCCATCGTCGCCCATTACCTGCCGGCGGAATGGCTGAACAAGATGCTTCCGGTGATTGTCTTTGCCTGTGGCCTGTACTTGCTGTTCGGCGGTACACCCAAGGCGCCGTTGGACAGTGACGCGCCGATCAAGAAGAAATGGCAGTCGAGCCAGGGCTTCAGCCTGGGCTTCTACGATGGCGTGGCAGGCCCGGGCACCGGTGCGTTCTGGACCGTCAGCAGCCTGCTGCTCTACCCCATCGACCTGGTCAAGGCCAGCGGCGTGGCCCGCAGCATGAACTTCGTCAGCAACATTGCGGCGCTGTCGGTGTTCGTGTTCTCCGGCCAGGTGGACTGGATCATCGGCCTGAGCATGGGCCTGTCGGTGATGGTCGGGGCGTTCTTCGGTGCACGCACCGCCATCAGCGGTGGTGCCAAGTTCATTCGCCCGGTGTTCATCACCGTGGTCCTGGGATTGACCGTGCGCCTAGCCTGGCAGCACTGGTTCAGCGTGGCCTAGGCGCCGCGCCACATAGAGGTCGATCAGATAACGGGCGATCGAGCGCGAGGCCGGCAACGGCGGCAGCGCGTGGACGTTGAACCACTGGGCGTCCTCGATCTCGTCTTCCTGCGGGACAATGTCGCCGCCGGCGTATTCGGCATGGAAACCCAGCATCATCGAGTGGGGAAACGGCCAGCACTGGCTGCCAACGTACTGGATATTCTTGACCTCGATGCTCACCTCTTCGCGCACCTCGCGGATCAGGCAATCCTCCGCCGACTCGCCGGGTTCGGCAAAGCCCGCCAGGGTGCTGTAGACCCCGGTGACGAAGCGCGGCGAACGGGCCAGGAGGATTTCGTCGCCACGGGTGATCAGCACGATCATGCTCGGTGAGATACGCGGGTAAGCGCGCAGGTCGCAAGGCTGGCAATACATCGCCCGCTCCCCCGGCACCTGGGCCATGGCCCGGCCACAACTGCCGCAGAAACGATGCTCCCGGGCCCAGGTGCCGATCTGCGCGGCATAACCCAGGACCTTGTACAGGGTATGGTCGCCCTCCAGCATGAAGGCCCGCAGGCCTTTCCAGCCGCAACCCGGCACCTCGGCGCGGGCGCTCAGCTCCAGCAGGTACACCGGCTCGCCATCCAAGTGGCCGATGCCGTGTTCCGCCAGCAGCGGCAGGTCCTGGCCCTTGAGCCAGTGCCGGGGGAACAGCGCGCCGTTGTCGTCATAGAGAAAACCGTCCGGGCCACGGGCCACGGCCCAGCCGCCGGGAAGGTCGATATCCAGTACTGCGGTGGTCCAGCGTTCAATCATCGTCAATCAATCCAGAAATTCGGGTTTCTGTTTGCTCATGTGGGCGGCGATGGCCACGCGCAGGTCATTGGACTGCAGCATGGCGGCGTTCCAGGTGGCGACATATTCCAGGCCGTCATCGATACGGTGGTCGCGCATGAAGCTGAGCATTTCCTTGGTCCCGCTGATCGCAATCGGCGACTTGGCGGCAATCTCCCGGGCAATCTCCATGACCCCGTCCAGCAAACTGGAGGCATCGCTGTAGGTGCGATTGACCAGGCCGATGTTGCGCGCTTCCTCGGCACCGAAGGTGCGCCCAGTGTAGGCCAGCTCACGCAGCATGCCGTCGCCGATGATCCGCGGCAAGCGTTGCAGCGTGCCGACATCCGCAGCCATGCCGATGTCGATTTCCTTGATCGAGAACTGTGCATCATCAGCCGCGTAACGCATGTCGCAGGCGCTGATCAGGTCGATGGCACCGCCCAGGCAATAACCCTGGATCGCCGCCAGCACCGGCTTGCGGCAGTTGTCCACGGCGGTGAAGGAAGCCTGCAACTGGAAGATCTTGCGCCGCAGCAGGCGTGCATTGCGCCCCACATCCTTGCCCAGTTCATTGGCCACGCCGGCCAGCATCATCAGGTCGATGCCCGAGGAGAAATGCTTGCCAGCGCCGCTGAGTACCACCACCCGCACGGCATCGGTGTCGTCGATCCATTGGAAGATCTCGACGATCTCGCTCCAGAACGCGGCATTCATGGCGTTGATCTTTTCCGGGCGGTTGATCTGCACATGGGCGATGTTGTCAGCGAGTTCGACGCGAAAGGCTTGGTATTCGGACATGGCAGTGATCCTTTACTGGGCAGAAAATGAGGCCGAACTATAGCAAGTGGCAGTGGCGAGCCGTAAGGCAGCGCATTGGCCAAAAGCGGGACTGGGCATCGCCCCGCAAGAACCGGCTGCCGGCGAACAAGCCTCCGGCCCTGTCGCTGGCAAGCCCGCGCCCAGGGCAATTGGCCGTGGTTTCGCGGCTGGGTTCAGCCCTGCTTGATGCAGTGGAAGGCGGCGGTCTCATAGGGCACCGTGACTTGGGCCTTGCCGCGCAAATCGGGCTCGCTGTCGATCAGCGCGGCGATCTGCCGGTCCACGGCGTCGCGCTCGGCCTGGGGCAAGGCGGCGATGAAGCTGGTGGAACGCACGCGGTTGAAGATCACGTCTTCCGGCGTGCCGCTGTGGCCCTGGCTGAAGTGCTGCTCCTGCAACGCTCCGAACCCCGGGTGGGGAAAGGTCTGGCGCCAGGCGCCGGTGTAATAGCGCGGGGTGTCGCCCTGCAAGGCATTGACCATGGCGTCCAGGCGCGCCACCCAGGGCACCCGGCCATCGCGCAGGTTCCACACCAGGGCCAGCTTGCCAGCGGGCTTGAGCACGCGATGAATCTCGTCCAGCGCCGCGCGGCTGGCGAACCAGTGGAAGGCCTGGGCACAGACCAGCACGTCCACCGAAGCATCCTTCAGGGGCAGCGACTCGGCACTGCCCTCCAGGGCCTGGGCCTCGGGCTGGGCGGCGGCCAGTTTCGCGCGCATCTGCGTCACCGGCTCAATGGCGATCACCTGGGCCCCGGTGGCCAGCAAGCGGCCAGTGAACTTGCCGGTGCCGGCGCCCAGGTCCACCACCACCCTGCCCGGCCCCAGGCCCAGCGTCTCCCGCAGCCAGGGGTCGAGGGCTGACGGATAGTCCGGCCGACCGCGCGCATAGGTATCGGCGGCCTGTTGATAGCCGTCGGCCGCCGCCTGATGAATCGCCTGATCGTTCATGGGTGAACCTCCTCATAGCGCGGGTGAGTGGCGGGCAGGATAAACCCGGACCTGCAGCAGACCGCATGAAATTCCTGTCAGTTGCATCCTCGCTGCAGGAGCTGGCTGTAGGAGCTGGCTTGCCAGCGAAGGCGTCGGCACAGGCGATGCAGGGCTCAAGGGCCTCTTCGCCGGCAAGCCGGCTCCTACAAGGACGGCGCCGATATTGCGCCAGCCGTAGGAGCTGGCTTGCCAGCGAAGGCGTCCGCCCAGGCGATGCAAGGCTCAAGGGCCTCTTCGCCGGCAAGCCGGCTCCTACGGGCGTGCGCTGTGGATTCAGACTCTGGGCGACGGCAGGCTCAGGCGGAAACGTGCGCCCCCCAGCGGCGACGCTTCCACTGTCAGAGTGCCGTCCTGGGCCTCCAGCGCTCGACGGCTGATGGCCAGCCCGAGGCCGAAGCCGCCGGTGGAGCGGTCGCGACTGCGATCCAGGCGATAGAAGGGTTCGAACACCCGCTCGCGCTCATCGTCGGGAATGCCGATGCCGTCGTCGTCGACCCAGATCTCACATCCGGAATCGCTCACCAGCACCCCGACCTGGATGCGTTTCTCGCAGTAGCGGGTGGCATTGCGCAACAGGTTCTGCAAGGCCCGGGCGGTCAAGCGTGGGTCCAGGGCGAAGCGTTCCAGGGTGCCATGCAGCAGCACATCGATGACGATGTCCGACTCCAGTTCATCGTCGAGGCTGCCCAGGATGCTGTCGATGAACTCGTCCAGGGACACCTCGATCTGCTCTGGCAGGCATGCCGGGTTCTGCAGGCGGCTGTAGGACAGCAGTTCCAGCACCAGTTCATCCAGCTCGCGGATGTGCGCCACCAGCCCCTGCAAACGCTCGCGGCTGGTGCTCGGCAAGTCGTCGGAGAGCACCAGGGCCAGGCCGAAATCCAGCCGGGTCAGGGGCGTGCGCAACTCGTGGGACACCGCATTGAGCAGGTCGCGCTGCTGGTTCAGGAGTTTCTCGATGTCCCCAGCCATGGTGTCGAACACCCGAGCCAGGCTGCCGATGTTGGAGCGTGCGGGCAACTGCGTGCGCTCACTCAGATGGCCTTTGCCGAAGCGCTCAGCGGTGCCTTTCAAGCGTTCCAGATCACGCCAGTGCGGCCTGACCCAAAGCAGCAGGCACGCCAGCAACACGGCAACGATCAGCACGTTAATGGCCCAGTACAGCAGGTTGACGTCCAGTGGGTCCGGCGGCACCACCAGTTTCACTGCCAACTGCTCATCCAGCGGCGACACCGCCAAGGTGCGCCACCCCCAATCACCCAGGCGCACGACCTTCTCGCCGCGCTGCAGGCGTTCGCGCTCGTAGGTGCTGAAGTCCGGGTCGTCGATGCGCACCAGGGCCACTTGCAGCGGGTGGAACTCCTGGTCCATTTCCTTGACCAGGGACGGCCACTGCGCTGCCGGTATGGCACGGAACTGCTTGACGATCAGCCCCTGCAAGCCCCGGGACTGATCCAGGTTGTAGTCCACGAAACGCTCATGGAAGACCTTGATCACCAGGTCGGGAATCAGATAGATCGCGGCACTGAAGGCAACAATGGTGATCAGGTACAGGCGGACCAGGATGCGCAGCATGAAATCAGCATTCCCACTCGGAACGGCTGAACAGGTAGCCCTTGCCCCACACGGTCTTGATCTTGCGCGCCTCGCCGGCGTGATCGTCGAACTTGCGCCGCAACTTGGAGATCGCCACGTCCACCGAGCGATCGGTGCCGTTGAACTCGATGCCCCGCAGGCGCTGGAGGATCTGGTCGCGGCTCAGCACCTCGCCGGCATGCCGGGCCAGCACCACCAGCAGGTTGTATTCACCGCTGGACAGTTCCACCAACTGATCGCGCCAGGTCACGGTGCGCTCCGACAGGTCGATGCACAGGTTGCCCATGAGGATCTGGTCGCTGGCGCTCTGCGGCTCACTGAGGCTGCTGCGGCGCAATAACGTACGAACCCGGGCCAGCAGCACTCGCGGTTCGCAAGGTTTTGTCACATAGTCGTCGGCGCCCATTTCCAGACCCAGCACCTGATCGTGGCTATCATCGCGGGCGGTCAGCATCAGGATCGGCAAGGTGGCCGAGTCGGCCCGCAATAATCGGCAGACTTGCAGGCCATCCAGCCCCGGCAGCATCAGGTCGAGGATCACCAGGTCCGGTGGGCTGACCTTCGCCCGCTCCCGCACCTGGTCGCCGCGACTGATCACGCTGACCTGATAACCGTTGCGTTCCAGGTAGCTGGCGATCAGTTCGGAGAGCGCGGTGTCGTCTTCGACGAGAAGAATGTTGGGCATGACGAGAGGTCTTTATTGAAGAAGTACAGAATACCGGCGTTCTTTATAAAGCACCGGGCAAAACCAGCAAGGCGCCAAGGATATACAACACTGGCCACCCAGGCGCGCCCGCTTCACACTTTTTCACACAGCACCTACACAGCTTCACAGCGGGCCTTGACCCATGCCCTTAGCATGCCGAGGTCATTATTGGGGTATCAGCATGTCGAATAAACTCTTTGCGCCACTCTGCCTGATGGTTCTGGCAGCGGCGCTGAGCGCCTGCGGTAAAACCGAGGGCGAGCAGACACCACCTCCGGCCAAGGTACGGATCGAAACGGTCCAGAGCCAGGCACTGTCCATCACCAGCGAACTCAGCGGGCGGATCGCCGCACCGCGGATCGCCGAAGTCCGCGCCCGGGTTGCCGGGGTAGTACTGCAGCGGACCTTCCGCGAGGGCTCCGACGTCAAGCAGGGTGAGGTGCTGTTTCGCATCGATCCGGCACCGTTCAAGGCCGATCTGGACAGCGCCCAGGCCAGCCTGCGCAAGGCCGAGGCCACCGCGTTCCAGGCGCGCCTGCAGGAACAGCGCTATTCCAAGCTGATCGCCGACCAGGCCATCAGCGGCCAGGAGTACGACAACGCCCGGGCCGCTGCGCGCCAGGCCGACGCCGAAGTCGCGGCCAACCAGGCGGCGGTACAGCGCGCCAAGCTCAACCTTGGCTACGCCACCGTTACCGCGCCGATTTCCGGTCGTATCGGCCGCGCCCTGGTCACCGAGGGCGCCCTGGTAGGCCAGAACGAAACCACACCGCTGGCGCTGATCCAGCAACTGGACCCGATCCATGCCGACCTGACCCAGTCCACCCGTGAGCTCAACGAACTGCGCCGGGCCTTCCGCGCCGGCCAGTTGCAGCAAGTCGGCAAGGACCAGGCCAAGGCCACGCTGATCCAGGACGACGGCAGCCTCTATCCGCTGCCGGGCAAGCTGCTGTTCGCCGACATCAGCGTCGACCCGAGCACCGGACAGATCATCCTGCGCAGCGAGTTCCCCAACCCGGACCTCGACCTGCTGCCCGGCAGCTTCGTTCGCGTGCGCCTCGAGCAGGCCGTCAACCAGCAGGGCATCAGCGTGCCGCAACGGGCCATCCAGCGCGACAGCGCCGGCATCGCCCAAGTGTTGCTGGTGGACGCCGAGAACCACGTGGCGCAACACCCGGTGCAACTGGGTGGGGTGCAAAACGACCGCTGGATCGTGACCGAGGGCCTCAAGCCTGGCGACCGCGTGATCGTCGAAGGCCTGCAGCACGCCCGTCCCGGGGAGCGCGTCGAGATCGACGACAGCCCTGTTCCGCTCGCCCAGAATCCTGGCCAGTAGGTAGTACAACATGCCGCAATTCTTTATTGATCGCCCGGTGTTCGCCTGGGTGGTCGCCTTCTTCATCCTTCTGGGTGGTGCCCTGGCGATTCCCCAGTTGCCGGTGGCTCAGTACCCCACCGTGGCGCCGCCGCAGATCGAGATCTACGCGGTCTATCCGGGCGCCTCGGCACAGACCCTGGACGAGTCCGTGGTCAGCCTGATCGAGCAAGAGCTCAACGGTGCCGACCACCTGCTGTACTTCTCCTCCCAGAGCAGCCTCGGCAGCGCCACCATCACCGCGACCTTCCAGCCCGGGACCAACCCGGAACTGGCCCAGGTCGACGTGCAGAACCGCCTCAAGGCGGTCGAGCCGCGCCTGCCCCAGGCCGTGACCCAGCAAGGCCTGCAGGTGGAGAAAGTCTCCGCCGGTTTCCTGCTGCTGATCACCCTGACCTCCAATGACGGGCGCTTGAGCAATGTCGGCCTCAGCGACTACCTGGCCCGCAACGTGATGAACGAGATCCGTCGCGTCGACGGCGTCGGCAAGGCCCAGCTGTATGGCGCCGAGCGGGCCATGCGAATCTGGCTCGACCCGCAGAAGCTCATCGGTTTCAACCTGACCCCGGCGGACGTCAATGCCGCCGTCGCCGCACAGAACGCCCAGGTGCCGGCCGGCAGTATCGGCGACCTGCCGAACCCGTCCAGCCAGGAAATCACCGCGACGATCCTGGTCAAGGGACAACTGACTACCCCTGAGGAGTTCGCCGACATCGTTCTGCGGGCCAACCCGGACGGTTCCACGGTGCGCATCGGTGATGTCGCGCGGGTGGAAATCGGCAGCCAGGAGTACCAATTCGGCACTCGCCTGAACGGCAAGCCGTCCACCGCCGTCGGCGTA
The DNA here is from genome assembly GCF_009908205.1 of Pseudomonas sp. Fl5BN2. Taxonomy (NCBI): domain Bacteria; kingdom Pseudomonadati; phylum Pseudomonadota; class Gammaproteobacteria; order Pseudomonadales; family Pseudomonadaceae; genus Pseudomonas; species Pseudomonas sp. Fl5BN2. The sequence goes on along the minus strand of NZ_JAAARL010000007.1, from coordinate 117,728 downwards.
CAGCTGTCTCCCGGGGCCAACGCACTGAACACCGCGACGCTGATCCGAGCGAAGATGGACGAGCTGTCGAACTACTTCCCGGCCGGCGTGGAATACAAGATCCCCTACGACACCTCGCCCTTCGTCAAGGTCTCGATCACCAAGGTGATCTACACCCTGCTCGAAGCCATGGCACTGGTGTTCCTGGTGATGTTCCTGTTCCTGCAGAACATCCGCTACACCCTGATTCCGACCCTGGTAGTGCCAGTGGCACTGATGGGCACCTTCGCCACCATGCTGGCCCTGGGCTTCTCGATCAACGTGCTGACCATGTTCGGCATGGTGCTGGCCATCGGCATCCTGGTGGACGATGCCATCGTGGTGGTGGAGAACGTCGAACGGATCATGGCCAGTGAGGGGCTGTCGCCCAAGGAGGCCACGCGCAAGGCGATGAAGCAGATCACCGGGGCGATCATCGGCATCACCCTGGTGCTGGTGGCGGTGTTCATTCCCATGGCCTTCATGCCTGGTTCGGTGGGGGTGATCTACCAGCAGTTCTCGCTGTCCATGGCCACCTCGATCCTGTTCTCGGCGTTCCTCGCGCTGACTCTGACCCCGGCCCTGTGCGCCACCCTGCTCAAGCCCATCGCAGCGGGCGAACACCATGAGCGCAAAGGCTTCTTTGGCTGGTTCAACCGCCGCTTCGAACGCCTCAGCGACCGCTACCAGAGCGGCGTGGCCTACGCGATCAAGCGCAGCGGACGCTACCTGCTGATCTACGTCGCCCTGCTGGCGATCATGGCGTTGCTGTTCACTCGCCTGCCCTCCTCGTTCCTGCCGGTCGAGGATCAGGGCTACACCATCACCGATGTGCAGTTGCCGCCCGGCGCCAGCCAGAACCGCACGGTGCAGGTGGTGGAGCAGATCGAGGCGCATAACGCCTCGGAACCGGGGGTCGGCGACAGCACCATCATCCTCGGCTTCAGCTTCTCCGGTAGCGGGCAGAACGCGGCGCTGGCCTTCACCACCCTCAAGGACTGGTCGCAACGGGGCAGCAATGACTCGGCCATGGCGATTGCCGATCGCGCCAACGGCGCGCTGAGTGCCATCAAGGACGCGGTGGTGTACGCGATCCTGCCGCCGCCGATCGATGGCCTGGGCACCTCCAGCGGCTTCGAATTCCGCCTGCAGGACCGTGGCGGCCTCGGGCATGCGGCGCTGATGCAAGCCCGGACCGATCTGTTGAAGGCAACGGAAAACAGCCCGATCCTGGCCAACGTCCGCGAAAGCGCCCTGGCCGAGGCACCTCAGGTGCAACTGGAAGTCGACCGCAAGCAGGCCAATGCCCTGGGCGTGTCCTTTGCCGATATCGGCAACCTGTTGTCCACCGCCCTGGGCTCGGCCTACATCAACGACTTCCCCAACCAGGGACGGATGCAGCGGGTGGTGGTCCAGGCCGAAGGCGATCAACGCAGCCAGGTGGAAGACCTGTTACGCCTGAACGTGCGCAACAGCGCTGGCAAGATGGTGCCGTTGTCGGCCTTCGTCCGCGCCAGCTGGAGCCTGGGGCCGGCGCAGCTGACCCGCTACAACGGCTACCCGGCCATCGCCATTTCCGGCGAACCGGCACCCGGCCACAGTACCGGTGAAGCCATGCAGGAAATCGAGCGCCTGGTGGCCCAATTGCCCACCGGCCTGGGCCTGGAATGGACCGGCCTGTCCTTGCAGGAACGCCTCTCCGGCAGTCAGGCGCCGTTGCTGCTGGGCCTGTCGCTGCTGATTGTGTTCCTGTGCCTGGCGGCGCTCTACGAGAGTTGGTCGATTCCCACCTCGGTGCTGCTGGTGGTGCCACTGGGGGTATTGGGTTCGGTGTTGGCGGTGACCTTGCGCGGTATGCCCAACGACGTGTTCTTCAAGGTCGGCCTGATCACCATCATCGGCCTGTCGGCGAAGAACGCGATCCTGATCATCGAGTTCGCCAAGAGCCTGTACGACGAAGGCCACGACCTGCTGGAGGCCACGGTGCAGGCCGCCCGCTTGCGCTTGCGCCCGATCGTCATGACCTCCCTGGCCTTCATCCTCGGCGTGGTGCCCCTGGCCATTGCCACCGGTGCCAGCTCCGCCAGCCAGCAGGCCATCGGCACTGGTGTGATCGGCGGCATGATCACCGCGACCCTGGCGGTGATCTTCGTCCCGGTGTTCTTCGTGGTGGTGATGAAGCTGGTAACCCGCGGCTCACGCAAACCCTGAGCCCACTCCAGGCGGGTCCTGATTTCAGGGCCCGCCTACCACGGATCTAACCCTCCCCCGGAGTAATTGCCGTCGCAGAGCGCGGCTCAGGCCGTCATGGCCGGGCAGCGCTGTGACTGCGGGCATTCCAGTGCAAAGGGTCCGGGAAATGCGCCCCGGGCTTTGACCGGCGGCGTGCCGGCCAGCAGGTTCGGGGGTTTCGCTGCCTGGCTATGATGGGCAATCAGATGCTTGCATTCGATATTGCGCGCCAGTGCGCCCGCCGACCCCTGCCCCACTCCCAGCAAGGTAGCGCCGTTGGTCAAGAAGGCCAGGAAGGCGGCGACCATCAGTCTGCTCCCGTTCATAACCCTGCGGCTCCATGGGGCTGGGCCGACAGCGTCTCGCTGCCCCGGGCCTGTTGCGGCGGGTGCTGCGTCCGGTCCAGCGATGGACTGGCGGCCAGACTGACCCACAGCACCATCGTCAGGTACAGGGCAATCGCCACATAGGCGCCATGTTTGGCAGAGGTCAGGAGCGAGCGGGCCATGCTGAGGTTCTCCGAAGGCAGTTGCAGTGCCCAGAGAATCCATCAAGCAAAGGCTGATAAAAAGACGTTTTTATCCATGGCCATTATCAATTTTTTTGATCCTGAAACCCCAGAGGCTTCAGTCCTGCAGCAGGCTCGCCAAACGCTCGCGGGAAGTTTCGGGTTCACCTTCCACCGGCTGCGCCGAGGACAGGATGGGGGTGGAATAGAGCAACAGCAGAACCACAGTCAGACGCATCACCATGCTATCGATCCTTGCTCGGGAAAGAGTCAATAAGTCAGCGTCAAATTTAAACATATGGCCATGTGATACTACCAAGCAAAATTTGCCTGGTGCGGGGATTCGGTCGCAAACAGGTAATGCAGGAGCGACATCACTGCTTCAGTGACTTCGCTCCTGCATACCTTGGGACCTGACGAACAAAGGCTGCACTGAGTCTCAGCTCTGCACCTTGTGATCCAGGGCGGCGTAGAAGTTGGCGCTCTGCTGCAGGTATTTCTGGGTGTAGGTGTTGGTGGCAGATTTCTTCTGGCTGATTTCCACATTGGCGCTGGCAGGCAGTACCACGCTGGCAGAAATGGCCGAGGCTGCGATCACGGAGAAGAGATTGAAGTTCATGTGGGTAACCCTCGTATTCAGTTGGCTTGCTTGCCCGTGTGGGCCGTGAAGCAAACTTACTCCCGAGGGTTGGCGGGAAAAAATTCTTTGCGGCAGTAGCCATTATCAGCGGCGTTAATAGAAGGAGTCAGGCCCCGGATGGCGGGGCCTGCGGCCTATTGACGCACCAGGAACTTGATATCGCTGGGCGCTTCAAAGGGCAGTTTCTGCACGGTCTTGCCGAGAAAACCGGTCTTGGCGTCGCGCTCGATCACCACGATCTCGTTGCTCTTCTGGTTACCGATCAGCACATAGCGGTTGCTCGGATCGAGGCTGAACTCCCGCGGATGATCGCCCTCGACGGAACGGCGCTGGATCTCCTTGAGCTGACCATTGCTCTGGTCGATGGCGAACACCAGCAACTGGTTGGCGGTGCCACGGTTGCTGACGTAGAGGTACTGACCGTCCTTGGACGCGTGCAGTGCCGCAGCGGCCTTTTTCTCCTTGGCGCCATTCGCCGCCAGGTCAACCAGCTGACGCTGGGTCAGCTTGCCGTCCTGATAATCGAAGACCGCCACCTGGGCACTCATTTCCATGGTCAGGTAGGCGTGCTTGCCATCCGCGCTGAACAGCAGGTGACGCGGGCCACTGCCAGGGGGCAACTGGACGAACGCCGGATCGGCCGGGCGCAGTGGATGCTCGGGATTGGCCTTGGGGTCGTAGCTATAGACAAACACCTTGTCCGCCCCCAGGTCGTTGGCGAACACGAACTTGCCGTCCGGCGAAGACACCGACGAGTGCACGTGGGCCGATTGCTGGCGCTCGGCATCCACCCGGCTGGCCGGATGGCTGCTGAGCTGGACCACGGGCGACAGGTGGCCATCAGCGCTGACCGGCACCACCGCCAGGCTGCCACCTGGATCGGGGTCCACCGAGTAGTTGCTGACGAACAGGTAGCTGCCGTCGGCGCTGAGGCTCGAATGGGTAGGCTCATTGCCCTGGCTCTGCACCTGGTTGATCAGGCTCAGCTGATGGGTCTTGGGCGCCAGGCTGTAGCTGCTGACACGCCCGATGGGGTCGGCCTGTCCCGGGCTGTTCTCATTCACCGCGAAGACGAACTTCAGGTCCTTGGACAGCGTCAGCCAGGAGGGGTTGGAGCTCTTCACCACCTGCAGCGGCTTGGGATCGATCTGCCCGGTGCGCTCGTTGAAGCGCAAGCGATACAGGCCCTGGCTCTGCCCCTGGGTGTAAGAACCCACCAACAACTCCTGGCTATCGGCCGGAGCGGCCTGGACCGCCATGGCGCCGACACTGCCGGCCATCAACAGGGGCCAGAAATTACGCATCTTCATGCTCACTCTCCTCTTCGTCACGGGCACTGAACGCGCTCATGCACACCAGGCGGTGCTCGCCCGAGTCCGCCACCAGGGTCCAGCTCTGCAACTGCGGGTCGAAGGTCGCGGCCTGCAGTTGGGCCAGGGTGAAGCTCCAGCGCTTGGCGGCGCGGCCATCCATGCACTCGATCAGCAGGCGCTGCTCGTCGAGGGTGAAATCGAAGGCGTGCAGGCCGTCGATTTCCAGCATGTCGCAGGCTTCAAGGGCGGTGAGCAAGGTGTCGGTAGCAGCGGTCATAGCGATCAATCATCAATTGGAAAGGCGCAATGATAGCTGATTGGCGCCAGCGGGTTGGGCCAGCATTGCGCCGCAGTCTTGAAGCGCGATGTGCCGCCGTTGAAGCGTCAAGAGCGTATCTGCCGAAGGTCGATTGCAAGCGCAGATCGTGCCGTCGGCACAACCTGCGACAGACACCACCGGCACCTCAAGGCCAGCCTCTCTTGCCGAGTTAATCGCCAGGCATAAAAAAGCCGCAACCCTGGGTTGCGGCGGGTGATCGATCAGCGCGGGATCAGTGGGCGAACAGCGAGTTGCCCTTCTGCCCGGCGAGCTTCTCGGGCTTGATCAGGAATCGCGCCAGGGCCGGCAGCAGCCACAGGGCGCCGAACATGTTCCACAGCAGCATGAAGGTCAGCATCAGCCCCATGTCGGCCTGGAACTTGATCGCCGAGAAGATCCAGGTGCACACGCCAATGGCCAGGCACAGGCCGGTGAACAGCACCGCTTTACCGGTGGAACGCAGGGTCTGGTAGTAGGCCTCTTGCAGCGGCAGCCCGGCCCGCAGGAAGCTTTCCAGGCGACTGTAGATATAGATGCCGTAGTCGACACCGATCCCCACCCCCAAGGCCACCACCGGCAGGGTCGCGACCTTGACCCCAATCCCCATGAAGGCCATCAGGGCATTGCCCAGCACCGAGGTCAGCACCAGCGGCAGGACGATGCACAGGGTCGCCGCCCAGGAGCGGAAGGTGATCATGCACATGCCCGCCACACAGATGTACACCAGGATCAGGATGGTCAGCTCGGACTCCTTGATCACTTCGTTGGTGGCGGCCTCGATCCCGGCGTTACCGGCGGCCAGGATGAACTCCAGGCCATCCTGGTTGTGTTCCCGGGCGAACTCCTGCACCGCATGCACCGCACGGTCCAGGGTCGCGGCCTTGTGGTCATTGAGGAACACCAGCACCGGCGCCAGGGAGCAGTTGTTGTTGTACAGGCCATCGGCCCGGGCGATGGAGTTGTTGAGCACGTCGGGGTTGCGCGACAGGGTTTCCCATTTCAGGTTGCCCTCGTTCATGCCCTTGATCATCTGCTTGGACACAGTCACCAGGGAAATCGCCGACTGCACGCCCTCGGTGTTCTGCATCTTCCACATCAGCTCGTCGATGGGCGCCATGGCGGCGTAGCGCGAGCAGCCTTCGGCCGCGGTCTTGACCATCACCACCAGCACATCGGAACTGGTGGAGTAGTTGCTGATGATGAAGTTGTTGTCCTTGTTGTAGCGCGAGTCGGGACGCAGCTCCGGCGCGCCCTGGTCAAGGTCGCCGATCTTCAGGTTCTGGCTGTACCAGAGGCCGCCGCCGAAGGCCACCAGGGCCAGGGCGACGGAAATTGGCGCGACTTTCGGACTGGCAAAGTTCGACAGCAGGCGCCAGAACGGATGCTCGCGGGAGGCGTCCTTCTTGCTGCGCTCGATGGCGCGCTTGCTGATGCCGACATAGGAAATCGCCACTGGCAGCAGGATCAGGTTGGTGAACACGATCACCGCCACACCGATGGAGGCGCCGATGGCCAACTCGCGAATCACCCCGATATCGATGATCAGCAAGGTGATGAAACCCACGGCATCGGCGAGGATCGCAATCATCCCCGGCAGGAACAGCTGGCGGAAGGTGCGCCGCGCCGCGGTCAGGGCGTTGTCGGCATCACTGGACTGCAAGGCAATGCCGTTGATCTTCTGCACCCCGTGGGAAATGCCGATGGCGAAGATCAGGAACGGCACCAGCATCGAGTATGGGTCCAGGCCGAAGCCGAAGGCGTGCATCAGCCCCAACTGCCAGACCACCGCAACCAGGGTGGTGATCAACACGGCGATAGTGCTGCGGATGCACCAGGTGAACCAGTACAGCAGCACCAGGGTGATGATGAAGGCCACCCCGAAGAACATCACCACCATGATCAGGCCATCGATCAGGTCGCCGACCTTCTTGGCGAAACCGACGATGTGGATCTTCACATTGGGGTTCTGCGCCTCGAACTTGTCGCGGATCTTTTCTTCCAGCTCGTGGGAGAATTTCTGGTAATCCAGGGCCAGCAACTTGCCCTGGTCCTGCGGGTCCGGGTAGGACTCCAGCAGCGGGATATCGACGATGCTGGATTTGAAATCGTTGGCCACCAGGCGCCCGACCTGGCCGGACTTGAGCACGTTGTTGCGCAGTTGCTCGAGGCTGTCGGCCGAACCGTTGTAGCTCTGCGGGATCACTTCGCCGCCGGCAAAACCTTCCTCGGTGACTTCGGTCCAGCGCACGCTCGGGCTCCACAGCGACTTGAGCCCGGAGCGATCGACACCGGAGATGTAGAACACCTCGTCGTGGATCTGCCGCAGGGTCTCCATGTAGTCCTTGGTGAAGATCTCGCCATCCTTGGCTTCCACCGAGATGCGCACGGTGTTGCCCAGGTTGGCCAGGTCGTTACGGTGCTCCATCATCCGCTCGATGAACGGGTGCTTGAGCGGAATCATCTTTTCGAAGCTGGTGGATGGCCGGATCAGGGTCGCTTGCCAGAACAGGAACGTGCTGACCAGCAGGCAGATGAAAATCACTGCCGGGCGGTTGTTGAAAATCAGGCGCTCAAGAAAGTTCGCCTTGTCCTGGTGATGACTGCTCATGGAATTCCCCACCTTCTTATTATGTGCCCGGCCTATTGGCCAAGTTCAGCGCCCGTTGCTGCAGAGACCCGTACCCCGCCCTGCCCGGCCAGCACCAGCTTGCCGTCGCCATCACCGGTTACCGCCGAGAGTGAAATGCGGTCGGGACGATTGAACACGCTGAAAGTCTGCCCATGGTCGGTGCTGCGAATCACGCTGCCACCATTGCCGACGATCACCAGCGAGCCGTCGTCGAGCAGCGTGGCGCCGGACAGGCCGAACTCCAGGGCGCCACGGGCCGCGTTGAGCTCCACCTGTTCCCAGGTGCCGCCAAAGTCCGTGGAGCGATAGAGGTTGCCGCGCAGGCCATAGACCAGCAGGGTTGCCGGCTGGCCGGTGGCGATCACGCCGAACAGCGAGCCTTCATAGGGGCCTTCGAGGCGTTCCCAGGTCTGCCCGCCGTCGGCGGAGCGGAACATGCTGCCCTGCTCACCGACAATGAACAGCCCGGAGTCCTTGACCTCGGCAATGGCGTTGAGGTGGAACTGGTCCTGGTTGTCCAGGCGGTCGCTGACGTCTTCCCAGTGCTGGCCGCCGTCCGTGGTTTCCAGCAGTGCGCCATAAGCGCCAATGGCGTAGCCGGCCTGAGTGTCCTTGAACCAGACATCGAGCAACGGCGCTTCGCGCTTGAGGTCCTGGTATTGCTGGCTCCAGGTGGCGCCGCCGTCACTGCTGGCCAGGACCTGGGCATCGTGACCCACCGCCCAGCCGTGCTGGTCATCGACGAAGTACACCGCCGTGAGCAATTGCCGGGTCGGCACCTTGGCCTGGGTCCAGGTCACGCCCTGGTCGTCGGAGTAGAGAATGTGCCCGCGATCACCCACCGCTACCAGGCGCTTGCCGGCGTGGACAACATCGAGCATCAGGCTTTTCGCGGCCTTGGCCGATTCGATGGAATAGACCGTTTGCGCCGCATTGGCTGCGGCCAGGACCGGTGTCGACAGCGTCACGACAGCCAACAGCGAGAGCGCTGTAGCCAGCAGTGCGAACGTGCGCAGCGCCGGCGGGCGGCCAACAACCACACCCATGACAGGCTCACTCATAGACCATTCCCCCATTTATTATTGTCAGGTCATTCAACCTTTCAGGGCGCCTTCCAGGGTCTGTAAAGGCCGGATCGATTCGATGATCGTCCTGAAACCTGCAATCTAGAGCCCCTTCGGCTGCGGGCTATCCTATCGGGCTTTGGAAAGGTCTGACAATCAACGCCACGTTATCTTTTGTTAATCACTGCTCCTGTCCAAGTCCCTGAATGCTCGGGCATTCGCTGGGGTGACCAATATCGCGGCACAGCCCGTGACAAGCCGCAGGGACCGCCACAAAAAAACCACCGATTCGGCTGAAGCTGGACCTGTTTGCCGCCCCTTGCTGCGGAAAACGCGCAAAGGCTGATCCACAGCAGGAGTCCCCGCGCCCTACTGTTGGCTATGATGAGCGGCATGGGTTGCCAGCCCCGTTGACCTTCAGGAGTGAGCGATGATCGCCATACGCGAGGCGTGGAAGGCCGGGTTGCTGAAACCCCGGCACTGGGCACGCAACCTGGTGGCCGGAGTGATTGTCGGCGTGGTGGCGCTGCCCCTGGCCATGGCTTTTGCCATCGCTTCCGGGGTCAAGCCCGAACAGGGGATCTACACCGCCATCGTCGGCGGCCTGCTGGTGTCACTGTTCGGCGGCAGCCGCTTGCAGATCGCCGGGCCCACCGGGGCCTTTATCGTGATTCTCGCCGGGATTACCGCCAAATACGGGGTCGACGGCCTGCAACTGGCGACAATGATGGCCGGGATCATCCTGTTCCTGCTGGGCATCAGTCGCCTGGGGGCCCTGATCAAGTTCATTCCGGACCCGGTGATTCTCGGCTTCACCGCCGGCATCGGGGTGATCATCTGGGTCAGCCAGTGGAAAGATTTCTTCGGCCTGCCCGCCGCCCAGGGCGAATACTTTCACCAGAAACTCTGGCACCTGTTGCAGGCGCTGCCCAACCTGCACCTGGCCACGACTGCGTTGGCCGGGCTCAGCCTGGCGCTGTTGCTGTGCGTGCCGAAGATTCCACACCTCAAGCGCCTACCGGCACCACTGGTGGCGATGATCCTGGCCACCGCTCTACAGTCGCTATTCCAGTTCCAGGGCGTAGCCACCATCGGCAGCGCCTTCGGCGGCATCCCCCAGGGCCTGCCTCAACTGCAATTGCCAACGATCAGCCTGCCCCGGGTGCTGGACCTGATCGGCCCGGCCTTTGCCATCGCCATGCTCGGCGCCATCGAATCGCTGTTATCCGCGGTGGTGGCCGACGGCATGGCCGGCACCCGCCACAACTCCAACCAGGAGCTGATCGGCCAGGGCATCGCCAACCTGGCCGCGCCACTGTTCGGCGGCTTCGCGGCCACCGGCGCGATTGCCCGCACCGCCACCAATATCCGCAACGGCGGCAACAGCCCACTGGCCGGCATTACCCACGCGGCGGTGCTGGTGCTGATCATCCTGTTCTTTGCACCGTTGGCAGCCAATATCCCACTCTGCACCCTAGCGGCGATCCTGTTCGTAGTGGCCTACAACATGAGCGAACTGCACCATTTCAAGCGCATGGTGCAACGGGCACCCCGGGCCGATGTGGCGATCCTGCTGTGCACCTTTGTCCTGACGGTGTTCAGCGACCTGGTGATCGCGGTGAACATAGGGGTGGTCCTGGCGATGCTGCATTTCCTACGGCGCATGGCCTCCTCGGTGGAGGTGCAGCAGGTGGTGGAAGCGGACCTGGCCAACGAGTTGCACGGCAAGGGTCGAGGGCATCTGCCGCCAGGCGTGCTGGTCTACACCATTGAAGGGCCGCTGTTCTTTGGCGCCGCGGAAACCTTCGAGCGTGCCCTGGCCCAGACCCACAGTGATCCCCGGGTGCTGATCATCCGCCTGCAGCACGTGCCGTTCATGGACATCACCGGGCTGCAGACCCTGGAAGAAGTGATCGGCCAACTGCACAAGCGCGCGATTGTGGTGAAGCTCTGCGAGGCCAACCTCAGGGTGCATGCCAAGCTTGAGCGGGTTGGCATCCTGCACGCCATTGGCGCGCAGAACTATCACCCTGGCCTGACTGAAGCGCTACAAAGCGAGATCCCCCCTGCCCCCACGGCAGCACCGCTCGCGTAGCGCGGGCTTGCCGGCGAAGGCGATGGCTGGGACGGTGCATGGCTCGAGGGCCTGTTCGCCGGCAAGCCGGCTCCTACAGTGCGAACCTTGCCGCGGCCGTAGGAGCTGGCTTGCCAGCGAAGGCGATGGCTGGGGCGGTGCAAGGTTCGAGGGCCTGTTCGCCGGCAAGCCGGCTCCTACAATGGCGAACGTTGCCGCAGCCGTAGGAGCTGGCTTGCCAGCGAAGGCGATGGCTAGGGCGGTGCATGACTCGAGGGCCTATTCGCCGGCAAGCCGGCTCCTACAGTGCGAACGTTGTCGTGGCCGTAGGAGCTGGCTTGCCAGCGAAGGCGGTGCTGCCTCAGGCGAGGCTTTTGCTGACCACTTCGAAGACGTCGCTGGACAGCTCGCCGGATGCGCGGATGCGCTCCAGCTCGCCTTTCATCAACGCCTGGCGGGCGCTGTCGTATTTGCGCCAGCGGGTCAATGGCGCCAGTTGCCGCGAAGCAATCTGCGGGTTGAAGCCGTTGAGTTCGATCACCAGGTCAGCCAGGAAGCGGTAGCCGGAGCCATCCGCCGCGTGGAAGTTGATCAGGTTCTGCCCGGCAAAGGCCCCTACCAGCGCGCGCACCTTGTTCGGGTTCTTGATGTTGAACGCCGGGTGCTGCATCAACGCCTTGACCCGCGCCAGGCCACCCGGCAACGGGCTGCCGGCCTGGACGCTGAACCATTGGTCCATGACCAGCGGGTTGTCCTTGAAGTTCTCGGCGAACAGTTCCAGGGCCCAGGCCTTTTCTTCCTCGTAAGGGGAATTGACCAGCACCGCCAGCGCGGTCAGGCGCTCGGTCATGTTATCGGCGTGCTCGAACTGCTCCTTGGCTGCCGCCGGCACCAGGAACTCCGGCTTGCTGCTGACCATCACGTACGACAGGGCAATGTTCTGCAAGGCACGCCGGGCGAAATGTTCAGCCTCGGCCACATAAGGCGTGCGCTTGGACACTTCGCGGTTGGCCTGATAACGCTGCCACAAAGGTTCGAACAACTCGTCGGCCAACTGCCGGCGGGCAAATTCGCGGGCGGCATGGATGGCTTCGACATCGGCCACTTCGCTGATTTCGGTGAGGTAGGCCTCGCCCGGCAGCGAGAGCATTTCCGCGACCATGGCCTGATCCAGGCGGTCGTCGGTCAATACGCTGCGCAGCGCCGTGACCAGGCGCGGGTCCATCGCCAGGGCCTCGCCCTTCTGCTGCTGGGCGATCAGTTCCTGCAACACCTGCACCGACAATTGCTGGCCGGCGTCCCAACGGTTGAAACCGTCGCTGTCGTGCTGCATGAGGAACATCAACTGGTCACGGCTGTAGGGGAAGCTCAGCTTCACCGGGGCCGAGAAGCCCCGCAGCAGCGACGGCAGCGGCTGTTCGGCGATGTCGACTAAGGTGAAGGTCTGCTCGGCCTCGGTCACCGACAACACGCGGGACGTGCCCTGGGCAGCGGCTTCACCGGCCAGGCGCAGGGCCATGTCGGCACCGCTGCTATCGAGCAGGCCCAGCTCCACCGGGATCACGAACGGCAGTTTCTCGACCTTGTCCGGGGTCTGCGGGCAGCTCTGGCGGAAGGTCAGGCTGTAGGTCTTGGCTGCCGCGTCGTAGGACTCGCTCACCGCCAGCCGTGGCGTACCGGCCTGGCTGTACCAGCGCTTGAACTGGGTCAGATCGACGCCATTGGCGTCTTCCATGGCCTTGATGAAGTCATCGCAGGTCACGGCCTGGCCGTCGTGGCGTTCGAAGTACAGGTCGCTGCCCTTACGGAAGCCTTCGGCGCCGAGCAAGGTGTGGATCATGCCGACCACTTCCGACCCCTTCTCGTACACGGTCAGGGTGTAGAAGTTGGAAATCTCGATAAAGCTTTCCGGGCGCACGGCATGGGCCATGGGGCCGCCGTCTTCGGCGAACTGGTGGGTGCGCAGGTAGGCCACATCCTGGATGCGCTTGACCGTGGCCGAGTTCATGTCCGCGGAGAAACCGGCATCACGGAACACCGTGAAGCCTTCCTTCAACGACAGTTGGAACCAGTCGCGGCAGGTCACGCGGTTGCCCGACCAGTTGTGGAAGTACTCGTGGGCGACGATGGCCTCGACCCGCTGGTGCGCGGCGTCGGTGGCGGTTTCGGCACGGGCCAGCACGGCGCTGGAGTTGAAGATGTTCAGGCCCTTGTTTTCCATGGCGCCCATGTTGAAGTCGTTGACCGCAACGATCATGAAGATGTCCAGGTCGTATTCCCGGCCATAGGTCTCTTCGTCCCAGCGCATGGACTTCTTCAGGCTGTTCATGGCGTGCTGGCACTTGTCGATGTTTTCCGGCTCGACGTAGATGCGCAGCGCTACATCGCGGCCGCTCATGGTGGTGAATGTGTCTTCGACACACCACAGGTCACCCGCCACCAGGGCGAACAGGTACGCCGGCTTCATGAATGGGTCTTCCCAGGTCGCCCAGTGCCGGCCGTCTTCACCGGGGCCGCTGGCGATCGGGTTACCGTTGGACAACAGCACCGGGTAGCTGTGCTGCTCGGCCACCACGGTGGTGGTGAAGGTGCTCATCACATCCGGACGGTCGAGGTAATAGGTGATCTTGCGAAAGCCTTCGGCCTCGCACTGGGTACAGAACATGCCGCTGGACTTGTACAGGCCTTCCAGGGCGGTGTTGCTTTCCGGATGGATCCTTACGCTGGTATCCAGGGTGAAGCTGGCGCTGCTCGGGTGCAGGGTCAGGTGGCTGTCGTCCAACTGGTAGTCCGCCGCCGTCAGTTCGCGGTCGCCCATGGCCACCGACAGCAGTTCCAACTGCTGGCCGTCCAGTACCAGCGGCGGCAGGCCGGCGCCGCGAGCCGGGTTGCGACGCATCACCAGCTGCGCATGGACCAGGCTGTGGTCCTCGAACAACTCGAAGGTCAGGTGCGTCTCGTCGATCAGGTACTCGGGGGCCTGATAGTCCTTCAGGTAGATCATCTTCGGTTGGTCGGTGCGCATGACGAATTCCTTCTACTGATGCACGGCGAGCTGGTAGGCCGTGTACTTACGAATGTTGATCACGCCGGTGTCGAAGATCAGGTACTGGCCCTTGATCCCCATCAGGGTGCCTTCGGCAATCGGGTTCTTGTCCAGATTGAAGCTGACGATCTTGGCCGGGTACTGCTCGACCGGGTAACGAATTTCCAGGGGCTCGATGTCCCGTACCGCCTGGATGGCCTGCAGGCCGAAACGCTCCTGCAGGGCCAGCAGGCCTTCGGCGCAGGATTCGAACAGTTGCTCGCGCACCTGCGTCAGGTCCACGGCCTGGGCATCGCCCTTGAGCAAGGCGCGCCAGTTGGTCTTGTCGGCCACCTGGGAACGGAACAGGTCCTCGACGAAACCGGATTGCTGGCGGGTCGCCACACGCATGATCGGCAGCGCCTGGCTGGCGCCCTGGTCGATCCAGCGGGTAGGCAATTGAGTGGCGCGGGTGATGCCCACCTTGATCCCCGAGGAGTTGGCCAGGTAGACCACGTGATCGGTCATGCAGAACTGCTCGCCCCAGGACGGATCGCGGCAGGTGCCGGCGTCATAGTGGCAACGCTCCGGGCTCATGATGCACAGGTCGCACTGGGCCAGCTTGGTCATGCAGGGGTAGCAGTAGCCCTGGCTGAAGCTGGTCTTGGTCTTGCGTCCGCAGTGGGAGCAGTGGATCGCCCCCAGGTATTCCAGGCGCAAGGTGCTGCCGATCAACGGATTGACCGGCACCTCGCTGTCACCCAGGCGAAAAGCGTACTGAACGTCCGGCCCGTCAAGGCGCGCCGACATTTTGCTGATGGAGCCGCGGCCAATCTCGATCAATGGATGGCATCCGACTTGAACAGGAGGTTCGGCACCGGTGCCGACTTCGAGGCGCATTCCTGCGGGCCCATGTAGCCGGTGCGCTGCTCCTCGGGCAAGTTCTGCATTTCCCAGGCAATCATCGCCTGCAGGGACAGTTCACGCTGCTCGGCGGTGAGTTTGCGGCCATCGGACCATTTGCCGATTTCTACCGCCAGTTTCAGGCTCTGGTAGATCTCGGGGGTGATGTTTTCGATCATTTCGACAAAGGACGACATTCAAGACTCCAGCGTTTAAAGGGCCAGTTTACGGCGACTGTACAAGCCGCCCAACAAGCCGGTGAGGCAACCGACGAGCAACCCGCCGACGTGGGCGGCGTTGGCGATTTCGCCGAAGCCGATCATCGAGACCAGCCCGGACAGGCACAGCAGCAGCCACACCAGCATCATCACCAGGACGCCTCGAGGCAGCCGGTAGATCGGATTGGGCGACAGCAGTTGGTAGATCCAGCAATGCCCGAGCAGGCCGTAGAGCACCCCGGACAGGCCACCGAACAGGGTCGGGCCGCTGAAATAATATTGTGCGTAGTTGGACACCAGGCTGAACAACAGGGTCAGGCCCAGCAGGTTGATGCTGCCCTGGCGCATCTCGATGCGCCGCCCCAGTTCCCAGTACCACATGCCGTTCATGGCGATGTGCAGGATGCCGAAGTGAATCAGCATCGGGGTCACCAGGCGCCACCACTGCCCCGCCGCCAGGCTGTCGGCCAGAGGGGTGAACTGGATGTAGTCGCCGACCACCCGGAACTCGAGGAATGTGAACCAGCCCAGCGTTTGCAGATTGCCCCCCAGCAAGGTGATGCCGCAGACCGCCAGGCTCAGCAACAGGATCAGCGCGGTGACCGGGCTGCGACGCAACTGTTCGACCAGGCCGATACGGGCCGGGGTGGCGGCTTGCGGGATATCCAGTTGCTGTTGCGGATCGCCGTGGGGAAAGCGCTGGTACAGGCCCCGCACATCTTCGCTGATGGACTCCGGCGCCCAGAGCACCTGCTCCCCCGCCTCTTCACTGACTCGGTGGGGCACCTGCATGCGTTGCAGCAACTTGACGAAACCACTCAGGTCCGTCGCCAGGGGCAGACGCAAAACCGCTACCGCACTCATCGCAATACCTCGGGCCGCTCGACGTCGACCCAGACAAATTTATTCGGGTCCAGGCGGGTTTCCTGGTCCAGCCGGTAAGCCGCTAGCTTGCCGTAGAGCACCGCGCTGTAGTCCAGGCATGCCAGGTTGGGGAGAATCGGCGCCGGCTTGCCGCTGCGCCAGTAGTGACCGACGAACAACATCGGCTCGTCGGCGCCATAACGCAGCAGGCTGTTCTTTTCCGCAGGCGACAGCGGCGTGCGCGCCACCGGCTCGGGCAACGCATCGGGCTGGAAGACGATGTCGCCATAGGTTTGCGGATCGTCTTCCCAGAACTTGGTGCGGAAGAAGGCCCGGGTCAAGCCGTCGCCACTGGTCATGGTCAAGCCATGGGGCAGGCGCATGTCGGTGCCCCGCAGCAGGCGGTCAAAGGCCGTACAAGCGAAGCTGTCGGGCAACGCCGAGGCCTGCAGGAATGGGCGATCGATGCAGCCATTCGGGTACTGCTGGCGCAGCGGGGCGATCAGGCCGGCATCCCAGCATGCATGTACCACCCGAAAACGCCCGGCATCGACGAACAGCGGCAGTTCATAGAACCACTCGAGAAAGTCGTGCCAGTCGCCGGGGTGCTGCTCGAACTGGGCCAGGGTCTCGTGGATCAGGCGGGCGTGGCGCGGCGTGTGTTCACGCACGAACTGCTTGCCACTGCCCTCGGCGGCCGGCGTGCTCCAGCCCAAAGCGTTGAACTCATGGTTACCCATGATGCACAGCGCCTGGCCGGCCTCGACCATGTCGTGGACGATGTGCAGGGATTCACGGATACGCGGGCCGCGGTCGATGATGTCGCCGAGGAACACCGCCATCCGCGACGGGTGCCGCCAGACGCCGCCCTGCTTGTGATAACCGAGCCGATCCAGCAAGTGCTCCAGGGTCAAGGCGCAACCGTGCACGTCACCGATCAGGTCGTAGCTACGCGCGGGATCGAGCATCAGTCGCCTCCACCGCCCAGTCGGCTGCCCCAGCCGAGCTTGGTCCGGCAGACCTCGTAGTAGTTGTGGTCCAGTGGATGGATCAGGCGCAGTTTCTGCGCCTTCTTGCTGACCGTGATGGTGTCGCCGGGCGCACAGGTAAAGTGGTTCTGGCCGTCACAGGAGACTTGCGGATAGATCTGCATATCTTTGGACACGACGATTTTCAGCTCACTATTGCCATCGACCACAATCGGTCTTCCAGACAAGGTATGGGGGTACATCGGCACGATCACAATGGCATCCAGCTTGGGATGCATGATCGGCCCGCCAGCGGACAGCGCGTAGGCCGTGGAACCGGTGGGCGTGGCGACGATCAGGCCGTCGGCCTTCTGGCTGCAGACGAACTGGCCGTCGATGTAGATCTCGAATTCGATCATCCGCGTCGACTTGCCCGGGTGCAGCACCACGTCGTTCAGCGCATCGCCCTGGCCGATGGCCTCGGCGTGGCGACGGACTTCGGCCTGCAACAGGAAGCGGTTTTCCACCAGGTAGTGGCCGTCCAACACCTCGGCGACCTTGACCTCCAGCTCATCGGGGCGGATGTCGGTGAGAAACCCCAGGCTGCCGCGGTTGATCCCCAGCACCGGAACATTGTGCCGCGCCAGGGCCCGGGCGGCGCCCAGCAGGCTGCCGTCGCCGCCGACCACGATGACCATGTCGCAGACCTCGCCCAACAGCTTGCGCGATGAGGTCTGCAGGCCGTGGCCCGGCAGCACTTCGGCAATGGTGTCTTCGAGGATCACGTGCAGGTGGCGGGCCAGCAGAAACTTTTTCAGTCGGCGAACTGTGTCCAGCACCTGCGAACTGCCCAGGCGACCGATAATGCCGATATTGCGAAATTGCTCCATGGGGCTCCTGCGAGGTTCGGGTACGGGCGAAACAGAGGATTATGGGCGAAACCCGGCGTTAGACAAAATCCTTTCAGCCACGAGGGCTTAGGAACATCAGCGGCAACTGCGAGTGGCACGCATTTATCGCGAACGGCATGGGTTTGCGTCTATGCTCGCAAGATGCTCCTGTTCGCGGATTTAGTCAGCCTCCCCCGCCAGTTGCGTCAACCTGAAGTCCGCGACCTCGCCTGGGTCATCCTCGCGCCGCCGATGCTCAGCCACACGCCCTGGCCGCAGCGCCACCCCCTGGCCGGCAGCGACTGGGTGCAGGCGCCGCAACTGCTGGCCCACTGGCTGCGGTGCCAGGACCTGGACTGCCGCGCCCTGCGCCAGTGGCTGAGCCAGGGTCCAACCCGACGCCTGGGCCTGTACTACGAACGCCTCTGGCAGTTTGCCGTGCACCATGCCCCGGGAGTGGAACTGCTGGCCGCCAACCTGCCGATCCGCCGGGGCGGACATACCCTCGGCGAACTGGACATGCTGCTGCGTGACCGCGACGGGGTGCATCACCTGGAACTGGCGATCAAGCTCTATCTGGGCCCACAGAACGGCGACGGCGAGGACCGCGCGCAATGGCTGGGCCCCGGCTGTCATGACCGCCTGGATCGCAAGCTGGCGCACCTGAAAGAGCATCAGTTGCCGATCTCCGCCCGGGATGAAAGCCATGAAGCCCTGGCAGCACTGGATATCCAGGCCTTCAGCGCGCACTTGTGGCTCGGCGGCTACCTGCTGTATCCCTGGCCGGGTCATGCCGCAGCCCCCTGCGGCGCCCATCCGCAGCACCTGCGCGGACGCTGGCTGCATCAGCGCGACTGGCCAGCGTTCATCTCCCAGAGCGCGCCAGGGCGCTGGCAGCTCTTGCCTCGCCAAGCCTGGCTGGCCCCGGCCCACTATCTCGCCGAGCAAACCTGGACTGCCGCGCAACTGCAGCAATGGCGAGCGAATCTTGACTCGCACGCCCCCGCACAATTGCTGGTGCGGCTGGAGGAAAATGCCCAAGGCAGCTGGGAAGAAGCCGAGCGGTTGTTCCTGGTTGCCGATCTCTGGCCCCATCTACCGGGAGCCTCATGAGCCACAACTGATGGGCTCAGAAGCAACCGAACGGCGTTGCGAGTATCAGCCCGGGCACCCGCCAGGCCGATGCCAGGCTCACGCCTTCGCCAGCAAGCCGGCTCCCGGACAGGGAGCCCAGGGTCGCCGGCCATGGATCGTGGTCAGACTTTTTTCTGCTGCTCAATCCACTGCCCATAGGCGCTGATGAAGCCCTGCAGGAACGGCCGGGTTGCCTCGGACAGCTTGCCGGACTCGTCGAACGCCGAGCCGGCGCCGCCCACGTAAGCCTCGGGCTGTTGCATGCACGGGACATTGAGGAACACCAGGGACTGGCGCAGGTGATGGTTGGCCCCAAAGCCGCCAACGGCCCCCGGGGAAACGCTGATCACCGCACCCGGCTTGCCGCTCCAGGCACTCTTGCCGTAAGGACGCGAACCAACGTCGATCGCGTTCTTCAGTGCGGCCGGCACCGAGCGGTTGTATTCTGGGGTCACGAACAGCACAGCATCGGCAGCGCTGATCTGCTGGCGAAACTGCCCGTAGGCCGCCGGTGGAGTCACGTCGATGTCTTCGTTGTAGAGCGGCAAGTCGCCGATCTCGATGATGTTCAGCTGGAGATTGGCCGGTGCCAGCTCGGCCAGAGCCAGGGCGACCTTACGGTTCAAGGACTGTTTTCTCAGACTACCGACCAGCACTGCAACCTTGTAGACATTGCTCATTGGAGTTTCCAACCGTTGGCTTGAAGAAGATGCTAGTTATAGATGAGCCAGGGGGTTGCCTGCTACCCCACCCAACCCATTTCCCCGCATAAACCCTGCAGCCCGTTGCGGCCCGGGATGAGACCATTGGCACCGACCGATTATTTTTTTCACCGGGCAAAACTTACCCTGCACCCGCCGGGTCTACAGCACCGAAATTTGTGTGTTTTATCTCCAGAGGCTCTAAAAGATGGCAGCAGTACTTGTCGGACAATTCCATGCAAGAGATGCCGAGGGACGGGTGTACTCAGTACACGAATTCCAGGAATCCATGCCCTCGGAGGACAGCGCGACCGGCTCGGAGCCGGTGACCACTTACCGTCTGGCCATTGGCGACCGGGTCAAGAAGCTCGATGACAACCAGTTTTTGCTGGTGCAGTCGGATATAACCATCGTCCGTGAACCCGAGACTTATGTGACCGAGTGATCCTGATACACCCTGTGGTCTGTTTTCACGCCCGCTTCGTTGAAGTGTCGCCCAAGCCGATCGCCGTAACGGCGACAGGCATCGGGTGGCGCTTGAGAGATCATGCCGGGCAACGTTGTGCACCCGCTGCGATCGAGTGCAACGGTCGCGGTGATCTCACGCTTGCTAAAGCGCCTTCGCAGCCCGGCGGCAGCCGCTACAGATTCCCGGCCTGCACTTGAGGTAGGATCGATGCTTGACTCTTCAACGGCTGGAGATGGACTTCAAGCATGCGTTTACGTCATATCGAGGTGATTCAGGCGCTTCTGCAAACCGCTCACCTGGGAACCGCCGCCGAGTTGCTGCAACTCTCGGTGGCCGAGGTCGAAGCCGTGCTGCGCGATGCTGAAAGCCAGTTGGGATTCATGCTGTTTGCCAGTGTCCGCGGGCGCTTGCAAGCCACTCGCGAAGCCCGTGAGTTGCAACCGGCGATCACCCGAGTGTATGACGCCTTCGACCCCCTGCAACGCCTGGCCGACAGCCTGAGGTTTCACCAGGCGCCACCCTTGCGCATTGTCGGCACTGCGCCCCTGGTCCAGCAACTGCTGCCCCAATGCATTGCCGCCCTGCGTCGGCGTTTCACCGACACCCCCTGCAGCCTCCTCAGCCAAAGCACCCGGGATATGGTCAACAGCCTGCTGCTGCGTGACTGCGATCTGGGCCTGAGCCTGCATGACCCTGAACACCCGGACATCCACTGTCAGCCGCTGGCCCAGGGCAAGCTGTTCCTGCTGGCGCCCCATGGCTGGCTGCAGGCGAAGCAGAAATACGTGGCCCTGCAAGATTTGGCCGGCCAGGCCATGGTCGGCCTGGAAGGCCAAGATCCGCTGAGCGTGATCCTCGCCAGCAAGTTGCAGAATCTGCGCCCCAGCCCAGTGATCCAGACCCGGGTGCAGACCTATCAGATGATGCGCAGCCTGGTGGAGGCCGGTGAAGGGCTGGCCATCGTCGATCCCTTTACCGCTGTCGGTGCGCGTATCGCAGGGCTCGATGTCAGCCCATTGTCACCGCCCATTGGCGTCACCCTGTATGCCCTGCGACGCAACGGCAGCGACACCTCGCCCCTGCTCAACGCCCTGCTGGAGTTGCTGACCGAACAGGCCGAGGCGCTGCTGGCCGGTTAAAGCGTGGCTTGCTGGGGCTCATCGGCAAACAGCCGGTACCAGAAGATCGCCACCTCGCCGGTCTGCGGGTCGATGCCGCGATAACGCAGGTGATCCACGCCTCCCACCACATAGCCGCAGCGCTCGTACAGGCGACAGGCCCCCAGATTGTTGTTCTGGGTCTCGAGCATCACGCCCGGCAACTGCTTCTTGCGGCTCCAGAACTGCGCCACCTCAAGCAACGCCTTGGCCACCCCATGGCGCCGCGCCGGCACATGCACCGCCAACTCGTCGACGTGCCCGTAACCGTTCCAGTTGGTACTGACCACCAGGTGCCCCACCGGCTGGTCATCGAGATAGGCCATGAAAATCTCGCTGCCCGGAGCGTTGCGATAGCTGCCGAACTCCTCCGGATCAATGCCATAGCATTTGCGATACGGCACGATCTTGCGCAACGGCCAGTCAGCCACCGCCAGGCCACGCTCGGCCTCGGCATAGGCGCTGACCTCGAAACTGAAATCACTGCCCCATACATAGGCGGCAAACCCCTCGTCGGCGACGCGGATCGCCAGGCCCGGATGCTTTGGATTCACCGCGGGTTGCAGGGCTGGAAAACTCCTCACGCTTTCACACAATCGACGGTGTACTGCCGCCCATCGCCCTGATCGTCATGTTGCAGCCCGTGCACATCGGCGACGAACCCCGGGAAGCTGCGGTCAAACGCCCGGGCAAACGCCAGGTAGTCGATGATCGAGCGAGTCGACTCGGTAAAGCGCTCGCCGGGCATGATCAGCGGAATGCCCGGTGGATACGGCACCAGCATCACCGCGGCAATACGACCCTGCAATTGATCGATGGACACCGCCTCCACCTCGCCACGCACCAGATGGTCGTAGGCGTCGGCAGGCTTCATCGCCACCTCCGGCAACACCGTGTACATGCGCTTGAGGTGCTTGGCCGTGGCGTTGCTGCGGTAGCAGGCGTGCAACTGGTCGCACAGGTCCTGCAGGCCCATGCCCTGATACCGCACTGGGGCCTGGCCAGCCACGCTGGGCAAGCAGTTGGCGAGGCTGGCATTGGCGTCGTAGTTGCGCTTGAACTCCAGCAATTCGGTGAGCAGCGTGCTCCACTTGCCCTTGGTAATGCCCATGGAGAACAGCACCAGGAACGAATACAGCCCGGTCTTCTCCACCACCAGCCCGCGCTCCCAGAGGAACTTGCTGACCACCGCCGCAGGAATCCCGTGCTCGCTCAGGGCCCCGCCTGCGGTAAGTCCCGGCATCACCAGGGTGACCTTGATCGGGTCAAGCAATACGTAGTCGTCGGTGACACCGGCAAAGCCGTGCCACTCGCCTTCGGGCTCCAGCAGCCAGTCGCCGGTGCGTACCTGATCGATGCCTTCGACCCGCTCCGGCTGCCAGATCGAGAACCACCAGTCATCCGCCGCAATGTTCTGCCGCAGATTGGCCAGGGCGCGTCGGAAGCTCAGGGCCTCATCGAACATTTCCTGCAACAGCGAGCGCCCCGCCGGCCCTTCCATCATCGCCGAGGCCACATCCAGGGAGGCAATGATGCTGTACTGCGGCGACGTCGAGATATGCATCATGAAGGCTTCGTTGAAGCGATCCCGGTCCAGCTGCCGGGCGCCGCCGTCCTGGACATGGATCATCGACGCCTGGCTGAAGGCCGCCAACAGTTTGTGAGTGGAATGGGTGGTGAACACCAGGGGGCTATCGGCCGAACGCGAAGTGCCCATGCCGTAGCGCCCGGCGAAAAACTCGTGAAAGGCCGCATAGGCATACCAGGCCTCGTCGAAGTGCAGCACCTCGACGCTGTTGCCCAGGCTTTGCTTGATCAGCTCGGCGTTGTAGCACAAGCCGTCGTAGGTCGAGTTGGTGACCACCGCCAACTTGACCTTGGGCGCCCGGCCACGGGTCAGAGGGTTGGCGTCGATCTTGGCCTGGATCGACTCCGGGCTGAACTCGCTCAGGGGAATCGGCCCGATGATCCCCAACTCGTTGCGTTCAGGACACAGGTACAGGGGAACCGCCCCGGTCATGATGATCGAGTGCAGCACCGACTTGTGGCAGTTGCGGTCCACCAGCACCAGGTCATCGCGGCCAACCATCGAGTGCCAGACGATCTTGTTGGCGGTGGAAGTGCCATTGATCACGAAGAAGGTGTGATCGGCGCCAAAGTTGCGCGCTGCCCGGGCCTCGGCCTCGGCCAGGGGGCCGGTGTGATCCAGCAGCGAGCCCAGCTCTGGAACCGACACCGACAGGTCCGAACGCAAGGTGTTTTCGCCGAAGAACTGATGAAATGCCTGCCCCACCGGGCTCTTGCGATACGCCACGCCACCGCCGTGCCCCGGAGTGTGCCAGGAATAGTTGGAGTCGGCGGTGTGCTGCACCAGCGCCTTGAAGAACGGCGGCAGCAGGCCATCGAGGTAATTGCGCGCAGCCCGAGCCACTTGCCGGGCCAGGAATGGCACCGTGTCTTCAAACAGGTAGAGAATGCCCCGCAACTGGTTGAGCTCGCTCATGGCATCGGCGGGGGCGTTTTCCAGGGTCATCTGCTCCCCCAGGGCGAAGATCGGCAACAGTGGCGCACGCACTCGGGCCAGGCGGATCAGCTCCACCATGTTCTGCAGCAGATGGGTATTTTCCCCGGCGCCTTCAGCGGCGATCAGCATGCAGGCCAGGCCGTGATGAGTAGAGGCTACCAACCGTCCTTCGGCGTAGTTCACCGCGGAAAAAATGCTGAATCCGTCCTTCTCCAGCTCCTGGACGATGCCCCGTACCCGATCCCCAGCGACCGTATCGGCCTTGATGTCGCGATGCACGATCAGGATCGGAAACTGCAGGTCTTTATACATGGGGCTGGACGTCCTGAGGCAGCGGGTTGGCCCCGCCAATCAACTCAGGGTAGAAGCTCCGAGCGCTTCGTGTCACCCCGGGCAAGGAGAGGGTGTAAGAAAACGTCGCTCAGGGACAATTGGCGGCTACAGAAGCCGCACATGGTTTACTGCTGGGCTTCAAGCAGCTGGGTCCACAAC
Source organism: Pseudomonas sp. Fl5BN2 (assembly GCF_009908205.1). Lineage (NCBI taxonomy): Bacteria > Pseudomonadati > Pseudomonadota > Gammaproteobacteria > Pseudomonadales > Pseudomonadaceae > Pseudomonas > Pseudomonas sp. Fl5BN2. The sequence goes on along the minus strand of NZ_JAAARL010000007.1, from coordinate 93,586 downwards.
GCCGGGGCACCGGCAGACTTGGCGATGATCTCCAAGCGAGCCTGGTGCTCGGCCAGCTCCGCTGCGCTGGCCTGGATGATCCGGCCATGTGGGCGATCGGCAGACAAGCGGCGGATCTCCGAAGCCCGGCCCATGCCATCGCCGTCCGAGGCATTGCCCGCCAGGGACAGGCTGGTCTGGCCGCCGGTCATGGTCAGGTAGACGTCGGCCAGGATCTCCGAGTCGAGCAAGGCGCCGTGCAGTTCACGGCCGGAGTTGTCGACGCCGTAGCGTTTGCACAGGGCATCCAGGCTGTTGCGCTGCCCCGGATGGCGCTCACGGGCCATCATCAGGGTGTCGAGGATGCTGCAGTGCTGGGTGATGTCGGCCCGCTCGTGCTGGCCCATCAAGGCGAATTCGTTGTTGATGAAGCCAACGTCGAACGCCGCGTTGTGGATGATCAGCTGCGCGCCCTGGATAAAGTCGAAGAACTCGTCGGCGACTTCGGCGAAACGCGGCTTGCCCACCAGGAACTCGTTGGTGATGCCGTGGACGCCGATGGCGCCCTCATCGCTCTCGCGATCCGGTTGCAGGTAAACGTGAAAGTGCCGCCCGGTCAGGCGCCGACCGAGCAACTCGACGCAGCCGATTTCAATGATCCGGTGGCCGTCGGTCACCGGCATACCGGTGGTTTCGGTATCGAGTACAACAGATCTGGTGGCCATCAGTGGTCAGCTCTCAACGGTGGAAGTGTTTCAAAGCGCGGGATTTTAGCACGCTCTGGCGGCATGACGCGCATGACCGATTCGACCGGCAACAACCTGCGCAGTTTTTAACAATCCTTCGCAAAGCTCATGCAGTTCCTCCCACAGCAAAGCGCTAGGGTGCCCGACGATATTTTCCACGGACCCTGCCCAACCATGCCCCCCAGCAAAACCCGACTGGCCTGTGTGCTCTGTGCCTGCCTGTTCGCCGAGTTCGCCCAGGCCAGCGCCCTGGTGATCAGCACCGACATCAGCATGAGCCTGACCCTGAGTTCAACCCAAGGCAGCTCCAAAGCCAGCAGTTCATTCAAGGACGACAAACTCGTGCTCGCCGCCAGGACCGATGCCGCGGCCTTTGTCGCCAGCGCCGGCGAGATCCGCAGCGCCCGGCTGGAAGCCGCCCTGCAGCACATTCGCCAGGGGCTCGGCGCCGTGCCCCATACCGACCTGCAACTGGCCAGCGCCATGCTCGCGCTCTGAGCCTGCCGCCTCCTGACAGCCAACGGGGCTAATTCGTCTCGCACACCCGGCGTTTCTTTATATGAGCCAGGCCATTGCGCTACCGTACGGCCTCACTCAGGCGCACGGGCGATACCCGGCCTTGCCCTCATGCCCAGGAACCGTCCGCCCATGTTCGTGACTCGACAGATGCTCCCTCTGTTACTGGCCCTGGCCGGCATCAGTGGCTGTTCTTCCCCTCCAACCACCGACAGCAACACCGGACAACGGCCGCTGATCGTCGCCCATCGTGGCGGCGCCGCGGACTTTCCCGAGAACACCCTGCTGGCCATCGACAACGCCTTGCGCAATGGCGCCGACATGCTTTGGCTGACGGTGCAACTAAGCCGCGATGGCGTGCCGGTGCTGTACCGTCCCGCGGACCTGAGCGCCAATACCCAGGCCCGCGGCGCGGTCAACGAACACACCCTGGCGCAGTTGCAGGCGCTGAACGCCGGCTGGAACTTCCGGCAGACAGCGGCCAATGGCCAGGTGACATATCCCTACCGCGACCAGCCAGTGAGCCTGCCGTCATTGCGCCAGGCGCTGGCGGCGATCCCCGACTCGGTACCGGTGATTCTCGACATGAAGGCCTTGCCGGCCGCTCCCCAGGCCCTGGCCGTCGCCCGGTTGCTGGAGCAGTTGCAGGCCTGGGACCGGGTGCTGATCTATTCCACCGATGCCAGCTACCAGCAGGCTTTCGCGGCCTATCCCCAGGCCCGGCTGTTCGAATCCAGGGACAGCACCCGGGATCGCCTGGCCAGCGTAGCCCTCGCCCACAGCTGCAGCGCGCCGCCCGCTCCAGGCACTTGGGTGGCCTTCGAGTACCGGCGCTCGGTGCAGTTGGTCGAGAGCTTCACCCTGGGCGAAGCCCGCTCCCGGGTCGATGCCCGGCTGTGGACGCCCGTCGCGGTGGATTGCTTTCAATCGAAGGGCCAGGTGCGCATGCTGGCGATCGGCATCAATACCATCGAGGACTATCAGGCGGCCGCCTGCCTGAAGATCGATGCCGTGCTGGTGGATTCGCCCCGGGCGATGAGGGACATGAGGCAGCGGCTCGAACGGCCGCTGCCTTGCCACTGACTGCCCGCTCAGGGCATCAGGGCTGCTTGTAGCCGCGGACCTCGTCAACGCCGCGGTTGGCCAGCTGGTCGGCCCGCTCGTTGCCGTGATGGCCGGTGTGGCCGCGTACCCATTTCCAGGTGACGTTGTGGCGGTTGACCTGCTCATCCAGTTGCTGCCACAGGTCGGCGTTCTTCACCGGCTCCTTGGCCGCGGTCTTCCAGCCGCGCTTCTTCCAGTTGGCCATCCACTCGTTGATGCCCTTCATCACATACTGCGAGTCGGTGACCAGCAACACATCGCACTCACGCTTGAGTTCTTCCAGGCCGCGAATCGCGGCCATCAGCTCCATGCGATTGTTGGTGGTGTTGGCCTCGCCACCCCAGAGTTCTTTCTCGATCCCCTTGCACACCAGCAATGCGCCCCAGCCACCCGGGCCGGGATTACCCTTGCAGGCGCCGTCGGTAAAGATTTCCACGCTATCGCTCATTCACGCCTTCCATCAAAAAATTGCCATGACCCAGCCGAACGGAATCGGCAAGGCCCAAGGCCGAGAGGCTCGGCCGGGTTTATATCGAGAGGCTCGGCCGGGTTTATATAAAGAGGGTTTCGACAGGTCATCAGGGTTCGCTGTTACGCCGATTGACCTTGGCCATGGGCAGCGGCACCAGCTTGCCCATCGGTTCGCGCCGCACCTGGCGGACCGGACGCAGGCCCACGGCAATCTTGCGCGCCACCAGGAGATAGAAGCCGCCACCGGACAGTTGCCAGCGTCCAGCCCGGCGCTCCCAGCCCGCCAGTCGCGCCTGCCATGCTGGCGACGCAAGCGGCGGACGATAGCACCCGAAGCGGCGTTTCTCCAGCGCAAAGCCCAGCAGGTTGAGCCAGTCGCCGACCCGCGACGGGGCAATGCAGCGAGCCTGGCGCAAAGCATCATGGGCGAAGACATGGCGCAAGCCCCAGGTGCTCCAGGGGTTGATCCCGATAATCAACAAGTGGCCACCAGGACGCACGCTGCTGGCCGCCTCTCGCAACAGGCCGTGAGGCGACAGGCAGAAGTCCAGGCCGTGCTGCAGCACCACCACGTCGGCAGCGTGCTCACTCAAGGGCCAGGCCTGTTCCTCGCAGACAATCTCGACCCCGGGCAACGGCGCACCCAGCCGTACATTGCGCTGCACCTGGGGCGCCGACGGCGGGGTTTGCGCCGAAGGCCCGTAGTGCACCAGGTAGCCGCCGAAGAAGCGCCCAAGCTCTTCTTCAAGCATGCGCCGCTCTTCATCCAGCAGGAGTTGCCCAATGGGGCCGGACAACCAGTCCCGGGCAGCACTGATCAGGGCCAGCCAGTCGGGATCTGCCTGAGCGAAGGCTTTATCGGTCATTGCATTCTCCAACACGCCAAGAAGCTCTAAGATGCGCCATTGTTTTCCGCTTGGCGAATTCGACGATGATACAGATCAGTGCCCTGCCCGCCTTCACCGATAACTACATCTGGTTGTTACAGGATCACCGCAGCCAACGCTGCGCAGTGGTCGACCCGGGGGATGCGGCACCGGTGCTGGCCTGGCTGGAACAGCACCCGGGCTGGGTGCTCAGCGACATCCTGATCACCCACCATCACCACGATCACGTCGGCGGCGTCGAACGCCTGAAGCAACACAGCGGCGCCACGGTGTACGGCCCGGCACGGGAAAAGATCCCCGGCCGCGACGTGGCCCTGGACGACAACGACCGCGCCAGCGTCCTCGGCTGGGACTTCGAGGTGTTCGCCGTGCCCGGCCATACCTTGGGGCATATCGCCTACTACCACCACGGGCTGCTGTTCTGCGGCGACACGCTGTTCGCCGCCGGTTGTGGGCGCCTGTTCGAAGGCACGGCGCAACAGATGCATCAGTCCCTCGGCCGCCTCGCCGCGCTGCCGGACGACACCCTGATCTATTGCACCCACGAATACACCCTGAGCAACCTGCGCTTCGCCCAGGCGGTCGAGCCGAGCAATCCGGACATCGCCCAGCGCCTGGAGAAGGTCACCCAGATGCGTGAGCACGGGCAGATGAGCCTGCCGTCGACCCTGGCCCTGGAGAAGCTGACCAACCCTTTTTTACGCACCGGCGAAACATCTGTTAAACAAAAAGCGGACGAACGGACCGGCCAGGATAACCCGTCGCAGAGTGCGGTTTTTGCGGCCCTGAGAGCCTGGAAAGATAAGTTCTAAGCAGGCTATCGATTGGTACAGAAATTCTGAATGGTTGACCGCACCCCGGGTGCTTCCTAGAATCGCCCGACATTTTTGCCCGGAACTTACTTCCAGCCAATGTCGTCATCTATTCGTTATTCCATCAGTTCGGACGCATTGACGCGCTTGGCCCAGGCCATCGCGGTAGCTGTGTCAGCGACTCTTGCGGGCTGCCAAAGCACCGGCCATGCCCCGCAGAGCGACGCGACACACACCCAGAATTTCAACGCCCGCATCAAGCAAAAACCCATCTGGCTGAGCAAAGAACCCAGCCCGCAAGTTTCCCAGGACGTCTGGGAACGCATGCGCCAGGGGTTCCAACTGCAAGACGGCCTGGGCGTCAACCCGCGTATTGAACAACAACGCCTGTGGTTCGCCAGCAACCCTTCCTTCCTGGAAAACGCCGGCGAGCGCGGCAGCTTGTATATCCACTACATCGTCGAGCGCCTCGAAGAGCGCAACATGCCGCTGGAACTGGCCTTGCTGCCAGTGATCGAAAGCGCCTACAACCCGATGGCCTATTCCCGGGCCGATGCAGCGGGCCTGTGGCAATTCGTCCCGGCCACCGGCCGCTACTTCAACCTGCGCCAGACCCGTTTCTACGATGGCCGCCGCGACATCACCGCCTCGACCACCGCGGCCATGGACTACCTGAGCCGCCTGCACGATATGTTCAACGGCGACTGGCTACTGGCACTCGCGGCCTACAACGCCGGCGAAGGCACCGTGAGCCGGGCCATCGAGCGCAACGAGAAGCTCGGCCTGCCCACCGACTACTGGAACCTGCCGCTGCCGGCAGAAACCCAGGCTTACGTGCCCAAGCTGCTGGCCTTGTCCCAGGTGGTACTGACCCCGGAAGCCTACGGCGTCAATCTCAACCCGATTGCCAACGAACCCTACTTCCAGGTGGTGGAAATCAACCAGCGCATGGACCTGTCCAAGGTCGCGGCGGTGGCCAACATTGACGAGGACGAGCTGTTCCAGCTCAACCCGGCGTTCAAGCAGCGCACCACCATCGATGGCCCGCAACACCTCTTGGTACCCACCTCCAAGGCACAGCTGCTGACCACCAGCCTGTCCACGATGAAACCTGAAGAGCTGATCAGCAAGCGCTCCCTCAAGCCGGTGTTCGACCGCGATGACGGACGTGACTCGCTGCGGCCCAAGCGTCTGTATCGGGTCAAGAACGGCGACAATCTGACGCTGATCGCCAAGGCCAACAAGGTCGACGTCCAGGACCTGCAACGCTGGAACAAGCTCAGCGGCAAGAACCTCAAGGTCGGCCAGACCCTGGTCATGCAGGACACCCGCAAGGTCGCCAGCAAGAAAACCAGCGTGGCCAGCAGCGGGAAAAAGAAGTCGACCCAGTACAAGGTCAAGCAAGGCGACTCGCTGTATATGGTGGCCAAGCGTTTCAACGTTGAAATGCAGCACCTCAAGCGCTGGAACCCGCGTGCCGCCCAAGCCCTCAAACCAGGCCAGATGCTCACCGTCTACCTGTCGCATTAAGGTCTTGAGCCTGTAGCCGCTGGCTGGCCGGCGAACCACGCAGCACCCAGGCGGCTGCACCGCTGGTTCGCTGGCAAGCCGGCTCCTGCAAGACCTTTCCAAGCCTTTACCGCCCCCCTCAAGGGAATTGCGCAACGCCTGCGCAAGCGAGCTTTTTCCTGCGGATACAAGCTGTTACTGTACGGAGCACAAAGCCCAAGTCGCCTGGATCGGATCTCTGACTCGATGCGTCCCCTCCTTCTGCTCTTCATCAGTCTGGCCTTGAGCTTTCCTGCAAGCGCAACGATCACTGAAAGTCATGGTTATGCGCAGTTTGGCACGCTCAAGTACCCGACAAAATTCACCCACTTCGACTGGGTCAATCCCGTGGCGCCCAAGGGTGGCACCTTGCGGGTCATGGCCTTTGGCACCTTCGACACCCTCAACCCCTACACCTTCAAGGGCACCAGCCCGATCACCACGCCGAACTTCCTGCAGTACGGGGTCAACGAGCTGAATGAGCCGTTGATGGTCGGCACCGGCCTCTACGCGCCTTCTGGCGACGAACCCACTTCCAGCTACGGCTTGATCGCCCGCTCCGTGGAATACAGCGAGGACCGCAGTTGGGTGGTGTTCAACCTGCGCCCCGAAGCACGCTTCCACGACGGCAAACCGATCACGGCCTACGACGTGGCGTTTTCCTACCGCCTGCTGCTCAAGGAGGGCCATCCGCAATACCGCACCAACCTGCAAGAAGTGCAGCGGGTGGACATCCTCGGCCCGCAACGCATCCGCTTCGTATTCAAGCGCGCCGGCAACCCCCTGCTGATCCTGCGCCTGGGCGAACTGCCTGTGCTGCCCCAGCACTACTGGAAAGACCGCGACTTCAAGGCCACCACCTTCACCCCGCCCCTGGGCAGCGGCCCCTATCGCATCAGCCAGGTGCAGCCCGGGCGCCAACTGTTGTTCGAACGAGTGAAGGACTACTGGGGCAAGGATTTACCGGTCAACCGCGGCTTCAACAATTTCGATCGGGTCGAGGTGGAATTCTACCGCGACAGCGACGTCGCCTTCGAAGCCTTCAAGGCCGGTGAGTTCGACATCTACATCGAGCACCAGGCGAAAAACTGGGCCAACGGCTACAACTTCCCGGCGGTCAATCGTGGCGATGTGATCAAGGCCCAGGTCGCGCACCAGATTCCGACCCAGACCCAGGGCCTGTTCATGAACACCCGGCGCAGCACCTTCGCCGACATGCGGGTGCGCGAAGCGCTGGGAATGATGTTCGACTTCGAGTGGACCAACCGCACCCTGTTCAGCGGCGCCTACCAGCGTGCCCTGAGCTACTACCCCAACAGCGAGTTCTCCGCCACCGGAGTGCCGGTGGGCCACGAATGGCTCCTGCTCTCGCCCTATCGCGAGCAACTGCCGGCCGCCCTCTTCAGCCAGGCCTTCAGCCTGCCCCGCACCGACGGCCGCGGCATCCCCAGGGAGACCCTGCGCCGGGCCCTGGGCCTGCTCGCCGAGGCTGGCTGGAAGCTCAACGGCCAGCGCCTGCAGAACAGCGCCGGACAACCCCTGCGCTTCGAGTTGATGCTGGTCAACCCCAACCTGGAACGGATTCTCCAACCCTATGTGGAGAACCTGGCCAGCATCGGCATCGATGCCCGCCTGCGCACCGTGGACCGGGCGCAGTACAAGCAACGCCTGGATCAGTTCGACTACGACATGATCCTCATGACCCTCAACCAGACCCTGAGCCCGGGACTGGAGCAATGGCAGTACTTCCACTCCAGCCAGGTCGGGGTCAAGGGCAGCAAGAACTACGCTGGCATCAATCACCCGGTGGTCGATCACCTGCTGGAGCAACTGCTGGCGGCCCAGAGTCGCGACGAGCAACTGGCTGCCGGTCGGGCCCTGGACCGGGTGCTGCTGTGGCAGCACTACATGATTCCTAACTGGTACCTCAATTATCACCGCCTGGCCTACCGTAACCGGTTCGCCTTCGTCACCACGCCGCCCTACAACCTGGGGCTCAATGCCTGGTGGCTGAAGTCTTTGGAGAACACCCAATGATGCCTTTGCGTGCCCTGTTCCTGCGCACCAGCGGCTTGTTGTTCGGCGTCATCGCCTGCTGTGCCCAGGCTGCGCCACAACATGCCCTGACCCTCTACGGCGAGGCGCCGAAGTACCCGGAGAACTTCCAGAACTTCGGCTTCGTCAACCCGGATGCACCCAAGGGCGGGACCTTCCGCATGGCCGGCTTTGGCAGTTTCGACAGCCTCAACCCGTTCATCAGCAAGGGCGTGCCCGAGCTCAATATCGGCCTGATCTACGACACCCTGATGGCCCAGAGCCTGGATGAGCCGTTCACCGAATACGGACTGGTGGCGGGCAAGATCGAGAAGGCCCCGGACAATAGCTGGGTGCGCTTCTACCTGCGTCCCGAGGCCCGCTTCAACGACGGCCAGCCGCTGCGAGCCGAGGATGTGGTGTTCAGCTTCCAGACCCTGATGAGCGCCGGCTCGCCGCTGTACCGCGGTTACTACGCCGACGTCGACCAGGTGATTGCCGAAGACCCGCTGCGGGTGCTGTTCAAGTTCAAGCACAACAACAACCGCGAGTTGCCGCTGATCCTCGGCCAGTTGACCATCCTGCCCAAGCACTGGTGGGAACACCGGGACTTTGCCAAGAGCAACCTGGAAGTGCCCCTGGGCAGCGGCCCCTACCGGGTGAGCGAGGTCAAGGCCGGGCGCTCGATCCGCTACGAGCGGGTCAAGGACTACTGGGCCAAGGACCTGCCGGTCAATCGCGGTTTCTACAACTTCGACACCATTACCAGCGACTACTACCGCGATAACACGGTGGCCCTGGAAGCCCTCAAGGCCGGCCAGTTCGACTACTGGCTGGAAATGAGTGCGAAGAACTGGGCCAACGCCTACAACACCCCCGCCGTGGCCCAGGGCCGACTGATCAAGGAACAGATCGCCAACGGCAACCCCACCGGCATGCAGGGTTTTGTCTTCAACACCCGGCGCCCGATGTTCCAGGATGTGCGGGTGCGCCATGCCCTGAGCCTGCTGCTGGACTTCGAGTGGAGCAACAAGCAGCTGTTCAACGGGGCCTACACCCGTACCCGCAGCTACTTCGAGAACTCGGAAATGGCCGCCACCGGCCTGCCGGGGCCTGAGGAGCTGGCCATCCTCGAACCGCTGCGAGAGAAGATTCCCCAACAGGTGTTCAACGAGGCATTCTCCCCCTCGGTGTGCGACGGCAGCGGCATGATCCGCGCCCAGCAGCGGCGCGCCTACCAGTTGCTGCAGGAAGCCGGCTGGCACATCGTCGACGACAAGATGGTGGACGCCCAGGGCAAACCGCTGGTGATCGAGTTCCTCCTGGCCCAGACCGAGTTCGAACGCGTACTGCTGCCGTTCAAGCGCAACCTCAGCGACCTGGGGATCGATCTGGTGATCCGTCGGGTCGACGTGTCCCAATACATCACCCGGGTGCGCTCGCGGGACTTCGACATGATCGTCGGCAGCTTCCCGCAATCCAACTCCCCGGGTAACGAGCAACGAGAGTTCTGGATGTCCTCCAGCGCCGACAAGCCCGGTAGCCGCAACTACATCGGCCTCAAGGACCCGGCCATCGACAGCCTGGTGGAAAGCCTGATCAACGCCGACTCGCGCACGAGCCTGGTAGCCCACGCCCGCGCCCTGGACCGAGTCCTGCAATGGGGCTACTACGTGATCCCCAACTGGCACATCAAGACCTGGCGCGTAGCCTACTGGGACCATATCGGCCACCCGCAAGTCGCGCCCAAATACGACATCGGCATCAACACCTGGTGGATCAAGCCCGGCGCCAAGCCGGCCGTGGATCCGGCTGCGGACAACCAGGCGGCCCCGGCCGAAACGGTGTATTGAGATGCTGGCCTATATCGTTCGCCGCCTGCTGCTGATCATCCCCACCCTGCTGGGCATCCTGCTGATCAACTTCGTGATCATCCAGGCCGCCCCCGGTGGCCCGGTGGAACAGATGATCGCCAAGCTCGAGGGTTTCGAAGGCGCCACCAGCCGCATCGCCGGCGGTGGCGCCGAAGTCTCGGTGGCCGGCTCCAGCTACCGCGGCGCCCAGGGCCTGGACCCGGCCCTGATCAAGGAAATCGAGCACATGTACGGCTTCGACAAGTCGGCGCCGGAACGCCTGTGGATCATGATCAAGAACTACGCCACCCTGGATTTCGGCAACAGCTTCTTCCGTGACGCCAAGGTGGTGGACCTGATCAAGGAAAAATTCCCGGTGTCGATCTCCCTGGGGTTGTGGAGCACCCTGATCATGTACCTGGTGTCGATCCCCCTGGGGATCGCCAAGGCCACCCGCCATGGCAGCCACTTCGACGTCTGGACCAGCTCGGCGATCATTGTCGGTTACGCGATCCCGGCCTTCCTGTTCGCCATCCTGCTGATCGTGGTGTTCGCCGGCGGCAGCTACTTCAACTGGTTCCCCTTGCGCGGCCTGACCTCCAACGACTTCGACCAGCTGAGCTGGGGCCGCAAGATCCTCGATTACTTCTGGCACCTGGCGCTGCCGGTCACCGCCCTGGTGATCGGCCACTTCGCCACCATGACCCTGCTGACCAAGAACAGCTTCCTCGACGAGATCAACAAGCAATACGTGGTCACCGCCAAGGCCAAGGGCCTGACCCAGCGCCGGGTGCTCTACGGCCATGTGTTCCGCAACGCCATGCTGCTGGTGATCGCCGGTTTCCCCTCGGCCTTCATCGGTATCTTCTTCACCGGCTCCCTGCTGGTGGAAGTGATCTTCTCCCTCGACGGCCTGGGCCTGATGAGCTTCGAAGCGGCGATCAACCGCGACTACCCGGTGGTGTTCGGCACGCTGTTCATCTTCACCCTGCTGGGGCTGGTGGTGAAGCTGATCGGCGACCTGACCTACACCCTGGTGGACCCACGCATCGACTTCGACAGCCGGGAGCATTGAGATGAACCTGTCCCCCCTCAATCGCCGGCGCTTCGAGCGCTTCAAGGCCAACAAGCGCGGCTGGTGGTCGCTGTGGCTGTTCCTGGTGCTGTTCATCCTGAGCCTGGGCGCCGAGCTGATCGCCAACGACAAGCCGCTGGTGGTGCACTACGAAGGCGGCTGGTACTTCCCGGCGCTCAAGCGCTATCCGGAAACCACCTTCGGCGGCGAGTTCCCCCTGGAAGCCAACTACAAGAGCCCCTACATCCGCGAGTTGCTGGCGCAGAAGGACGCCTGGGTGCTCTGGGCGCCGATTCCCTTCAGCTACCAGAGCATCAACTACGACCTGCGCGTACCAGCGCCGGCACCGCCCTCGGCGGACAACCTGCTGGGCACCGACGACCAGGGCCGCGATGTCCTGGCGCGGGTGATCTACGGCTTTCGCGTGTCGGTGCTGTTCGCCCTGACCCTGACCATCCTCAGTTCCATCATCGGCGTCATCGCCGGGGCGCTACAGGGTTTCTACGGCGGTTGGGTGGACCTGGTGGGCCAGCGTTTCCTGGAGATCTGGTCCGGGCTGCCGGTGCTCTACCTGCTGATCATCCTCGCCAGCTTCGTCCAGCCAAACTTCTGGTGGCTGCTGGGGATCATGCTGCTGTTCTCCTGGATGAGCCTGGTGGACGTGGTGCGCGCCGAGTTCCTGCGTGGGCGCAACCTGGAGTACGTGCGTGCGGCCAGGGCCCTGGGCATGCAGAACGGCGCCATCATGTTTCGCCACATCCTGCCCAACGCCATGGTCTCCACCATGACCTTCATGCCCTTCATCCTCACTGGCGCCATTGGCACCCTGACCGCCCTGGACTTCCTCGGTTTCGGCCTGCCCCCGGGCGCGCCCTCCCTGGGAGAACTGGTGGCCCAGGGCAAATCCAACCTGCAGGCGCCGTGGCTGGGCATGAGCGCGTTTGCCGTGCTGGCGCTGATGCTCAGCCTGCTGGTGTTCATCGGCGAGTCCGCCCGCGATGCCTTCGACCCGAGGAAATGACATGACCCAGGACAACCTGATCGAAGTCCGCGACCTGGCGGTCGAGTTCGTGGCCGGCGAGCACCGCCAGCGGGTGGTGGAAGGCATCAGCTTCGACATCAAACGCGGTGAAACCCTGGCCCTGGTGGGTGAAAGCGGCTCCGGCAAATCGGTGACCGCGCACTCGATCCTGCGCCTGTTGCCCTACCCCCTGGCCCAACATCCGTCCGGCGTCATCAACTACTCCGGACATGACCTGCTGACCCTGAGCGAGAAGAGCCTGCGGCATATTCGCGGCAACCGCATCGCGATGATCTTCCAGGAACCCATGACCTCGCTGAACCCACTGCACTCGATCGAGAAGCAGATCAACGAAGTTCTGGGCATCCACAAGGGTTTGAGCGGCAAGGTCGCCACCCAACGCACCCTGGAACTGCTGGAGCTGGTGGGCATTCCCGAGCCGCACAAGCGCCTCAAGGCCCTGCCCCACGAGCTGTCCGGCGGCCAGCGGCAACGGGTGATGATCGCCATGGCCCTGGCCAACGAGCCAGAGCTGCTGATCGCCGACGAGCCGACCACGGCCCTGGACGTCACCGTGCAGTTGAAGATCCTCGAGCTGCTCAAGGAGCTGCAGGCGCGCCTGGGCATGGCGCTGCTGCTGATCAGCCACGACCTGAATCTGGTGCGGCGCATTGCCCACCGGGTCTGCGTCATGCAGAAGGGTTGCATCGTCGAACAGGCGGCCTGTGAAGATCTGTTCCGTGCGCCGCAGCATCCCTATACCCGGGAACTGCTGGCGGCGGAGCCCAGCGGCCTGCCCGCGACCAATGAAATCGGCCCGCCGCTGCTGGAAGTGGACAACCTCAAGGTCTGGTTCCCGATCAAGAAAGGCCTGCTGCGCAGCACCGTGGATCACGTCAAGGCCGTGGACGGCATCCACTTCAGCCTGCCCCAGGGCCAGACCCTGGGCATCGTCGGTGAAAGCGGCTCGGGCAAGTCGACCCTGGGCCTGGCGATCCTGCGGTTGATCGCCAGCCAGGGTGGGATTCGTTTCGAAGGCCAGCAGCTGGATGCCCTGACCCAGCAACAGGTACGGCCGCTGCGGCGGGAAATGCAGGTGGTATTCCAGGACCCCTATGGCAGCCTCAGCCCGCGCATGAGCGTGAGCCAGATCGTGGGCGAAGGCTTGCGCATCCACAAGATAGGCAGCGAACAGGAGCAGGAACACGCGATCATCGAAGCGCTCAAGGAAGTGGGACTGGACCCGGAAACCCGGCACCGCTATCCCCATGAGTTTTCCGGTGGCCAACGCCAGCGCATCGCCATCGCCCGAGCCCTGGTGCTCAAGCCGCGGCTGATCCTGCTGGACGAGCCGACCTCGGCCCTGGATCGCACCGTACAACGCCAGGTGGTGGAACTGCTGCGCAGGCTGCAGAGCAAATACAACCTGACCTACTTGTTCATCAGCCATGACCTGGCGGTGGTCAAGGCCCTGAGCCACCAGTTGATGGTGATCAAGCACGGCCAGGTGGTGGAACAGGGTGACGCGCGCAGTATCTTTGCCGTCCCACAACATCCATACACACGGCAATTGCTGGAAGCCGCCTTCCTGGCTCCGGCAAGCGCCGAATAATCTGCAACAGGAGTAGCAACCTATGGGTTTTCTCGCTGGGAAGCGTGTGCTGATCGTCGGTGTCGCCAGCAAGCTGTCGATCGCCTCCGGCATTGCCGCCGCCATGCACCGTGAAGGCGCCGAGCTGGTCTTCACTTATCAGAACGACAAACTCAAGGGCCGGGTCGAAGAGTTCGCCACAGGCTGGGGCTCAAGCCCCGAACTGTGCTTCCCTTGCGATGTGGCCAGCGACGAGCAGATCGCCCAGGTCTTCACTGAACTCGGAAAACAATGGGACGGCCTGGACTGCATCGTCCACTCCGTGGGTTTTGCTCCCGGCGACCAGCTCGAAGGCGACTTCACCGACGCCACCACCCGTGAGGGCTTTCGCATTGCCCACGACATCAGCGCCTACAGCTTCGTGGCCCTGGCCAAGGCCGGTCGCGAGCTGATGAAGGGCCGCAACGGCAGCCTGCTGACCCTGTCCTACCTGGGCGCCGAGCGCACCATGCCCAACTACAACGTGATGGGCATGGCCAAGGCCTCCCTGGAAGCTGGCGTGCGCTACCTGGCCGGCTCCCTGGGCCCTGAAGGCACCCGGGTCAACGCCGTCTCCGCCGGGCCGATCCGCACCCTGGCCGCCTCGGGGATCAAGAACTTCCGCAAGATGCTGGCAGCCAACGAAGCGCAAACCCCGCTGCGGCGCAACGTCACCATCGAAGAGGTCGGCAACGCCGGCGCCTTCCTCTGCTCGGACCTGGCATCCGGCATCAGCGGCGAGATCATGTACGTTGACGGCGGCTTCAACACCACCGCCATGGGCAACCTCGAAGAGTAACCCTCGCTGGCTGGCCTTGGGCAGTGCTGGCACCGCCCAAGGCCTTGCGGGTGCAAAAACCCGGCCCGGTGCAAGGATGAAGTGCCGCGGCTTTTTTGAGCGCGATGCCCACCGCGTGACGTTCAACCAATCAGGACTTAGCGATGCCTGAAGCAAAGGATTGCCAACCCGCGACCAGCAAGTTCGCTGCCGTGGTACTGCTGATGACCATGGTCATGCTGGGTGTATTCCCGATTGACGTCCTGCTGCCCTCCTTCCCTTCCTTGTCTCGGCACTTCGGCACCACAACGTCGGACATCGCCTTGTCCGTCAGTCTGTTTGCCGTCGGCATTTCCCTCTCGCAATTGCTGATTGGCCCCTTGTCCGATGCTCTCGGCCGCAAGAGCCTGCTGCTGGCCGGCATGCTGGTCTCGACAGTCGGCGCATTGGGCTGCGCCTGGGCCACGGACTACTCTTGTTTCCTGCTGTTTAGGCTGGTCCAGGCGCTGGGTTGTGGCTGTTTCGTGCTGTCCCAGGCGCTGGTCCAGGACCTGTTCATCGGCAAGCAGCGCGAGCGCCTGCGAATCCTCATGGTGACGGCCAGTGGGGTGTGCATTTCCGTCTCACCGCTGGCCGGCACACTGTTGCAGGAGTGGCTGGACTGGCCAGGCAGCTTCTATCTGTTCAGTGCCATTGCCGCGCTGGCGTTCTTCAGGGCCCTGGTATCGCTGGACAACCCACCCGTCCCTCTCACCTCGCAGCGCATCCAGATCTTCAAGGCCTACCGACAGCTCTGCAGTCACTTCAGCTTCATGGCCTACTGGCTCATTTGCGCCATCGTGTTTGCCTGCCACTTCTCCTTTATCGTGGTCTCGCCGCTGATATTCATCGAGCAGCTGCAGATGAGCAGCTATGAGTTTTCACTGATGCTGCTGCTCTATGGTGCGGCCTATGTCCTGGGCGGCACCCTCGCGGGGGTGCTGAACAAACGCCTGCAATCCACCACGCAGATCGTCACCGGGCTGTACCTGATTCTCTTCGCCGGGCTGAGCATGGCGTTGCTGTCGAGCCAGTACGGCCTGACCCCGGCAACAGTGCTGGTACCCATGATCATCTGCACCGCAGGCACCACCATCGCGCGCCCGGCGGCCACCTCCAGGGCCATGGAGGTGTTTGCCGACTACGCCGGCACATCGGCCTCGGTGGGCAATACCCTGATCTTTATCAGCGGCGGGCTGATCAGCGCCCTGGTCAACCTCAGCCCTTATGGCCTGCAGTTGACCCTGGCCATCAGCTTTGTGCTCCTGAGCAGTGTTGGCTTGCTGATCAACGCAGGCATCAACCGTCGCGCCAAGGTGCCCAGCCTGGCATGAAGCCTGGGCCAGGCCCTGGGCAAGCGACTGTCACATTAGTCGGCAAAGGACTCGCGCCCCAAGCCTAGTGGGCTTTCTTCAGTGCCTGCTTGTGCAGGTACATGGCCTTGTCGGCATCGGCCAGCAGTTCTTCGATACCGGCGTGGCGCTCCGGGTCGTATTCGATCTGCCCCACGCTGAAGCGAATGTCATAGCCACGCTTGAGGGTGGCATTACGCTCATCGAGAATTTCCCCGAGGCGGCTCACGATCCCCGAAGTCTCGAGATGATCGGCGGCAGTCAGCAGCGCCACGAATTCGTCCCCGCCCAGGCGTCCGATCACGTCGCTCTCGCGAAAGGCGATGCGCAGCACGTCGGCAAAGGTCTTGAGTGCCGCATCGCCTTCGGCATGACCGTAGGTGTCGTTGATCTGCTTGAAATCGTTGAGGTCGAAAAACAGCAGGGTCGCCGGTTTCTCCAGCCGCTTGCACACGCCCAGGGCATGCCGGGCCAGGGCCTCGAACCCACGGCGATTGGACAGCAGGGTCAGCTCATCCATGCTGGCCATCTGCACTGCCGCCAGCTCCTGCTCAGCCATGCGGGCCAGGTCCCGCAACAGCGCACGGTCCTCATCATCCAGGTCCCGGGGCTTGAGATCGATCAGGCACAAGGTACCGAGCTTGCTGCCATTGGGCACGGTCAGCGGGCAACCGGCGTAGAAGCGGATCCCCGGTTCACCCACCACCAGCGGGTTGTCATGGAAACGCTCATCCAGCTCGGCGTCGCAGACGGTGAGGATCTGGTCGCCGAGAATCGCGTGGCCGCAGAAGGAAATGTCCCGTGGTGTTTCGCTGGCCTCCAGGCCCGCGCAGGACTTGAACCATTGACGCTCGGCATCCACCAGGCTGACCAGGGCGATGGGTACGTTGAACAGACGCTTGGCCAGCCGGGTCAGGCGGTCGAAGCGCTCCTCAGGCGAGGTATCGAGGACGTTCAGCTCCCGCAGGGTCTGAATCCTCAGGGCCTCATTATTGGGTTTGCTTGGATACAACATCGCTGACTCCATTCGCGGTTGAGAACGCAAGCTTAGTCCAATTTGACCGCTCCCCCCGCAGGTAACGATGTGGTCCGGAGGCCAGCAGACGACTGAAAATTTCAGACCCGCGCCGTCAACAGGATGCGGGCGTAGCCGCCAACGAATACCGCGAATGCCAACGCGCCCAGCAGTGCCGAAAGCCCCAACCCCAGGCTACTGAACGGCACCAGCAGGACCCGACACAAAGCCCCCAGGAACAGCAGCGCAAAACCACCCGCCATGCTCCGCGACACCTGCAGCGGCCGGCCACTGTGACCGAGGCTGACCCGAGCCACCATGCCCAGCACCAACCCGCTCAAGCCGCCCACTGCCAGGGCATGGGTCACCAGGCTCTGCGGCAGCGGCCAGCCCAGGTGCCAGAGCGCCATGCCCAGGGTCGCCAGCGCCAGCCACAGGTACGCCAGGTACAACGACCAGAGCAACGGCAAGCGCCACAGCCCCGGCTGGTGCCAACGCCACAAGCGCCAGCAATGCAGGGCCGCCAGCAAGGCAAACAAAGGCATCAGCCAGAGCCGTGGCGCGTCACCGCCGCCGACGGCCATGGACAACGCCGCCAGCAAGCTGCCGATCAACAGCACTCGGGTTGGCCAGGGCGACGCCGCAGGGGTCGGCGGCAGATTGAGGCCGCGCTGGATGAAAAACGGAATCACCCGCCCGCCGATCACCGTCATCAGGGTCGCCACCAGCCACAGCGCCCCCAACTCTCCACGCCGCTGCCAGATCTCGTGCTGCCCCAACAGCCCCCACATCACCAGCGCCTGAAACACCGCGAGCAATCCCAGCACCAGCACCATGGGGTAGTTTTCACGTTTGCCGGCACGCCACAACTCATGCCCCACCACTGCGGCCAGCAACGGCATGAACGCCAGTTGCAGCAGCACAAACAGCGCCGGCGGCATCGGCAGCCACCAGGCCAGCCGTGCCAGCAGCCAAACCAGCCACAACAGAATCAACGGCGTACGGCTGAGGCCCGGGCGCCCGGTCCAGTTGGCCACTGCGGTCAGCAGGAAACCGGCAATGATCGCCACGGCGAAACCGAACAGCATCTCGTGACGGTGCCATGCCAGCATTCCGGCAACCGGTTCCCAGCGGGTCCAACCGTGCAGCCACAGGCCCCAGCCCGCCAGGGCAATGCAGGCGAACCCGGCGCCAGCGAGGAAAAACGGCCGGAAGCCCAGGCTCCACAGCGGTTGCGCGGCCCATTGCCGCCAACGTTCAGACACAGTCACAAGCAGACTCCCCCAGGACATTGAGCCAAACGCGGCACAGGCAGCGGCCAATTGCAGTAGCGAATCATCGTCAGGGCTCCTTGGCCAGTCAGTGGCCCAGTAGAACAATCACTTTTCATGCCAGGACAATGCCCCCGGAAAACCGGGCACTCGCACAGAAATGAGTCATTACGACTACATGCAGGCAAAGTCATAATGACTCGCAAAAGAGTCAATAGGACTTCAAACGATGAGATTCGGGGCACGCAGCCTGACGGACCTGGCAACCTGCGGCCCCGCCAGGCCCGATTCAGTCTTCGTTGGCGGCCATGGCGTTACGTGCCCGCTGACTGACAAAACCGGGAATCTGCTCCCCCGGCAAGGATTTGCTGAAGTACCAGCCCTGGATGATCAGCTCCGAGGTGGACTGCAGAAATTCCAGCTGCTCGCGGGTTTCCACGCCTTCCACGACCACCTTGAGCTTGAGGGTCTCGCAAAAACGCAGCAGGCCATTCAACACCTGGGCGCCCTTGGGTTCGCGTTGTGCCAGGACAAAACTGCGATCGATCTTGATCCCGTCCACCGGGAACTGATGCAGGTAGCTCAAGGCAGAGAAACCGGTACCGAAATCATCGATGTAGACCCGGGCGCCGAGGGCATGCAGCTTGCCGATCCACTGCTGGGTCAGCAACGCGTCGCCGACCAGGGCGTCCTCGGTGATCTCCACCGAGACTTGGCCCCGGGCTCGGGCGAGAATCTCCAGCAGCCGCTGGCCATGCTCCGCCGAGGCCAGGGTGGCGCTGGAGATATTGATGGTGATCGGCAACTCAAAGCCGATCCTGCTCCAGGCCAGGTGCTGGCGCACCGCCTGGGAGGCCACCCAGAAATCCACCTCGGGCATCATCCTGGCCTGCCCCAGCCATTGCAGCAGCTCCCAGGGCGACTGCACCTTGCCCTCACGGTCCCTGGCACGGATCAATGCCTCGCAGCCAGTGCACAACCCACTGCCCTTGGCCACCTGGGGCTGGTATTCCAGGTGAAAGTCGTACTCGCTCAATTGCTGGATGCGCGCCAGCTGCAAGGATTGCTGGGCCGCCTGTTTGTAGGAGGCCACCACCGGGTCCAGCTCGAACAACCGGCCGCGCTCCTCCAAGCCACGGAAGGTGGTGTCGAAGGTCTTCAGGTAGACCTGGTCGGAGCGTTCGCCCTGGCGCTGGATGCTGCGCACATAGGGCATGTAGATCAGCGCACCGATCCCCAGCAGCACCAGTTGCAGGACCACCGCACCCCAGTCGCCCTGGGTGCTGAGGTAGGCATTGAGCAGTACCGGCGCAGTGAAGGGCACGCTGACCAGCGCCGGGCTTACCCAGCCCAGTTGCACCACCGTCAGCGCCAGGCAGACATTGACCATCGGCACCAGCAGGAATGGCACCAGCAGGCGCGGGTTGAGGATGATCGGCAGTCCGAACAGCAGCAGCTCATTGACGTTGAACAGCGACAACCCCAGGCTCGCCAGGGCCAGCAGACGCATGGAACGACTCTTGGAAAAACCGAGGATCGCCAGCACCAGTGCCAGGGAGCCGCCGGAGCCTCCAATAAACGCGAAACAGCCCAGCAGGCCACTGTTGAGGGCAAACCGCAGCGGTTGCCCGGCAGCCTGGTCCGCGGCATTCAGCGCCACCGCCTGATCCATCACATCCATCAACGGTTGCATCGCGTAGGTGCCGTGAATGCCGAAGAACCACAGGAGCGAGTTGGTGGAGGTGAGGAGTATCGCGTTCAGATAGGGATTTTCCAGGCGACTGATTTCCATCGGCCGCTGGATGTAGGCGAAGTCATGGATCTGCAGCAGCAATTGCAGCATGCACACCAGCACCACGGACGTCAGGAGCCCCGGCAACACCATGTTGATGGTGCCCTTGAGGTTGTGCCCCACCAAGCCCTCGTCCACCAGCCGAGTCCAGCGCCGACGGTGCAGCCAGGCCATGGCCGGGACATTGATCAGGGGCGAGGCAATGGCAATGAACAGGACGAAGGTCGCCGAGGCCAACGGGTAATCGCGCATCAGGTAGATGGCGATCACCACATGGGACAGGCAGAGAAAGGCCACCGGCAACTGCGGTAGCCGGTGCTGGACCGCCAGCATGTAGCCGATCGAAGCCGCCACCAGCAAGGGAATGATCGAACTGATCCGGGTATGCAGGCCGGTCAGCAGCTCCACCAGGGTACTGGGGGCGCCCAGGGCCTGGGCACATTGAGCAAAGATCAGGAACACCGCCGAGACCAGCAGGCAAGGCAATAGCCAGAGCAGGCCCTCGCGAATCGAGCGCAATGACTCGGCGCCCGCCAGGAGCGCCAGGCGGTGGGTGAAAAACAGCTTGTACCCCAGTTGCCGCATCAGCCTTACCCCTCTGCCACTGCACGCCGATATCTCGCAGACGGTCCCTATCGAATCATGGCAATGGCGTTGCCGCGTCCGGCCATGGCGATGGGATGCAAGCGAAGATACCACTGAAGAAACCCCTGCCAGCAAGCACTGAATACAGTACGCCCCGGTGTTTTATCGTCCCGGGCACTGCAGAGCTGAACGACGTTGCCGAGCGACAGGCTGCTGGCAGCACCCGGCGCAGGCTTGAATCAATATGATTTGCAGGGTCCGCGGGCTTTTTGCGTTAACCGCGCCCAGTTCCCATTCACACCCAGGCTCGCCACCCCGCTCCACCGCTCGCTCTACCCGCTGAGAACCGACGCCATGCAACGCCTCCAGTCCCTTTCCTTTGGCACAAACCATCTACCGCGAGCCTTCGACGGTAACAGCTAATACACTCACGCCAGCCCCGCAACGATGGAAACCCAAGGATGAAACCCGCACTGCCCACCGACCAGGCACACCGGTTCTGGCGTGACCCGGCCTTGCCGTTCATTGAGGCCCGCTCCATCGCCGACGGGCGCCAGGTCTGCTACAGCCGTCACGCCCATGACCAGTTCTCCATTGGCTGCATCACTGCCGGCCACAGCACCTACCTGAGCGGACAATCGCAGTGGCGGGTCGACGCCGGCACCGTGGTGCTGATGAACCCCGGCGTGGTGCATGCCTGCAACCCCATCGACGACCAGCCCTGGGCCTATCGCATGCTCTATGTCGACACGCCCTGGCTGACCCGTTTGCAGCACGAACTGGGCTTCAGCCCAGAGCAGGAGTTTCGCCCCTTCGACACCACCCACAGCCACGACCCACAGCTGTTCGCCGAACTCGAGCAGCTGTACCAGGTCCTGGTGGACGAACAGGCCGAGATCCTGCACAAACACAGCTGCACGGTGGTGTTCTTCAGTGACCTGCAACAGCACCTGAACCCCGCGCAACCCGCGCCGCGGATCAGCAATGACAAACTTCAGCGGGCGGCTCTGTACATCCGCCAGCACTGCACTGCGCCGCTAACGCTGGAGGATATCTGCCAGGCCGCGCAACTCTCGGCGTCGTACCTGATCCGTGCCTTCAAGCAGCAGTTCGGCATGCCGCCCCACGCGTACCTGATCAATCAACGGGTGCAGTTTGCCCAGGCCCGCCTGCGCAACGGCGCGCCGATCGCCGAGGTGGCGCTGGAGGCCGGCTTCGCCGATCAGGCGCATTTCCAGCGGGCCTTCAAACAACACCTGGCAGCCACGCCAGGGCAATACCGGCGGCAGCCGCGAACGGCAAGCCTCAAGGCAGCAAGCGACAGCTGAAACCTGCCGTTCAAATGAGCAGATAGGCCGCACTGGCAACCAGCAACAGCGCCATGCTGCGGTTGAACAGACGCATGCCTGGCGGGTTGCTCAGGCAGTGCCGCAGAAAACCGCCAGCATAGGCCCAGCTGGCAATCGACAAGTAGCAGATGACGAAGTACACCCCGGCGAACAACCACACCCGATGCACCTCACCGTCACCCGCGAAGGCCCCCATACCGGCCACGCAGGCCAACCAGGCCTTGGGGTTGAGCCATTGCATCAGCGCGCCAGACCAGGCCGACGGCGCCCGCGCCTCGTCATCGGCATCCAAGCGGCCATCGTCACTGGCCAGTTTCCAGGCCATGAACAGCAGGAAGGCCACGCCGAACAGACGAATGCCCTGGCTCAGGAACGGCCACTGCCGCAACAGTTCATGCAGCCCCAACCCGGTCAGGACCAGCAGCAGGGTGAAACCCAGGGTGGCCCCGCCGACATGTCGCAAGCTGGCCTTGAAACCAAACCGCGCACCGCTGCCCAGGGCCACGATGTTCACCGGTCCCGGGGTAATCGACGCTGCCAGGGCAAAGGCCGCCATGGAAAACACTACGCTCATCATTTGCCTCTCCTGTCTGGGTGGGATCAACCGCAGGACAGGTTAGGCAAGCGTGGGTGGTGCGTATTGCAGAAAACTACCCTCGGCTCGGGCAGAACCCCGGGTGCTGCAAGTGACTCAGATCGCAATGCTGCTGGCACGCCCTTGCCACTCTCTTGGCGATCTCGCAATGGATGCCGGGGAGCCCGACCAAGTCTCGAATCGATGCACTTGAGACGAGCTCAACGCCACACACTAGTTCATCGAACATGGGCTGCCGATTCAACTTCGAGCTTTTAAAGAGTTCTGCGAAGCTCAACACATTAATGCAATCAACTGATTTCAGTTAAAACGCAATAACAGTCATTCCAGATAATTCTACACAACCCACCCTGCACGATTACTGACAACTTCAATTGCACACCGCACAGGCGACTTCGACGGAACTGAAAAAGATCAATCAGCTATTGAATAAAAGATGCTTATTGCCATTGGCGATCAACTATTAAACCGCGTGACCAGTGCATTAAGTTCCAGTGCGGTGGACTCAAGATCGCCACCGACCGTAGATGTGTGCACGGCGATTTCCGCGTTCTGATCCGAGACCCGGGCAATGTTGGTGATCTGCTCGGAAATCTCCTCGGCCACATGGGCTTGCTGCTCCGAAGCGGCAGCCATTTGCTGGCTCATCTGGTGAATGCGCTCCACCGCCGAGTTGATGCCCTCCAGGGCTTGTTGGGTGCTGATGACCTGGGCCACCCCGGAACGCGCCTCGACACTGCCCTGGCGCGCCACCGCCACCGCCTGGCTGGCCACTTCCTGCAGGGCGAGGATGATCCGCTGGATGCTCATGGTGGACTCCTGGGTCTTGGAGGCCAGCGCCCGCACTTCATCGGCCACCACCGCAAAACCACGGCCCTGCTCGCCGGCGCGGGCGGCCTCGATCGCCGCATTGAGGGCCAGCAGGTTGGTCTGCTCGGCGATCGAGCGGATCATGTTCGCTGCCTGCTGGATCGACTGGGTTTCCTCGGCCAAGCCCTCCACCGACTGGCTGACCGCGTCCACGGTGGCAGCCAGCTTTTCGATCACCGCGCGGGTTTTCCGGGCTTCATCGGAGCCCACCTGGGTCAGGTTGTTGACCTGGTCAGCGGCCGAAGCGGTGTCATGAATATGCACCGAGACCTGGGAAATCGACGCGGCCATCTGGTTCATCGCGGTGGCCGCCATGTCTGCTTCGTCCCGTTGCCGGCCCAGCGCCGACTCCGCCTGGGCGGACAGTTTCTTGCTGGTGGAAGCCAGGCCGGCCGCCTGGTTGGCGTAATCTCCCAGGCGGCTGAGGGCGGTACGGATTTTCGCCGACTCGCTGATCAGGATCATCTGCAGCTGCGCCACCGGGCCGTGTTCATCGGTATAGGTGCGGGCAATCAACTCACTGTCAAAACTGCCCAGGGACACCGAACTGATCCGCCTCAGCATCTGCCGTGCGCGATAGACGGCGTAACCCTGCAACGCCGCAACACTTGGGATCAAGGCACCCAGCGCGGCCCAGGGGCCACCCAGCCAATAGCCACCGAGGGTGGCGACCAGGGCCAGCAGCGGCGGCAGGACCCAGCTCCTGGCGGTGGCCAGCCGGCGGCCCCAGGGCAACGCCGGGTTATTGCCGCGCAGGCGCTGATACAGCTCGCCGGCCCGCTCCACCTGTTCACGCTCGGGCTTGACCCGCACCGACTCATAACCGGCGATCACGCCCTGGCTGAATATCGGCGTGACATAAGCGTTGACCCAGTAGTGATCGCCGTTGTTGCAGCGGTTTTTGATAATGCCCATCCAGCTCTTGCCATCCTTGAGGTAGGACCACATGTGGGCGAACACCGCTTCGGGCATGTCCGGATGGCGCACCGTGTTGTGTGGGCTGCCAATCAGCTCTTCACGACTGAAGCCACTGACCGCGACGAACTCATCGTTGCAATAAGTAATCTTGCCGCGAATGTCGGTCGCGGAGATAAGCCGTTGCTCAATAGGAAACACCCGCTCACGCTGAGTCACCGGGAGATTGTTTTTCATCGGAAAAACCTCGCAGGAAAGTAATGAATTGCCAGTCATTATCAAATAGCAACTTGCGCATCCTGCGATTACCCGAAGACTGCTTCTGCGCACCTGCAGAACTTTCCTGGAACTTGCGAGCCCAGACAAACAAGCACTCAGCGTCCAGCCGAATCGAGTCTAGATACGACAATTAATACGGGCATCGAATATTCATTGGTGTTTCGGACTTCAGTGACTCTAGATCAAACTTTAATGACCTGGATCAATACTTAGCCTGACAACCAAAGACAGACCCGGTAGTGATTGAGAAATATTCTTTCTGCCGCCTGGCCTCATCCGGCGCGCCAGCGATGGAAAAGCACCGCGTCATCACCTACCTTCTCTGGGTCGCGCAGGCCGCCTGGCGGCCAATCCGGCATCACCCCAGCAGCGGGTGAAACACCCCCATCCTGCCCCAGCGCCTTTGCCAAAGAGCCTTGCCCATGCCTGCTCCCAGCACCCAAACCGCCCGCCTGCTGTTGCGCGCACCGACCCTGGCCGACCTGCCACAAGTCTGCGCCATCCATGGCGATCCGCAGACCAACCGTTTCAACCCTCATGGCCCGGCCAGCGACGCTGCCAGCGCCGACAAGCTGCACACCTGGATCGACCACTGGCAGCGCCACGGCTTCGGCTACTGGGCGATTACCTTGCTGGCCCGGCCGCAACAAATCATTGGTTTCGGCGGCATCATGCAGGCCTATTTCGGCCATGAGCCGGGGCTGAACCTGTACCTGCGCTTCAGCCCCGCTGCCTGGGGCCAAGGCTACGCCGGCGAAATGGCCCAGGCCGCCCTGCGACTGGCCTTCGAAGACTTGCATGCACCACGGATCACCGGCCTGGTGCGCCCCGACAACCTGCCGTCAAGACGCGTCCTGGAACGCCTGGGGCTGACCCTCGACGGCCAATTGGATGATTTTCCGGGCCTGCCCCCCAGCCTGTTGTACCGCCTGAGCGCCGACGATCATGCCGCGGCGCTGGCCTTGGCCAGTGTTGCCCAGGACGCCCGCGGATGAAGCACCTCGAACTGCGCCCGGCGGCTCGCGACGACTGGCCCTGCCTGGACAACCTCATGCAGTTCTATCTCTATGAGCTCAGCCAGTGGCTGGTGCTGAAGCTCGGAGCCCAGGG
This sequence comes from Pseudomonas sp. Fl5BN2, assembly GCF_009908205.1. Lineage (NCBI taxonomy): Bacteria > Pseudomonadati > Pseudomonadota > Gammaproteobacteria > Pseudomonadales > Pseudomonadaceae > Pseudomonas > Pseudomonas sp. Fl5BN2. The sequence continues at coordinate 67,960 of NZ_JAAARL010000007.1, read as the reverse complement.
GCTGTACCCGATCCAGGCCTTGGACGACTACTGGCGCGACCCCGCTACTCGGCCCTGGCTGATCCTGGTGGATGGCGAACTGGCCGGTTTTGCCGTCGTCGACCATCAGCAATGCGACAGCCCGACGCGCTGCAACCTGGGCTACCTGTTCATTGCCCGGCGCTTTCGCCGCCAGGGCTTCGGCCGGCGGGTGGCGCAGCAACTTCTCGCCAGCACAAGCGGCCCATGGCAGTTGACCCACTTCGACGCCAACCTGCCTGCAGGCGCGTTCTGGCGCGCCCTGCTCGCCGACGTCAGTCCGGCGTCCATCGTCGCCCAGGGCCTTCCCGCAACCCGATATCGCTGGCCCGAGGCGTAAAATCCGGCGGCGGCCAAGCCATCCATCATCTGCCCCCCAGCCCCCCTTGATTCTCATTAGCCGTCACCGCCATGCTGCGGCAGTTTTTCTTCCGCCGAGGCTCTGACTGTGTTGAATTCTGCCAACCTCCCTGCTGAACCCAATCACGACGTGTACAAGACCCTGCTCGAATCGACCAAGGCCATTCCCTGGCGCATCGACTGGAAGACCATGACCTTCAGCTACATCGGTCCGCAGATTGAACACCTGCTGGGCTGGACCCCGGACAGTTGGGCCAGCGTCGACGACTGGGTGAGCCGCATGCACCCGGACGATCGCGAGTACGTGGTGGAGTTCTGCGTCTCGCAGTCCCGGGCCGGGGTCGACCACGAAGCCGACTACCGGGCGCTGACCAAAGACGGCGACTACGTGTGGATTCGCGATGTGGTGCACGTGGTGCGCAAGGACGGCGAGGTCGAGGCGCTGGTCGGCTTCATGTTCGACATCAGTGAGCGCAAGCAGACCGAAGAGCACCTGGTGCGCCTGCAGAAGCAACTGGAAGAGTATTCATTCCAGGACGGCCTGACCGCGATTGCCAACCGGCGGATGTTCGACACCATGCTCGAACGCGAATGGAACAGCGCCCAGCGTAGCCAACTGCCCCTGAGCCTGATCATTCTCGATATCGACTATTTCAAGCAGTACAACGACCACTACGGCCACCTCCAGGGCGATGAAGCCTTGCGCCTGGTGGCCCAGACCCTGTCCCTGGCCGCCAACCGCCCCCGGGACTTCATTGCCCGCATTGGCGGCGAAGAGTTTGTCTGGCTGCTGCCGGAGACCGACGCGCTGTCGGCCCGGCTGGTGGCCAACAAATGCCTGCAGTTGATTCGCCAGCAACAAATCGACCACCAACATTCGACGGTGTCCCGCTGGCTGACCCTGAGCCTTGGGGTCGGCACCACCCTGGCCCTTGAGGGCGCCAAGGCCCTGGAGTTTGTCGAGCAGGTCGACAAGCTGCTGTACCGGGCCAAGCACAACGGCAGGATGCGCGCCGAATTCGCGGTGTTCGAGGATTGACAAACATCACGCTGGCTCTTAAAACTGAGCGCCTGATTTCAGAGCTTGTCTTGACCATGCCCCACACCCTTGACTTCGACTTTCGCGCCCTTGGCTTGTCTGCCAAGGCCGAGGCGTGGGTGGCTTGCAGCTCTAAATCGAAGAAACAGTCGCTCATGTGACCGGGGCGCTGTGTCCCGTCAGATGAGCTGACAGGACCTCAGGCGCTACGGACACCCTCCCTTTGCTGATTGCCCTTCTACTCTTCTGACGTGACCCGACGGTCAACCATCAGGAGAACACGCATGTCATCGTTTCAAGGTATCTGGGTCCCCATCGTCACCCCCTTCGCCGACGGCGCCATCGACTTTGCCGCCCTGCGGCGTCTGAGCAGCCACCTGCTGGACAGTGGCGTGGCCGGGCTGGTGGTCTGCGGTACCACCGGTGAAGCCGCCGCCCTGGACAAGGACGAGCAGCTGGCAGTACTCGATGCGGTACTGGAAACAGCACCTGCCGGGCGGGTGATCATGGGGCTGGCGGGCAACCACCTGAAGTCATTGCTGAGCCTGCAGCAGCAGATTCTCAAACGCCCGGTGGCGGCCCTGCTGGTGCCTGCGCCCTACTACATCCGGCCTTCGCAGGCAGCCCTGGAAAGCTTCTTCCACAGCGTCGCCGATGCCTCCAGCGTGCCCATCATCGTCTACGACATTCCCTACCGCACCGGGGTCACCCTGCAGCAAAGCACCTTGCTCAACATCGTCCGCCATCCACGGATCAAGGCGGTCAAGGATTGCGGCGGCAACCTGGAGAACACCCTGGCGCTGCTGGCCAGTGGCGACGTGGAAGTACTCTGTGGCGAGGATCTGCAGCTGTTCAGCGCCTTGTGCCTGGGGGCTTGCGGAGCCATTGCGGCCTCGGCGCATATTCGCCCTGAGCGGTTCGTGCAACTGCTGCAACAGGTTCAGGCACAACAACTGCACGCGGCCAGGGCGACCTTCCTGCAACTGGTGCCGATGATCCAGGCCCTGTTCGCCGAGCCCAATCCGGCACCGGTGAAAGCGCTGCTGGCCCATCAAGGGCTGATCGAGCCGCAGTTGCGGGCACCGATGCAGGATTGCGGCCAAGCAACCGCCGAGCGCCTGCAGAACCTGCTCGCCAGCCTGTAGACCCTGCTACTGGCGGCGATCGGGCGTGGTCCGGTTTGCCGCCAGCCAACGCCTGCAGTTGCCCTGCGGCAGCAGTCGATTGGCCGGCGAAGACGCCCTCAGCGAATCGGCGGTACGCGAATCTGGCCCGCGCGGCACTGGTCCTTCACACCTTTGCCGCAGGCACCAAAGTCCAGGTCCTTGGTCAGGCACACCCGTACTTCGGAAAGCTCGGGACCGCTGCAGAGAATGGCAATGCCATTTTCGGCAATCCCCGGATTGCTCTGGCGAAACTGCTGGGCAATCGCCGAGGCCTCGAAGTAGCGCACCTGCGTCGATGGCTGCAGCGCCTCGGGAATCTGTACCTTGGCCAGGGACTTGTCCGCCGCATCCAGGTAGCCCATGCCGCCCAGGCCGCTGCAGGTGCCATGCTTGGTCCATTCGTGGTTGAGCAGCTTTTCCGTGGGGAACAGGGTCAGGCCCTTGGCGCGTTCTTCCCGGCTCAGCGGCGTCAGTGGCGGGCACGACTCCGGCCAGCCGCCCTTGGCGTACTGCGGCCACAGGCCGTGCAGGACAAAACCGTAGCCCTTGCCCGTGCACTGCTGGTTCTCCGGGTGCATCAGGCAGAAGGTCGGCGACCAGGACAGGGTCAGTAGGTAATAGTCGAAGGTTCCTGCTACCGAGTCGCGCTGTTGCTTGGGCTGGCGCGCGTCGCTGATGCCCACCATCCCCAGGGTCAGCACCAGGGCCGCCATCAGGGCAAAAAACTGTTTCATCGTGAATTCTCCTTGGGGAATCGAAGCGTCCTGGCCCCGCCATCGGGGTGGAGCGGATTGAACATAGCCTCACCTTCTTGGCAGCGGAGCGTTGCAGGAACATGACAAGGGCGCCATGGCGTCCCCGGAAAACCGGCCAGGTGCCGGGGGGGCGACAAAATACCAGCGAACCGCCTAGAGCGCAGGGTTATCGCTACGCCGATACAGGCCAACCCCCACCGCCAACAGCGCCAGCAGGCCGGCGCAACTGCGATTGATCCAGCCCATGACCCGGGCGGAAAACGTCGCCATGGCGCGCCGCCCACCGACGGCGTAGAGGCTCATCATTACGCAGTCCACCAGGGCACTGACCAGCGCGAGGATCAGGTACTGCTCTGCCACAGGCTGTTGCGGACGCACGAACTGCGGCACGAAGGCCGAGAAAAACAACAACCCCTTGGGATTCGACAACCCCACCAGCAACGCCCGGCGAAAGGCCGAGCGCCCGGAGCTGCCCGAGGCAGCGTTGAGCGAGCGTGCCAGGGCCTGGGTCGGGGCACGCCACAGGCACCAGGCGAGGTACAGCAGATACACCGCGCCGCAGCTCTTGACCACCACGAACAGCGGCTCCGAGGCCTGCAGCAACGCCCCCAGCCCACACCCCACGGCGCCGATCAGCAGCAGGTCGGACAACGCCGCCCCGGCAATCCCCCAGCCCGCCACTCGCAGGCCGTGGCTCGCGCCGTTGTTCAAGGCCAGCAGCATCGACGGCCCCGGGGTGATCATGACCGCACTCACCGTGACGATATAGAGAAAAAGGGTTGCCAGATCCATCGCATTGCTCCCGGAAAATCCACCGCGGCCTGGCCCAGGTCGGGCGCTGTGATCTCCGCGCGTCACCACGACCACCCGGCAGAAGGCAAAAGATGACGTTCAACGCGCCACAGATCAAGCGTTGCGATCAACCACCGGGAATACCGGGGCTAGCCCCACCGACCTCGGGCACCCGGACAAAGATGCTGTACTTGGCGCCCTCCATGGCTTCGAAAGCGATGAGTTTCTGCACCAGGGGTTCATTGAGTACCTTGCCGGCATTGAGCAGCAACATGCCGTTGTCGGCATTCAGATTGCGCGACAGGACCATCCCGTCCTGCAGTTCCCGGGTCCCCAGTACCTTGACCGTCGGGTCGTCGACGCTGACATCGCTGAGATAGGCCGCGCAGCTCCGAACAAAGTCCTCCACCAGCTCAGGGTCATACAACCGGCCGGCGTATTTGCGAATGAACAGCAAAGCCTCGTCGCTGTTCATCCGCCGCTCCAGGATCAACCCGCACTGCAGCTCGATGAAGTCCACCGCCAGCTTGAGCAACCTTGCCCCCCAGGGAATGGCCTCGCCCTTGAGGTGGTCGGGAAAACCACTGCCGTCCCAGCGTTCCTGGTGATGGAGGATCAGGCGCGCGGCGTCCTGCATGGGCTCCAGGGACATCAGCAGCGACTCGCTCTGCTTCGGATAGGCGCGGTAGCGATCACGCTCCAGGTGATGCAACAAGTCCGCCGGGGAGTTGAGCATGGCATCGCTCCAGCTCAGCTTGCCGATGTTGTACAACGCCGCGGCCATGGCCAGGTCGCGGCTGGAGGCTTCGTCCAGGCCATGGCTGATGCAACAGACACGCACCAGGTCGATGACCTTGCGGTTGGTCTGTTTGTCCGTCGGCAGCCGCAGGTTGGCCAGCAGTGAAAACACCTCGGTGGCCGTTACATAACTGTGTTTGAGCTCGTCGTAGGCCAGGTCCAGCATATCTGCGGTCTGCTGCAACTCTGCGGTGCGCGAGGTCACGCGCTGCTCCAGGCCGACATTGCTCGCCTTGAGCTGGCGATTCTGCTCCAGGACCAGCTGCTGCAAGCGCTTGAGCTCACGCTCCGCCTGCTGGTGCTCCAGCACCTGGCGCAGGATCAGCAGCAGCTCCTCGTCATTCCAGGGCTTGCTCAGGTACTGGTGGATCTGCCCTTCGTTGACCGCCTTGACGATGGTCTCCAGGTCGGCATACCCGGTGAGCAGAATCCGCCGGGTGGTCGGGTAGCCCTCACGCACGCGGGCGAGCAAGGTGGCGCCATCCATGCTGGGCATGCGTGCATCACTCATGACCAGGTCCACGGGACGCTCGGCGAGAATCTCCAGGGCCCTGGCGCCGCTATTGGCCAGCAGCACCTCATAGGGCTGGCTGCGCAACAGGCGCTTCAGGCTGCTGAGAATCGACTCTTCGTCATCCACCAGCAACAGGCTGGCGCGTGGGCCGGACTCGGGCAGTGGCGAATCTTCCATGCAGCTTCTCCCTGGGCGACACAGCGTTTCCTCGACGGATCTCACAGGCCGCTCGGCAACTGCGGGATTTCCCAGACAATCCTAGATGGATTTTTTATTTTCACCCGGCCACCTGCACTGAAAAAAAACGCCTCTGGGGAGCTCTAGCAATGACTATGCTGACAGCGTTGAACGCAAGCTCAGAGCACTAGGGAAGGTCTATGGACGCTGGCTGCGACGCACAGAAAAGATCGCAAGAGGCCTCTGGCTCGCTGTCTGAGCGGGTCAACCGACGGGTGCTGATCGTCGACGACAGCCCCTCGATCCATGACGACTTCCAGAAGATTCTCGCGCCCCGCCAGGACTTGGCCCTGGGTCTCGCCGAACAGCAGCTGTTCGGCAGTGCCCCGACCCAGGCCGCCCAAACCTTTAGCCTGGACTCGGCGTTTCAGGGCCGCGAAGCCCTGGCCAAGGTCGAATCGGCCCTGGCCCAGGGCCTGCCCTACGCCATGGCATTCATCGACCTGCGCATGCCTCCCGGCTGGGACGGCCTGGAAACCATCGAACGCCTGTGGCAGGCCGACCCGGACCTGCAGATCGCCCTGTGCACCGCCTACTCCGACTATTCCTGGGAGGACATGGCCGAGCGCCTGGTGTTTGGCGACCAGTTGCTGATCCTGAAAAAGCCTTTCGACAGCCTGGAAATCCGCCAGATGGCCAACGCCCTGACCTGGAAATGGCAGATGGCCCAGGACGCCCGGCAGAAGCTCAACGAGCTGCAGCAGACCATCGAGGATCGAGTCGCTGAGCTGCTCAAGGTCTCCCACCTGTTGCACTACGACCTGTTGACCGGGCTGCCGTCGAGCACCCTGCTGGGCGACCGCCTGGACCAGGCCATGGCCCAGGCCCGACGCCATGACAAGCAAGTGGCGGTGATGTTCATCGGCCTGGACCGCTTCAAGCGGATCAACAATGCCCTGGGTTACCCGGCGGGCGATGAGCTGCTCAAGGCAATTGCCCAGCGCCTGCAGCACAGCATGCGTGAATCCGACTCGGTGTTCCGCTACGGCTCCGACGAGTTCGTGGTGCTGGTGCATGACCTGCACCCACCGCCCCAGATACGGGTCGTCGCGCAAAAACTCCTGGTGAAGCTGGGCCAGCCCCATGACATCGCCGGGCACGACCTGCGGGTCACCGCCAGCCTGGGCATCAGTCTGTACCCCGAGGATGGCCAGGATGCCCTGTCGCTGATCAAGAAGGCCGAGATGGCCATGCGCAACAGCAAGGACCAGGCACCGGGCAGCTACGGTTTCTTCACCGAAGACATGAGCCACCAGGCCCGGGAACAGCAACACCTGGAATCGGGCATTCGCCAGGCCCTGGAACGCCAGGAGTTTTGCCTGCACTACCAGCCGAAAATCCACCTGGCCTCGGGCCAGGTGGTGGGCGCCGAGGCGTTGATTCGCTGGCACAACCCGCAGCAGGGCTGGATCAGCCCCGCGCAGTTCATTCCCGTGGCCGAAGACAGCGGCCTGATCACCGCCATCAGCCAGTGGGTGCTGGGTGAGGCCACTCGCCAGTCCCGGGCCTGGCAGGACGCCGGCCTGACACCCATTCGCCTGTCGGTGAATCTCTCGGCCAGCGACTTCAGACAGCCACAATTGCTCCAGCAACTGCAGGCAACGCTCCGTGACAGCGCCCTGGACCCCGCCTTACTGGAGCTGGAAATCACCGAAGGCGTGCTGATGCAGAACGTCGAAGCCACCCTCGCCATCTTGCAGGCCATCAAGACCCTGGGAGTACGCCTGGCCATCGACGATTTTGGCACCGGCTATTCGAGCCTGAGCTATCTGCGCAAGTTTCCCGTGGACGTACTGAAGATCGACCAGTCCTTTGTCCAGGGAGTGAGCCATGACCACAAGGACGCGGCGCTGGTCAGCGCCATCATCAACCTCGGTCGCAGCCTGCACCTGAGTATCATCGCCGAAGGGGTGGAAACCCCGGAACAACTGACATTCCTGCAGCATCAGGGCTGTGAGGAAGGCCAGGGTTACTACTTCAGCAAGGCCCTGCCCGCCGAGGAATTCGCCCGGCTGCTCAGTGCACAGACCGCCTCCCCGTCCGGTGCACGGCCATGAGCGCCACCCGTGAGTATCGCAAGCACCTGCTGCGCGCACTGAACTGCCTGCTGCTCAGTACCTTGCTGGGTACTGGCCTGCACGCCCACGGTGAGGCACTGGATGAACCGCTCAAGCCCTTGCCCGCGCCGCCCACCCTCGATCCCAAAAAGGTCGAGCTGGGCCGGCGGCTGTTCAATGAGCCGCGCTTGTCGTTGAACAGCAGCCTGTCCTGCGCCAGTTGTCATCAACTGGACAAGGGCGGCGCCGATGGCCGCGCAACTTCGCCGGGGTTCCTCGGGCAGCCGACCCGGGTCAATGCGCCCAGTGTGTTCAACGCCGCGCTGAACTTTCGCCAGTTCTGGGACGGCCGCGCCGAAACGCTTGAGGCGCAGATCGATAGCGTGGTGCAGAGCCCCATCGAGATGGGCAACAACTGGCCCAACCTGCTCCGCACCCTGAGTGACGACACCACCTACCGCCAGTCCTTCGGCGAGCTGTACCCGGATGGCGTCACTACAGCCAATGTGCAGAACGCCCTGGCCTCCTACGAAAAGACCCTGCTGAGCAGCAATTCGCGGTTCGACCAATACCTGCAAGGCAACACCGAGGTCCTCAGCCTGGATGAAAAACACGGCTACCAGCGGTTCAAGGACTACGGCTGCATCGCCTGCCACCAGGGGGTCAACATCGGCGGCAACATGTTCCAGAAGTTCGGAGTGATGGGCGATTACTTCACGGCCCGGGGCAACCCCACCGAGGCCGACCTCGGGCGTTTCCTGATCACTGGCGACGAGCAGGACCGCAATGTCTTCAAGGTCCCCAGCCTGCGCAACGTTGCGCTCACCGCCCCGTACTTCCACGACGGCTCGGCGCAGACCCTGGAGCAGGCAGTGGAGGTGATGTTCAAGTATCAACTGGGACGTCTGCCCAACCCCCTGGATACCAGCCTGATCGTCAAGTTTCTCAAGACCCTTACGGGCGAACAGCAGGACCCGCCCCTATGAAGCTGCCGCGCCGCTTGCCCGCAACGCTGCTGACCCTGGGCCTGGTGATGGCGCTGGCGTTTGTGTATTTGAAGACGATGATCGGCCAGACCTCGAACTACGCCCTGTCACGGGACCTGATCGGCCACATCAAGCAACTCAACGCCCAATGGGAAACCGAGGTGCTCAAGGCACGTATCGCCATCACCCACAACTACGATCCGCTGGTGATCCCGGTGCAGCAGATCAATGAGCTCTGGAGCCGCTTCGATCGGGCCTCGAAACAGGACCACAGCGATCCGGCGGCCTGGCAGGCGAGCCATCAGGCATTCCTCGAGGCGCTGCAGGAAAAGGCCGGGCTGGTGGAGCGCTTCAAGTCCCACAACTCCATACTGCGCAACTCCCTGGCGTTCCTGCCCACCGCCGAAGACGACATCCAACTGCGGTTGGCCAGCCTCGACGATGAACAGCGACTGGCGCAGCAGAACATCGCCATCGATACCTACGACCTGCTGCTCAGCAGCCTGGAGTTCGCCCAGGTTTCCACCGACGACAAGGCCGCGGACATCCTGCTGGGGCTGAACAAGCTCGCGATCAACAAGGAGCGTCTGCCCGAACCGCTGCACCAGCCGGTGGAGATTCTCAGCAACCATGTCTCGGTGATTCTGCGCGAACAGCCGGTGGTCAATGACCTGCTGGAGCGGATCACCTCGATCCCGATCGCCGGGCGCCTGGACGCCATCACCCAGTTGCTCAACCAGGACCAGCTCCAGACCGACCTGCAAGACCAGAAGGCGCACCAGTACCTGCTGCTGTTCTCGGTGTTGCTGGTGCTGCTGATCCTCTACCTGGTGGTCAGGCTGGTGCGCAGTTATGCGGTCATCCAGCGAGTCAACACCGCCCTGCAAAGCGCCAATGAACACCTGGAGCAGCGGGTCGAGGAGCGCACCCGGGAACTCAAGGAGGTGCAGAGCGAACTGCTGGACGCGGCGCGTCAGGCCGGGATGGCGGAAATCGCCACCAACGTGCTGCACAACGTTGGCAACGTGCTCAACAGCGTCAACATTTCCAGCGAGCTGCTGAGCCGCACACTGCGTACCAGCAAAGCCCTGGGCCTGGGCAAGGCGATGCAACTGGTCAACCAGCACGGCAGCGACCTGGGGCGTTTCTTCAGCGAGGACGAAAAGGGCAAGCTGCTTCCCGGTTACTTCAACCAGCTGGTGCAGGCCATCGCCAGCGAGCAGCAAGGCATGAGCGAAGAGCTGGCCCAACTGAGCCGCAGCGTCGACCACATCAAGGAGATCGTCGCCACCCAGCAGTCCTATGCCGGGGCGTCGCGCCTGGTCGAACCGCTGAAGGTCGCCGAGTTGATCGACGATGCCCTGCGGATGAATTCCGGGGCCCTGACCCGGCATCAAGTCACCGTGGTCCGGGACTACGCCGCAGTGCCTGCAGTCATGGGCGACAAGCACCGCATGCTGCTGATCCTGATCAACCTGATCAGCAACGCCAAATACGCCATGTCCGGGCTCGATGATCACCCACGGACCCTGACCCTGAGCGCCCGGGTAGTGGACGGCGAGACCCTACGCATCAGCGTCAAGGACGAAGGCGAAGGCATTGCCGCAGAAAACCTGACGCGAATCTTTGCCCACGGTTTCACCACCCGCAAGGACGGGCACGGCTTCGGCCTGCACAGTTGCGCCCTGGCCGCCATGGAAATGGACGGACAGCTGAGCGTGCACAGTGACGGACCGGGCCTGGGCGCCACCTTTACCCTGGACATTCCGCTGATCAGCGCCGAGGGCCAATGATGGAAGAGCTGAGCAACCGCCGCATTCTGTTGATCGACGACACCCCGTCGATTCACGAGGACTTCCGCAAAATCCTCACCCCGCCGCCCCAGGATGACAGCACCCTGGACGACCTCGAGGCGCAGCTGTTCGGCGCCTCGACCAAGCCCCAGCAGCCGGCCTTCGAACTGGACTCGGCCTACGGTGGCGAGGAAGGCTTGGGCCTGGTCTGCCAGGCCCTGGAACAGCAGCGACCCTATGCCCTGGCCTTCGTCGACATGCGCATGCCCCTGGGCTGGGACGGGGCCCAGACCATCGAGCGGCTATGGCAAGCGGACCCGCGTCTGCAGGTAGTGGTTTGCACCGCCTATTCCGACTACTCCTGGGAGGATCTGCTGGAACGCCTGCAGGGCCACAACCGGCTGCTGATCCTGAAAAAACCCTTCGACAACATCGAAGTCCAGCAGATGGCCAGCACCCTCACCAGCAAGTGGGAAATGACTGCCCGCGCGCTGTTGCAGATGCATCACCTGGAGCAGTTGGTGGAACAGCGCACCGAAGACCTGAAACACACCGGGGCAGCCCTGCAGCAGGAGATCGACGAACGCAAACAACTGGAAAACCAGCTGGTGCAATCCGAGAAGCTGGCCTCCCTGGGCCAGCTGGCAGCCGGGGTCGCCCACGAAATCAACAACCCCATCGGCTTTGTCTCCTCCAACCTCGGCAGCCTGGCCGGCTACCTGCAACAGCTCAACCAGATGCTCAGCGCCTATCGCCAGGCCGAAGAGGCGATTGCCGCCCCGGAGCTGCGCAAGCGCTTGCAAAGCCTGCGGGAAAGCATCGACCTGGACTTTCTCCAGGAAGACATTCCGCTGCTGATCAAAGAGTCCAAGGACGGCATCGGCCGGGTCGAACAGATCGTCAAGGACCTGAAGAACTTCTCCCGGGTCGACAGCGACCAGCAGTGGCAAATGGCCAACCTGCAACAGGGCATCGACTCGACCCTGAACATCGTCGCCAACGAACTCAAGTACAAGGCCGACCTGATCAAGGACTACCACACATTGCCGGACATCGAGTGCCTGCCCTCGCAGCTCAACCAGGTGGTCATGAACCTGGTGGTCAACGCCGCCCAGGCCATCGGCCCGGAACGCGGCACCATCACCCTCAGCAACGGCGCAGACGCAGACCGGGTCTGGCTGGAAGTGAGCGACAGCGGTTGCGGCATCGATGAGCAGCACCTGGCGAAGATCTTCGACCCCTTCTTCACCACCAAACCCGTGGGCCAGGGCACTGGCCTGGGGCTGTCGTTGTCCTATGGAATAGTCAAGAAACACGGGGGGCAGATCAGCGTGCGCAGCCAGCTCGGCGTCGGCAGCACCTTTCGCGTGGAGCTACCGATCCGCCAGGAGGCCCGTGACGCGGCAGCGTCCGATGCCTGAACCCTGCGCCCGGGCAAACGCCGGCAACAATACCTCGCCCTCCCACAGGTGCCAGCCATGAACCGCCCCAGCGACCCGCTCAAGCAAGGCAAGCAAGCCCGCAAGCACTGTCCCCGCAGTTCCCATGCGGCTCCCGGGCAGGTCAAGCGCGACCCCTTGCCGCTGATCGAAGCCTCGAGCCAGGGGCGGGTCCAGTCCCTGGTGGCGTTGCGCTACGGGCGCATGCTGGTGTCGCCCTTCACCTTCTACCGCGGCAACGCCCTGCTCCAGGCCCACGACCTGGCGACTACACCAGACATGGGCCTGCGCTCGACCATCTGCGGCGATTGCCACTTGATGAACTTCGGCGGCTTCGCCACCCCGGAACGCAACCTGTTGTTCAGCGTCAACGATTTCGACGAGGTTCACCCGGGGCCCTGGGAGTGGGACCTGAAGCGCCTGGTGGCGAGTTTCCTGATCGCCGCCCGGCACCTTCGCCACGGCGCCCGAGTCGAGGAGCGGGTCTGCCGCGAACTGGTGGGCGCCTACCAGCGCAGCATGGCCACCTGCGCCGGACAGAACGCCCTGGACATCTGGTACGACGCCCTGACCCAGGACGACCTGCTGCAACAGGCGCAGGCCAACGGCAATGTCCTCGGGCATCTGCAACGGGCCATCGACAAGGCGGCGCGACGCACCCACGCCGGCCTGCTGCCGAAGATCAGCGAACGCGACAGCCGCGGACAGTTGCGGATTCGTGACGACTTGCCGGAGATTTTCCACCTGCACAAAGAGACATCGTTGCTTGATAACGATGACGACTGGATGCGCCTGGAAGACTGGCGGCCACTGTACGACACCTTCATGCGCGACTATCGCGGCACCCTGCAGGCCGACCGGCGTGACCTGCTGGCCCGATTCAGCGCCCGTGACCTGGTGTTCAAGGTGGTGGGCGTGGGCAGCGTCGGCACCCGCTGCCTGGTCGCGCTGCTCACCGATAACCAGCAGCAGCCGCTGTTCCTGCAGTTCAAGGAGGCCCGACGCTCGGTGCTCGCCGACTACGTGAATACTCGCTCACGGCCGCGCCACAACGGCCAGCGAGTGGTGGAAGGGCAACGCCTGATGCAGTCCGCCAGCGACCTGTTCCTGGGCTGGACCACCGGCCCCAATGGTCGCCACTTCTATGTGCGCCAACTGCGGGACATGAAGGTCTCGGCGGAACTGGAAACCTTCGATGAAGAAACCTTTGCTGCCTATGCCCGGGTCTGTGGCCGGGCGTTGGCCCGGGCCCATGCCAAGGCTTCGGGCAAAGCGGCGCTGATCAGCGGCTATATCGGCAGCAGCGAGACCCTGGCCGAAGCCCTGTGGCACTACGCCCAGGCTTATGCCACGCAAAACGAACGGGACTTCGAGCGCTTCCAGCAGGCCTGCCGCAAGGGCCGCCTGCAGGCCCGCTCGGAGGCGGACTTCGCCGCCGATCACCTGCCCTGAAGGCACCTCGCTCAGGTGCTCGAACCTGCGGCCTGGGCCGCCTCGGCGCAGAGTGCCAATAACCCTGCAGTCTCCAGCGGCGGCCCCAGGTGGCTGCCTTGGACTTCGTCACACTGGATGGCATGCAGCAGCTTGAGCTGCTCCGTTGTTTCCACACCTTCGGCAACCACCCGCAACGACAGGGCGTGCGCCAGGTCGACGATCGCCTGGACAATCGAACGCCCGGTGTCATTGCCGTGCATCCTGGCCACCAGGCTGTGGTCAATCTTCAGGCCATCCAGAGGAAAACTCTGCAGGAACTGCAACGCCGAGTAGCCGGTACCGAAGTCATCCATCAACAGACGCACCCCCAAAGCCTTGAGCCCCTGCATGCTGGTCAGCACCTGACGACTGTCGTCGAACAGCATCTTGTCGGTCACTTCCAGTTCCAGCCGTGAGGGCTCCAGCCCGCTCCGAATCAGCGCACCGTTGATTCGGGCCACCAGTTGCCCGCGCTGAAACTCGCTGGACGACAGCTTTACCGCCAGCAGCAGGTGCCCGGGCCAGCTGCGGGCGGCGCGGCAGGCCGCGTGCAGCACCCAGTCGCTCAACGGCAGGATCAGGCCGCTGTCCTCGGCGATCGGTACAAACACCTCCGGCTCCAGTAGCCCGCGTTGCGGATGCTGCCAGCGCACCAGCGCCTCGGCGCCCACCAGGCGTCGGTCGGCCAGCCGGTAACGAGGCTGGAACTGCAGGATCAGTTGATCCTGTTCAATCGCATGGCGCAGGTCGCGCTCCAGGCTGCGCCGCTCGATGATCCGCACCTTCATGTCAGCGGCATAGAAACGCCAGGTGCTGCGTCCTGCCGCCTTGGCCTCGTAGAGGGCAATGTCAGCGAAGCGCAGCAGCTCCTCGGCTTGGCGGGCGTCGGCCGGGGCCCGGGCAATGCCGATGCTGGCACTGATGAAGACTTCATGCCCGCAAATGTAGAACGGCGCTTCGATCCGCTCGATCAAGCGCCGGCACAGGCCTTCGATCTCGGCCTCGGTCACTTGCCCCGGCACCACCAGGACAAACTCGTCGCCGCCGACCCTGGCCACCAGGTCTTCACTGCGCAGGCACTGGCTCAGGCGCTGGGAGACCTCATGCAGCACCTGGTCGCCGGCCGCATGCCCCAACAGGTCATTCACCGGCTTGAAGCGATCGAGGTCGATGCTGAGCATCAACAAGGGCTCCTGCAAGAGCGGCAAGGCCTGGAGCTTGCCTTCGAGAAACTCCTGCATGCGCGTGCGGTTGGCCAGCCCGGTCAGGGCATCGTGCTGGGACAAGTACTCGATCCGCCGCCGGGCCGCGACTTCCTCGGTGATGTCGCTGGCGGTGCCACGGTAACCACCAGCAGCCATGGCCCGCACCGAAAGACGGCAGATCCGCGGCTGCCGCTCACCATCCAGGTAAGTGCACTGCAAGACCGCCTGCGGGTGCCGGTCCGGAAGCGCCAGCCAGCTTTGCAGCGAATCCTGATCGGTGCTCAGCAGCTCGTCCATCGCCAGCCCCAGGGTTGCCTCCCGAGCCAGCCCCGTGACCACCTCGAAGCGCTCGGAGAGATAGGTGAAACGCAGTTGCGGATCGACTTCCCAGATCCAGTCGGAGGCAGCTTCGGCGACGTCGCGAAAACGCTCCTCGCTGGCCGCCAGGGCCCAGCGACTGACGCGCAAGGCCTGCACTTGCTGATCCATCAGCCGAGCCGCAGCAGCGGCTCGGCGCAACAGGAACCCAGCCATCAGCCCTACTAGCAGGCCCGCCAACAGCAACAGCGGCATCACCAGCAGCAACAACCGGTGCCCCGGACGCGCGGGTTGCCACTGCAGGGTTCCGGCGCCTTCGGGCAAGGCCAGGGTGGGCAGCCCGTCCGCCGCTCCGGCAGCGGCCAGTTGCAGTTGCTCGATGCCCATTCCCTGCCCCAGGGCTAGCAACCGCGTCGGATCCAAGCGAGCCACAAAGATCAGCACCGATTGCGGTCCGGCATCGCCCCGCACCTGCGGATCGTTGCCCGGGCTCAGCACATCGGCCACCACCAGCGCCGGAACGCCGGCGATCGACAGGTAGCGGCTGCTGGCGTTGCCGCCGGCCGCCACCAGACGCGCGTGATCCACCAGAGGTTGCAGGGTTTCCCCCAGCCAGTCCCGGGCATCCATCGACACCAGGCGTCCGGCCACCAGCGCGTAGACGGTCCGCCCCTGCGGGTCGATCACAAACACCCCGTCGAACCCCAGGTCCTGGTACAGGGTCGGACCGAAGTTCTGACGGGTGAAAGCCCACTCCAGATCGACGCTCAGGTGCAAGTGCTGGTAGGCATCACCCCACAGCGCGTAGTCCTTGAGGGTGGTGCGGGCATTGCTGTCGAAGGCCTGCAGTGCCTTGTCGAGATCCAGGCGGCTGTGCTGCTCGGCGGCAAGGTTCTGATCGAGGGCGATGTACACCAGCAACACCGCGGTGAACAGAAACAGCGCCAGCAACAGCCCCAAGCATCCCAGCAAGGTGGTCCGGGTCAGCGCCTGATTGGAGGGGCTGCTCCCTGGTGACGGATCAAGACCGAGATTTTCCATAGGGCTCCATGCGCCATAGCGACAAAGCGACCGGCGTGACTCACGCCGACATATGGTCTTTGACGAAGCTCCCGCTTGCCTATTGAAGATAGACAGTATTTTTCCGCCAGGCTCGAAGAAAAGCCCGGGGCCGGGGTGGCACTGGAGAGACGTTGGAGCAGGCCGGGACTGCCGGCGGCGAATGAGGCCGCCAACAGTCCGCTCAGCAGCGCGGGTTGATCAGGCGCGGAGCGCGACCGGAGTCAGCGCAGGCAGTTGCTCCACCTGATGATAGATACCCAGGCCCAGCCCCTGGGCGATGCGCACCATGGCATCGGAGCCTGCCGAGGCCCCACCGATGCGCAGCACCGCGTCACAGCGCTCCAGCAGGCGTTCGGCATAGGCGTGAAACTGCGCGTTGTACACCGCGTCACCCACGGCCCGGGAGCCCGCCAGGCGGGTCATTGGCAACGCCACCCACTCCCCCAGCACCGGGAAATGCCCGGCCGCCAGGACCTGGGCGGCACACTGCTCCATGGCTTCGACATTGCGTGCCAGCAACGCCGGATCGTCATCCGTGCCGGAACGATAAGGGCCGGCCACCAGCACCATCAGGCTGCGAGGCTTGAGCACATGCAACTGCAGGTATTGCAGGAGCATGATGGTCTTGCCATCAGCGATCTCCCCGCTCTTGATCATGCCCAGGGCCTGGTCGATGTCCAGTTCCAGGACCTCGATGTCCTCGCCCTCATGCTCCAGGCCGCCGCCGTCGCTGATGCGGTCCCCGGCCTGGTAGCGGCCAATGAAGAAATGCACCCGCTCGGTCACCGAGCCCGGGCTCATGAAGGCGTCGAAGACCTTCTGCACCTCCCCTACCCGATAACCTGTTTCCTCCTCCGCCTCCTGGCGAATGCGGACTTCCGGACTGGCGTTGTCCAGCAGGCCGGCGGCGGTTTCGATCAGGTAGCCGCTGTGGCCATTGACGAAGGCCGGTATGCGGAACTGCCGGGTCAGCAGTACCGTGCGCAGCTCGAGGTTGTACAACAGGATCGTCGCGCCATTGCCCCGGTCGTAGACCTCACGGGCCTGGGCCTGCCAGCTACCGTCGCGACGACGCAACTCGAAGCTGTACTTCTTCAGCACATACCAGTTGTCAGACAGGGTTTGTTCGCCAGTGATACGGACCGACTCGTGGCTCATGGGTGCTCCTGGGGCTGAGGCTGTTCTTCGCGCAACGCGGCCAACTGCTTGAGCAACTGGCCGCGATAGTCTTCGCTCAAGACCAGGCCGCCAGCGCTCTGGCGTATCTGCCCGGCGCCCAGCCGATCGCGGAACCAGTCCTCGATGAAGCGCGGCGCGTAGCCGCCGGTACCGAAGCCGTTGCCGAAGGCAATCATGTGCTGGTAGGCCAGCAGGTACTGTGATTTATCCGCCACCGGGTGGCGATTCTGATACAGCCAGAACTGCAGGTCGTACAACAGCTGCGACAACGGGTCGGCGTGCAGGGCGAAGTAGCGCTTGTCCTCGACAATCCGCAAGGCAATCTCGCGGATCAGTGCAGCGATGTCAGGGACCTGCTGGAAGTGCTCGATCAGCTCGCCCAGCAACGGCGAAAACCCAGCGTTGACGACCTTGTCCAGGTCGTCGAGGTAATCCTGCTCCGCGTTGTCATACACCTCCCACGACACCAAGCCGCGGACAAACGCCTCGAAACTCGAGGCCAGGAAAGTCACCTCATAGTCGCTCTCCTGGTCCACATGCACCACCTGCGGCTCACCCTCGGGGCCGCACTCGCGGTAGTCCAGGGCAATCATGTCGTGCCCGGCGGACGGGCAATCGCAGATGTACACCCCAAGGTCCGGATAGCCCCATTCCTCGATCATGAAACGACTGCCGAGCCCACCCCCCAGGGAGTAGTGCGAGTCGCTGCCAATGCACAGGAAACTGTCGATCGCACAATGGTCTTGCGCCCAGGAAGTGCCCTGCTCCACCGGGAAACAGGTCAGCCGCGGACGGCCGCCGTTGTAGCGGCGCATGAAGGCCACATAGGACGCCGGCAAGCGGTAGCCCAACTGTTGTTGCAGTTCGGCGATCAGTTGATCGCTGGGCGGCGGCTGGTTGATCTTTCTGCTGGAGCCCTGGTCCCAGAATGCATCCAGGTCAATATCGTGGGGAAAGTCGCTCATCCAAAGCATCCATTGCAGTTGAAAAAAAGGCCTGAGCCTAAGGCGGCACAGGCTACCTCAATCGCCCCTCACAGCCACCAGCGCAGAAGGAAAAAGAAACCCATGCTCAGCAACATGCTGACCAGGGTATTGCGCGTGTAGATCACCAGCGCAATCGCCACCAGGGAGCTCAACAGGTAGGGATTGTCCCACCCCAGGTTCAACTGATGCTCGGGCATGAACACGATGGGCCCGCAGATTGCCGTGAGCATTCCCGGCACCGCGAAACCGAGGAACTGCCGCGCATTGCTGCTCAGGCGCAGTGGCAGGCGCGGCTCGAGAAAGACATAGCGATTGAGAAACACCAACAGGCCCATGCCGAAGATAACTGCCCAGACCATCATGTGCGCCCCCGATACAGCTTGTTGCAGACAAAGCCCGCAGTCATGCCCGCCAGGCCGGCCAATACCAGGGCCGAGCCCCAGTGCCAATAACTGAACAGCACCGAACAGAACAGCGACACCGCGACACAGACCACCGTCGGCACATTGCGTACCAGCGGCGTAATCAGGGCGATGAAGGTGGCGGCAATGGAGAAGTCCAGCCCCAGGTGCTCCAACCCTGGAATGCTCTTGCCCAGGACGATGCCCAGCAGGGTGAAGAGGTTCCACGCCACATAGAAGGTCAGGCCCACGCCCAGGGCGTACCAGCGGTTGAACTGCTGCTGGTCATGGGCACTGGTCAGGGCAAACAGCTCATCGGTGAGCAGAAAGCCCAGGCCCACCCGCCAGCGGCCGGGCAACGGCGAAATCACCGAGCGCAGGCTCATGCCGTAGAGCAAGTGCTGGGAGGTCAGCAGCAAGGTGGTCAGCAGGATCGAGAAGACCCCCGCCCCGCCCTTGAGCATGCCGATGGCCACCAGTTGCGCGGCACCGGCGAAGACAATGCTCGACAGCCCCTGGCCTTGCAGCGGGGTGAGATTGGCCTCAATGGCCATGGAGCCTGCCAGCAGCCCCCAGGGCGCGGTGGCCAGGGACAACGGCACGATGGCAATGGCGCCACGAACAAAGGCGGCACGGGGTAAGAGAACGCTGGACATAGAACCCTGCACACAAATAACGGACGCTGACTGTGCCATCTGCCGGCGCCCCTGGCTTGAACGATCTTGCGCAATTGCCCGCGCCTGCAGGAATCGCTCACGTAGGCGCTGGCTCGTGTAGGAGCTGGCTCGCCAGCGAAGGCATCGCCAAGACCAGCACAAGACCTGCGGAGCCCTTCGCCGGCAAGCCGGCTCCTACAGGGAATATGTGGGCGCAAACGACAGCGCCCCTCACGAGGAGGGGCGCTGGCTGATGCTACACGCAGCTTACAGCTGGATCAGGTTGCTGATCTTCACGTCCGGATCGACGTCGGCTTCATAGTCGACGCCCGGGATCTCGAAACCGAACAAGCGCAGGAACTCTTGCTTGTAACCGACGAAATCGGTCATTTCGTAGAGGTTCTCGCTGGTGACCTGGTCCCACAGGGCTTTCACCCGGTCCTGGACCTGCGGTTCCAGCTCTTTGTAGTCGGCGCGCAGACGGCCTTCCTGGTCGATCACTGGCGTCTCGGCGTACAGGCTGTTCTTGTACAAGCCGTAGACCTGTTCGATGCAACCTTCGTGGCTGCCCTGCTCTTTCATCACCTTGAACAGCAGCGACAGGTACAGCGGCATGATCGGGATTGCCGAGCTGGCCTGGGTCACCACGGCCTTGAGTACCGACACCCTAGCGTCGCCACCCAGGTCGGCCAGTTGCTGGCGCATGCCGATGACTTTGTGGTCCAGGTCTTTCTTGGCTTCGCCAATCGAACCGTTCCAGTAGATGTCGTGGGTCAGCTTCTCGCCCAGGTAGGTAAAGGCGGTGGTTTTCGCGCCTTCAGCCAGAACCCCGGCTTCGTGCAGCGCGTCGATCCACATCTGCCAGTCTTCGCCGCCCATCACCGCCACGGTGCCGTCGATCTCTTCCTGGGTCGCCGGCTGCAGGGTGGTTTCCTTGACGATTTCCTTGTCGGTGTCGACACCGCGCAGGGTCACGGACTTGCCCAGGGGCTTGAGGGTCGAGCTCAGCACTTCACCGGTCTTGGGGTGGGTGCGGCGCGGGGCGGCCAGGCTGTAGACCACCAGGTCGATCTTGCCCAGGTCGCGCTTGATGGTCTCGATGGTCTCGGCCTTGACCGCGTCGGAGAAGGCGTCGCCATTGATGCTCTTGGCGTACAGGCCTTTTTCTTCGGCGAACTTGTGGAACGCCGCGGTGTTGTACCAGCCGGCGGTGCCCAGCTTGCCGTCAGCGCTGCCGCGCTCGAAGAACACCCCGAGGGTGTTGGCGCCGCAACCGAAGGCGGCAGTGATGCGTGCCGCCAGGCCGTAGCCGGTGGATGCGCCGAGGACCAGTACGTTCTTCGGCCCTGCGTCGATGGCGCCCTGCTGGGTGACGTAATCGATCTGTTGCTTGACGTTGGCTTCGCAACCCACCGGGTGGGTCGTCACACAGATAAAGCCGCGAACGCGGGGTTTGATGACCATACAAATTCTCCCAATTTCAATGTGCCAGGCGCCGATAACGGCGGCGGCAGTGTCACTTGCTAAGTCGTAGACGCTCGCCATGGCTTCGCGTCACCAACCCGACGAATTTGCCCGGCAAGGCTCGCGTCTGCCAGCGCCCGAAGTGTCGCCCCTGGCGCAAAAATCGGCGTCGCGCATTGCCAGGGGCGAGACTCTAGCAGTTGCACCTGCGCTGTTGCGCGTCGGTACAGCGAAATTTTGGTGATTTCGCCCGTGCCATTGGCCACGCCAAGAATTCAAGATCAAGCCTCAAGGCATCATGTCCAGCGCCAGGCGCTTGCCCTTGGTGCGTTCCTCGTACCAGTTCTGCACCGCATCCGGCAGGCTTTCCTTCCACTCCGGGACCGTGGTGTAGTAGCGCACCCGCACCTCATCCGCCGGCCCCACCGGTTTCAGCAGCGCCACCCACAGCTGCCCCTGGGCACCGCGGACTACCACCGCTGCATTGGTGGTGGCCAGCCCTCGTAGCCACATTTCGGTGACCTCGGCGCCCGGCAGCTCGGCAGAGCTTTGCGCCATGAACACCGAGCCGCTGTCGAGCAAGGTCTGGTAGTCCTCCTTGAGCAGTTGCCGGGCTTGCCGGTCTTCCTCTTCGCTGTGGACCAGGGCCAGGGTCAGCAGCGAGTACTCCGACTTCAGTGGCTGCCTGGAAGCGACGTAGGTGCCGTCGTAACGGACCCCGCTGCCGGCGCCACAGGCGAAGGACTCGCCATCCTGCATGACCTCCAGCAGGCCGTTGCGCGCACTGAAGCGCAGGCTGCAACCTTCGACCGCGTACATTGCCTCGCCCCCCTTGATTCGCGCCTTGCCCTGCAGCGCACCGGAGTTGGCGCCGCCCATGGCGGATAGATCGAAGGCCAGGCGATCCGCCCCCACGTGCCGGATCACCAGTTCACCGGCATAAAACGGACTGTTGGACACCCGCTGCCAAGTGCCCTGCCAATTGAACGGCACATTCATGTAGCGCAGCTCGGTCAAACGGCTCAGGTAGGTGCCCCGCAGACAGGCCAGCTCGGCCGCGCACTGGTCGCGCCGCTTGAGCCACTGCCGCTGATCGAAGCGCAGCGCCTTGGGGTCTGTCGCCTTGGCCAGGGTCGTCGCCCAGGCTGCACCCAGGCGGCTGTCCAAACCGGCGGTGTAAGGGTCGGCACAGATCGCCTTCTCACTGGTGCTGGCGGCTTTTTTGCAGTCGAAACTGCTGGCCTGGAGCCCCTGGGAACAGGCCAGGGCAACGAACAACAGCCCGCAGGCCGGCCATGAGCGGATGAGGGGTAAAAACATGGGTCGATTCCATTCTGAAAAGGCCGCGCAAGAATACCCGCAGGCCTTTCTCGGTTGCACAGCATTGATGAAAAAAACTGCCTGCAACAGCAGGCCCTTTCTCTCGTCTGGTGATGCCGGTAATTTTTCCGCGACGGCTCTGGCACTGTCGTACTAAGCTCTGCTCCTTTGTATTTTCAAGGTGCGCGATGAACTGGGTTCTGGGAGGAATGTTGGCCCTGTTGAGCCTCGCGGCCAACGCGGCGGAACTGCGCATGTTGACCGATAACCATCCGCCGCTGCACTTCCAGCAGGGTGAGCGAATGGTGGGTTTCGGCGTCGATGTGGTCGAGGCGTTGGCACAACGCAGCGGCGATCAGATCCGGGTTCAGCAACGACCAATGTTGCGCGCCCTGCGCGATGCCAGCGAAGCCGCCGACACGGCGGTGTTTACCATACTGCGCACCGCCGAGCGCGAGTCCAGTTATCAGTGGGTAGGCCCGCTGATGCAGACCGAGACCGCGCTCTACGCCCGCAGCAGCGATAGTGCAACGGTGACTGATGTGCGCCAGACCCGGGGGCAGATCGCCGTGCCGCGCAAATGGCTGGTCTACAGCTACCTCAAGCAACAGGGGCTGGACAACCTGTGGGGCGTCGACAGCCCGGAAATCATGATGCGCCTGCTGCAGGTCGGCCGCGTGCAGTACGTGGTGGCCGACACCATGAGCGTGGGCACCTTCGCCGCCGAACAGGGCCTGCACGTCGACCAGTTGCGTTACCAGATACCGCTGATGCACCAGGATGCCTATATCGCCTTCTCGCCCAAGGTCGACGCTGCCCGGGTGGCCCGCTGGCAACAGGCCCTGGATGCAATGAAACGCGATGGCAGCCTGCTGCAAATCAAGCAGCGCTGGCATATCGACCAGGCCAAGATCCACCCCATACAGGAGTAACCCCGATGGATGCCAAGACGCTGGTGGCCAGTTGGATTGCGGAAAAACAGCATTACCTGAACAGCCTGCAGGAGTCCCCCTCCTCCAGCGCCGCTGCTCGCCTGCACGCCCTGGCGCTGCCTGCCGACCAGCAGGCCCAGGTCGTAGAGTTACTCGACTGCGCCTTGACCGACCAGCTCTACACTTTGTTGCTGGGCCTGGATGGCGCGGCGAGCATCGGCGGCCAGCAACATGACTTTGCTCTCTATAACGAAGCAGGCCAGGCGCTCACCGGCAGCGGTGAGCTGGAGGCCGAGGCCTACGCGCAATTGCATGAGCGGCAAACCTGAGCGTCCCCCCTGTGCTGGGCCTGCTCACAGACCGCGCGGGCAGCTAAACCGGTGTTGCTTGCAGTGCCGCGTCCAGGGCCACTTCCACGTCCGCCGGCGCAAGCGGATGCGAACCGAGCCACAGGCTGAAATCCGCCGCCTTGATGCGCAAGGTCAAGGCGCCCTGATCGCCCGGGTAGCGCCGCAACGACAGGTCCAATGCGTCGGCCGACTCG
Organism: Pseudomonas sp. Fl5BN2; assembly: GCF_009908205.1. Lineage (NCBI taxonomy): Bacteria > Pseudomonadati > Pseudomonadota > Gammaproteobacteria > Pseudomonadales > Pseudomonadaceae > Pseudomonas > Pseudomonas sp. Fl5BN2. The sequence continues at coordinate 44,466 of NZ_JAAARL010000007.1, read as the reverse complement.
TGGCTCGACAGCAGGTCCCACAGGCTACCGTGCAGATCCAGCAGCACCCTGCCGCTGCCGCACTCCACCAGCCTGGGGCTAGCGATCCAATGGCTCATGCGCATTTCTCGCCAGGCAGTATTGAGGGTGAGACGGCCCTGGAAAAACCCTTCGTCGTCGCTCATCGCGGATAGAACCTTTACTCAATGTGGATCTGCGGATGGCCAGGGTAACCCCCAGGGCCAACCAGCAGCTATCGAACCTGCGCCCCAAAGGCATTCCAAGCTCCTCTACACTGCACGGATTCGCTACTATATGCCGCTCTTTTCCCTCATCTGCAGCCCTGCTTCGGAGCTTCAATGCCTACTCCCAAGGACCTTGCCAGCGACAGCGGCGCGCCGATGATTCCGGAACAGCGCCGCGAGCAGATCCTGCGCCAGTTGCGCAAGCATCAGGTGCTCAGCGTGCATCAGTTGATGGAGATGTTCGACTGCTCGCACATGACCGTGCGCCGCGATATCGCCCTGTTGGAACAGGAAGGCCGGGCCTATTCGGTCACAGGCGGCGTGCGCATCGTCAGCCAGTTGCACAGCGAGCCCAGCCATCAGTCCAAGGCGGTGGTGGAACTGCCGCAGAAGCAGGCCATGGCCAAGCTCGCGGCGAGCCTGCTGCATGCGGACATGACGGTGTATCTGGATGCCGGCACCAGCACCCTGGAGATCGTGCCCTACATCAAGGCGCTCTCGGGAATGACCGTGGTGACCAACGATTTCGGCGTGGCCCAGGCCTTGATGGATGCGCCCCAGGTGACGGTGATCCATACCGGCGGGCAGTTGGACCACTCCAACCACTCCTGTGTCGGCGGGCTGGCGGTGGCCACCCTTTGCCAGGTGGTGACCGACGTGGCCTTTATCTCCACCAGCTCCTGGGACCTGCGCCGGGGCATCACCACGCCGTCGGCGTTGAAGGTCGAAGTCAAGCAGGTGGCGATGCAGTCGGCGACCCAGGTGGTGCTGGTGGCCAGCAGCTCCAAGTACGGCACCTTCAGCATGTACAAGATCGCCGAACTGGAGCAGTTCGACATCATCATCAGCGACGCTGCCCTCGCCCCCGCAGCGGCGGACGGGATCCGCAAGCACGGGGTGGAATTGCTCCTGCCAGCACAGCCCTGAGTCAGCACTGGCCCCCACCCTCGCCCCGCATGAGCCCTTAGCGGGGCTGTTCGGTTTCGGCCATGAACTGCCCCAGCTCACGAGCGTAGAACCGGGCCATGCCGGTGGTGCCATGGCCACGGGTTTCGGCACTGGCGGGAATCAGCAGCAGGCGGGCATTTTTCACCTGTTTCAGCGCCGCTTGCAGGGTTGCGGTTTCCGGTGGGTTGCGCTCATCGTCCGCGGCATTGATCACCAGCACCGGCGCCTGGATCTTGCTCAACCCTGGCGCGGCGTTGTAGTCCGCCGAAGACTGCCACTGGTAGATGAAGTCATTGGCATCGGCGCTCTGACTGGCCTTGAGGCGCTCCTCCACCAGTTGATCGGCCTGGGCCCGGGTCGGTGCCAGGGCCTGATAGGCCAGGGTGCCGCCACTGGTGCCGGTGGCGAACAGCGCGTTGGCCAGGCGCAGGGACGGCGGCTGTTGCCGGTAGTTGCCCTGGTCCCAGGCCGGATCCTGCTTGATCGACTCCACCAGCAGGCGGCGCATCATCCAGTTGCGCGAGGACATCTCCCCGGGCTGGGAGGCCATCGGCACCAGGGCGTCCATCATCTGCGGCCATTTCTGGCCCCAGAGCCAGGTCTGCATGCCGCCCATGGAATTGCCGATGATCAGCCGCAAGTGCTTGACCCCCAGGCCTTCGGTAACCAGCCGATACTGGGCCTGGACCATGTCGTCGTAGTTGTACTGGGGAAACCGCGCGCGCAAGCCGTCCGAGGGCTTGCTCGACTGGCCGACGCCGATGCCGTCGGTGGCAATGATGTAGTACTTGCTCGCGTCCAGGGCTTGCCCCGGGCCAAACAACTCACCGCCAAAATCCTTGCTCAGCAAGTCGCTGGCCGGCCGATAGGTGCCGTGCAAGTAGAGGACCGCCGGGTTCTTCGGGTCCCCCAGGGTGATGTAGTGCAGTTTCAGGTTGGCCAGCTGTTCACCGTTGTGGAAGGTGAACTGCGGGGCGATCCAAGCGCCTTGGGTGGCCGTCGGCAGGCTGGCCGCCGTGGCCAGGGAAACACCGCCCAGGGACAAAATCAGGCCGAGCGCGGCCCGGCAGGCAAAACGCTGCATGGGGAAACTCCTGTGCTTGTTGTTATCGCAGAGGCCCCTTGGCGCGCCTTGCGCCAGGGGGCAGCGAGCGCCTAGCGCGCCTGCCAGTCCCGCAGCCATTGCAGGCCGGCGGAGGTGTCGCCACGAGGGCGGTATTCGCAGCCGACCCAGCCGTCATAGCCGAGCTCGTCCAGCAGCTGGAACAGGTAGGGATAATTCAGCTCACCCAGGTCCGGCTCGTGGCGATCCGGCACCCCGGCGATCTGGACATGACCGATCCCGGCCAGGTCGCGGCGCAGTTTCACCGCCAGGTCGCCTTCGACGATCTGGCAGTGATAGCAGTCGAACTGCACCTTGAGGTTGGCCGCGCCGACTTCCTTGCAGATGGCCTGGGCCTGGTCCTGGCGATTGAGGAAGAACCCCGGCATGTCCCGGGTGTTGATCGGCTCCAGCAGTACGGTGATACCCGCCTTGGCCGCCTGGGCCGTGGCATGGGCCAGGTTCTCCAGGTACACCCCGTGATGGCGGGCACGGTCGCTTTCCGAGGGCAGCAGGCCGGCCATCACGTGAATCCGCGAGTTGCCCAGCACTGCAGCGTATTCCAGGGCCTTGTCGAACCCCTGGCGGAACTCCTGCTCGCGTCCGGGCAGGGAGACGATGCCCCGCTCCCCCGCCGCCCAGTCACCGGGTGGCGCGTTGAACAGCGCCTGCTGCAGGCCGTGATCATCCAGGCGCTGCTTCAGTTCCTGAGGGCTGTAGTCGTAGGGAAACAGGTACTCCACCGCAGTGAAACCGTCGGCCGCGGCCGCAGCGAAACGATCGAGAAAGGCATGTTCCGGGTAGAGCATGCTGAGGTTGGCAGCAAAACGAGGCATGTTAACTCCTAAGGACCAAGGGTCAGACAAATGGCCAGATCAGCAGGGTAATACAGAACCCCAAGGTGCCAAGCAAAGTGGTGATGACGGTCCAGGTGCGCAGGCCATCCGCCACATTGAGCCCGGCCAGCTTGGTGAAAATCCAGTACCCGGCATCGTTGATATGCGACATGGCCAGCCCGCCACCACCCATGGCCAGGCACAGCAGGGCCATGTGGTTGGGGCTCAGGTTCAGGGTGGCGATCAGCGGGGCGATGATCCCCGCCGTGGTTACCAGGGCCACAGTGGTGGAGCCCTGCACCGCACGCAGCAACAGGGTCAGCAAAAAGCCCAGGGCCAGCACCGGCAGGCCGGTGGTGCGCAGCATGTCGGACACCACGGCGCCGATCCCGGTGTCCACCAGCACCTTGCCGAACACCCCGCCGGCCCCGGCGATCAGGATCACCATGGCCACCCCGGGCAACGCCGAGCCGATCACCTCGGACACCTGGCTGCGGCTCCAGCCCCGACGTGTGCCCAGCAGCCAGGCACAGAGCAAGGTGTCCAGCAGCAGTGCCACCAGCGGCGCGCCGAGCACCGTCAGCACCCCGCGCAAGGTGGACTCCAGTGGTAGCAGGGAGGTGGCCAGGGTGCCCAGCAGGATCAGCACAATGGGCAGCAGGATCAGGCTGACGATCAGGCCGAAACCCGGTGGTGGCGCCGGCGGCAGTTTCGCCACGAGGCTGCCGGTGGACTCTTCCAGGCCCATGTGGGCGACGGCGGCAACGGCTTGCGCGCTGGGCAGTTCGGTCCCTTTGTTCCAGGCTGCCAGATCCTCATTGGTGACGTGCGGGCCATAGACTTCGGCACGGATATCGTCAGTCATCGGGTAGTCGCGCCGCGTCATGCGGGCCGCCACGCGATAGCCGACGTAACACAGGAATGCGGTGAGCGGCAGGCCGAACATCAGCACTCGCCCCAGGTCCGCCCCCAACTGACTGGACGCTGCCACAGCCCCCGGATGGGGCGGCAGGAAGGCGTGCACCGTGAGCAGCGCGGCGCACATCGGCAAGGCGAACACCAGCAGCGGCTTGCGCGCACTGCGGGCCACGCCGTAGGCCAGGGGCATGAGAATGATGACCCCAACCTCGAAGAACACCGGTACGCCGATGATGAAGCCGGCGACGGTCAGGGCCAGGGGCGTGCGGCGGTTGCCGAAGCGCTCGATCAGGGTCTTGGCCAAAGCCTCGGCACCGCCGGAGAGCTCGATGATGCGGCCGATCATCGCCCCCAGGGCGATGATGATGGCGATGTGGCCAAGGGTCTTGCCCATGCCGCCTTCGATGGTGGCCACCAGGTCAGCCGGTTTCACCCCGGCCACCAGGGCTACCAGGATGCTCACCAGCATCAGGGCGACAAAGGGCTGGAACTTGTACTTGAGCACCAGGAACAGCAACAGGGCGATGCCGGCCCCGGCAGTGACCATCAACATCAGCGGGCTCATGGCGCCACCCCTCCACAACGGTGAAGGGGGGAATGGCAGGGAGTACTGGAACCCGTAAAACGCGTGCAATCATTCATCTCGGGAAGTCCTGTTGTTATTGTTTTCCAGCGGCAAGCCGCTCCCCACGAGCGGCCATTGGCAGCTCCCGAGGGCAGGCTTGGGTGAAGCGTTGTCAGGGGCCGGGCGCTACCAGGCAGCGCCGAACGTATCTCGCAGTTCGTCCAGGGCACGTTGTTCCAGGGGGGCCGGACGCGGCTGGCTCAGCAGCCACAGGCGTGCCGTTTCCTCCAGCTCTTCCAGGGCGTAGCTGGCCTTGGACACGCTGCTCTCCCAGATCACCGGCCCCAGGCGTTCGAGCATCACCCCGCGCACCTGGTTGGCCAGTTGCGCGACCTGCTCGGCGACCTTGGGCGAACCCGGGCGCTGGTAGCCGATCAGCGGGATGTGCCCGACCTTCATCACCTGGTACGGAGTCAGCGGGGGCAGGATGTCGTCATTGCTCCAGACCCCAGCCAGGGTCAGTGCCACCAGATGAGTGGAATGGGTATGTACCACCCCGCCCACCTGCGGATTGCGGTCATACACCTGGCGATGCAGGGCCAGAGTCTTGGACGGCTTGTCGCCGCTGACCCACTCCCCGGCCAGATTGACCTTGGCGATGGTCGCCGGGTCCAGGCGCCCGAGGCAGACGTCGGTGGGAGTGATCAGCCAGCCATCGTCGAGCCGGGCGCTGATATTGCCGGCACTGCCCACGGTGTAGCCGCGTTGATAGAGGCTGCGGCCGACGTCACAGATTTCCTCGCGCAGTGCATTTTCCTTGCTCATGACTGACCTCCGGCCAGTTGGCCCAATGCCTTGCTGAAGAACTCGCGGCCGCCAAAGTTGCCGGACTTCAACGCCAGGGCCAGGGGCTCGCCGCCACTGCTGACCGTCGCCGGAACCCCTGGGTCGATTTGCGCACCGATCTGCAACAACTGCACCCCCAGGGCCTTGACCACCGCACCGGAAGTTTCGCCGCCAGCCACCACAAAGCGCCGCACACCGCTGTCGCGCAGGCCCTGGGCGATCTCGCCCAAGGCCGTCTCCACCAGGGCACCGGCACGCTCGACACCGAGCTGGCGCTGTACCGCCTTGACCTCTTCCGCGGTGCTGGTGGCGTAGATCAGTACCGTGTCCTGCTGGTTACGGGCAAACGCCAGGGCTTGATCCACCACCGGCTCACCGGCGGCCAAAGCCAGAGGGTCGATGCGCCAGGCCGGGCGCTCGGCCTCCAGCCAGGCATCGACCTGGGCATTGGTGGCCAATGAGGCGCTACCGGCCAGCACCACTTCTCCACCCGGCACTGCTGGCAGGCTCGCGGCATCCAGGTCACGCAGCTTGCCGGCGCGACGGAAGTTCTCCGGCAGGCCCAGGGCCAGCCCGGAACCGCCGGTCAGCAGCGGCAGGTCGGCGCAGGCCGCGCCGAGGGTATAGAGGTCGGCGTCAGACAGCGCATCGGCAATCGCCATACCGATCCCCTGCCCGCGCAGTTCGGCGATCTTCGTCCGCACCGCGTCCACCCCCAGGGCAATCACGTCGTAGCGCAACAGGCCCACTGGCAGCCTGGTCTGCGCCTGCAGCACCCGCAGCAGGTTGGCGTCGGTCATGGGCGTCAGCGGGTGATGCTGCATGCCCGACTCATTGAGCAACTGGTCCTGGACAAACAGGTGGCCACGGAAAATCGTCCGGCCGTTCTCCGGAAACGCCGGGCACGCCAGGGTAAAGTCGCTGCCCAGGGCCTTGAGCAATGCTTCGCTGACCTGGCCGATGTTGCCCGCCGCAGTGGAATCGAAGGTCGAGCAGTATTTGAAGAAGATCTGTTCGCAACCCTGCTCGCGCAGCCACTGCAGTGCCGCCAGGGATTCGCCAATCGCCTCGGCAACCGGTGTGGTCCGCGACTTGAGGGCGATCACCACGGCGTCGGCGTCCAGGCCGGCAGCCACTTCGGCGCTGGGAATACCGATGCTCTGCACCGTGCGCATGCCGCCGCGCACCAGCATGTTGGCAAGATCTGTGGCGCCGGTGAAATCATCGGCGATGCAGCCCAGCAAGGGCCGCGAGTTGGCAGTAGTCATCGCAAATTCCTCAAACGGCATCAGGCTTGGCCACAGGCAACTCGATGCCTGGGAAGATCTTGATCACCGCCGAATCGTCCTCGCGACCGAAACCAGCACTGGAAGCCTGCATGAACATCTGGTGCGCGGTGGCCGACAGCGGCAGGGGGAATTTGCTGGCCCGGGCGGTATCCAGTACCAGACCCAGGTCCTTGACGAAGATGTCCACGGCGGACAGCGGCGTGTAATCCGCTTTGAGGATATGCGGCACGCGGTTCTCGAACATCCAGGAGTTGCCTGCGCTGTGGGTGATCACCTCGTACAGGGCGTCGGCGTCCACGCCTTCACGCAAACCTAGGGCCATGGCTTCGGCGGACGCGGCAATGTGCACCCCGGCCAGCAGTTGATTGATGATCTTGACCTTGGAGCCCAGGCCATGGGCGTCCCCCAGGCGATAGACCTTGCCGGCCATGCCATTGAGGATGGCCTCGGCCTTGGCATAAGCGGCCACCGGGCCCGAGGTCATCATGGTCATCTCGCCGGCCGCTGCCTTGGCCGCGCCACCGGAAATCGGCGCATCCAGGTACAGCAAGCCCAACTCGCCCAGGCGCTGACCCAACTCCACGGCGTAGGTCGGCGCCACGGTGGCGCAACCAATCACCAGGCTACCGGGGCGCAGCGCCGACACGGCCCCGCCCTCGCCGAACAACACACTTTCAGTCTGCTCGGCGTTGACCACCACGGTGATGATCACCTCGCATTCGGCAGCCAGTTGCACGGCCGAGGCACAAGCCACCCCGCCTTCGCTGGCGAACTGCTCGGTGACCGCGCTACGGACGTCGCAAGCGTGCACCTTGAAGCCACTGCGCAGCAGCGACCGGGCGATGCCCAGGCCCATGGCGCCAAGACCGATGACACCGACATTGTTGTTATTCATGGGGGACTCCAGTGAAAGATCCCGGCTCACCCAGGCCCGACAGGCCGTGGGCTGAAACCGGACAGGACAGGAAAACCCGGACCACAGGCCCGGCAAAGGAAAACGGACTGACGACAGCAGGTACTGTGCCGGGCAGCGAAGCCTCAAGGCGGATGACACCTGGAGCGGGCGTAGTGGGTGGCAAGAGCGAATCGATCATCGTGGCCATCCTGCTGCTGTTGTTATCAGGTTGAGCGTGGACTGTGAAAGATCATCCACCAATGATCAGATTATGTGAAGCTGTTTTTCAATCTAACATTTATTAACATCCAGGCCGCAGCGAATCCCACCCTCCGCTTCTGGTAAATCAGCGCAATAACCGATTCCGAGCTAGACATCAATTTGATATCGCGAAGTGGTTTATCCCCCGCCTTGCAAGGACTTTGGCCTCGACTAGCGTCTAGCTCTCACCCGCCGCCGGTCCGGCTACGGTCTTGCAAGTGACAGAACAAGGAGCGTTAACATGGCCAGACTCGCGCAGTTCTCACCTCCCGCCCACATCCAGGACTTCAGCGACAATCGCGCCCAACAAGAGCGCATGAACGCCGCCTGGAGCGACAACATCAATCGCTGGGCCAATGCAGCCATGGTGGGTGACATATGGAGCCGGACCAACAACGGACCGCGCCCGGCCTTCTACAACCCGCTGCTGACCGACACCCCGGACACCAGCGCCAACGCCGCTATCACCTGGAACGCCTTCCCCGGCCGCCTGCAGGCACTGTTCCCGACTCAAGCCCAGTCCTGGCAGCAATGGGCCGACCAGGGCGTACCCCTGCCCGTCACCACCAACTTGTGCAGCGGTAGCAGCGTCCCCCCTGCGCCCTATTCACCCACCGGTCCACGGGGCTGGCAGGACGAATACTGCGAATGGAGCGTGACCCGCAACAGCGCCGGCAAGATCACCAGCGTGATGTTCACCTGTGAAAACCCGGAATACTGGATGACCCTGTGGCAGGTTGACCCAGGCAAAGTGCTGCAGATCTACCAGCAAACCATCCACCCTGCGGTGCAACTCTCGGACCTCTGCCTGAGGGACGCTCTGGGCCAGGTGCTGCTGGACCCGTTGACGGGCGCCCCGTGCTACAACCCGCTGAACAAGTGGAACTGCGGCACCCGCAGCCTGCCGGACAGCGGCGGCGCCATGCACCTGACCAGTTCCCCCAACACCTTGGGTGCGGAGTACGACCTGGCGGCTTCGGCCACCCTGCCTCGGGAGGACAATCACGAGCCGGTCACCTCGGCCTCGCGCCTGGTGTGCTTTGCTCGCTACGGCCGGATCGGCCGTCACAGCGATCCAACCATCGGCCAGAACGTCAATCAGTTTGTCAACTACACACCAAGCCTGCCCCTCCCGCAGGCCACCCTGACTGACCCTCCGGGCCTGTACATGCAGACGCCGAACTTCAGCGGTTACCAGAGCCCTGACAACACCCCGGCAGAAAACTTCTGGACCGTGGTCCGCGGCGACCTGAAGGATCCGAAGGTGCCTGGCGACATCGACCGCATCCTGCATGCAACCTTCAGCGTGCCCCCCGAGAAGAACTACACCGTCGGCGATATCAAGATCAACGACCAGCCGATCGACTTCGGCTCACAGATCGCCGCGACCATCACCATGGCGCTGATGGCCACGGTGTTCCCCAACAGCGGGGTCACTCAGACCGCAGTGGGCCGGAGCCTGGACAAAGAGCTCCCGAACCCGGCAGTCAGCGCGCTGCAGCCACTCTCGGTGTTCAACGCCTACCGGGCTCAGGAGCAGGCCTGCAACGAAGATACGATGTCGATTCCAGTCCTGGCACTGGCCCTCCAACCGGGCCAGCAGGTCAGCAACATTGCCCTGCTGCTTGACGGCACGGTTCCTGACGGCGCGGTATTCACGGTGCCGGAGGGCGGGGTCAGCATTCGTATCGATGGCACCCAGCAGCAGCCCACGGGGGTGTACCTGGTCACGCTCAGCGTCGAGGCCGATGCAGCCATCGGCGACCGCACCATCCTGGCGAGCGTCCCGAGCCTGCCGGCGACACAGCAGGCAGCCATCGGGCTGTTGACGGTGGGCGGTCCGACACTGGCGACGCGCCAGAGCGCTCCGGTCAAGGCGTCTATACGTCGCGGTCGCGACTGAGCAAGGCTCTGCCGCGAGGTGCTGTCCGCCTTGGACGGCGTGCAGCACAGCGCGGCACCGTCAGTGACGCCAAGGAGGAATCATGCGCACTCTTTTCGCCCTTGCACTTTGCCTGCTGCTGGGCCCGCTCGCGGCCCAGGCGGGCAGCGCCAATCCCTGTGGCAGTCCGTTCAACCCGGTGCCGGTGATCCAGCCCGTACAGGCCAGCCCGCAACTGGCCGCCCAGGATCCGGCCATCGACTGCTTCATGTGGCAGACCATGGTGTACCTGAACTGGCCGGCACAGCCGGGGCAGCGCGGTGTCCCCAACCCACAGGCCAAGCTCGGCGATCCGGGGCCGACGGTCTGGCAGACCTACAAGGACTACAACGAAGTCTATCTGCCCGGCGGCCAGCAACCGGCGCCCTGGAACGATAACTTCCTGACCATGCAACGCCTGGAACTGCGCGGAATGGCAGCGCCACGGCCCTCGATCCGGCTGCTCAACAGCACCAGCAAGGTGTTTGGCGCCGCCAACAGCCACGATGGGCCCATGCTGGATGAAATCGAGCAGGCTCAAGGCGGTGTGCTCTATGACCAGAACAACCAGCCGGTGTACTACGAGATGCTGGTGAACGAGGTCAACTTTCAATACATCTACACCAACCAGCTCTACAACTCGGCGCAACAGAACCGCTATGCACAAGCCAAGGGCATCGTCCTGCCCAGCGGTTCGATTGAACTCAAGGCGGCCTGGAAAGTACTGACTCCCGAGGAAGCCTCCCCGCCCCTGCGGTTTCTCACCGCCCGGGCCCTGCTGCCCGGCAGCCAGGTACCCGTGACCATGGGCCTGGTGGGCCTGCACGTCTTCCAGATGCCCTCCAGCGACTTCAACCAGGGGTTCTGGGCAACCTTCTCCCAAGTGGACAACGCCCCCACCCTGAACGGCAGCGGGCAACCCCATTACTCCTTCAACAACCCCCAGTGCCGCCAATGTGCGGTCAACGACAAGACCAGCAAGCCCACTCAGGTGGTGCAGGTCTTCGCCAACAACCCCGATGCGCAAACGGTCAATGCCTTCATGCAGGACCTGATCCAGCAACAAGCCCCCAACTCGGCCCTGCAGTACTACCAACTGATCGACGTGCAGTGGCCCAACTCGCCCAAGGCCATCGGCCAGCCCGGCGCCGAGACGCCCGCGCCCAACGGCACCCCCAACACCTCGACCTTGATCAACCCGGTACTGGAAACTTTTCTGCAGAAAAACGCTGAAAGTTGCCTAGGCTGTCATGTCTATGCGGGTGTCGCGGCATCGGCCGGCAGCTCGAAAAAGCACTATCAAGCGAGCTTCAGTTTCCTTTTCCGTCACGCCCAGGCCCCTTCCCTGCAAAGCAACCTGAAAAGCCTGGCGCAGCAAGTGGAAGAAGCCTCGGCGAAGCTTCAGCAAGGAGGGGCTGAGACGCGGCAATGACTGATCTGGATCAGCACGATCCGCAAGCGCTGCGCCGATGCTGAAGTGGCGTGGCATGGGCACCCGACAGACTGACTGGCGGTAGTGCCCTTCATCGCAACCCCGTTGACGCCCCCCATGACGAGGGGCTCAATGGCCTGTCTGGTTATGCTTGGATAAGGATGATTCAACATGGCAAAGATCGAAGTTTTATCAGGTGATTTCCTGCAAGGCGCCGGTGAATACCGACACGGCACCTTCAGGCTCAAGACAGTGCTCAACTCTTCCGGTGTCGAAGTCAAGGCATCGGCGTTCAAGTCGCTGGAGATTGCCAGCGAAAGCCCCATCACCAACAAGGATGCCTTTGGCTATGGTGTTGCCGGCGCCATGCTGCTGGGTCCGGTGGGTGCAATCGCCGGCTATCTGATGGCCGGGACGGAAAACGAAGTGACCTTCATCGGCACCTTCAAGGATGGCCGGCAATTGATGGCAGCCACTGACAGTGCGACTTACAAGGATATATCCCAGCACTTGCTGAATTGATAATCCGCCAAGTTTTATATATCGGCGCCCATGACACCCCCAATGCCATGGGCACTTTTTATTTATATCCCATATATATTCCAACCCTTCAGCCCGCAAACTCTTTTCGCCTAGCTGAACCTCAGCTGAAAGTGCCGCACTGATTAGTCATTCAAAGGCAATTTAACCTTGACTCCTGGGACCCTCCTGAGTAAATTGCGCGGGCCGGCAAATACGGCCTTTTTTTCAACTCACTAAAGAAGCCAATGGACACAGTATCTAGACGCTGTCTGGTCACTGCCGCTGCGCAGAGCCAGGCACTTAACCCTGAAAATGACGGGACTCGACTCCGCGGTCGGGTAAGCTGCGCTAGGGCTTGACGCTCCAACGTAACTTGCCTCCCCGGCGCCAGTCCGGTCGCGAGGCACAAGTTATGCACTTCACTTCCTCTGTAATGCCCGGTGTACGCGCGTTTGCCGCGACCATGCGGGTCAAGCTGTGCCGTGAGCCCAAGGCTTTGGCGCGCTCGCCGTTCTCCTCTTCGTCCCCTTCTGCCGCGACCGCCCTGCGGGCCAATTGGCGCGTCTGCCCGATGACCGGCCAGTTGCAACAGCGCTGGAGCTTCGATGACAGCCAGGACCCACAGAGTCGGGGCGCTGCCCTGCTCTTGCAGCAGGCCGGACTGATCTTCGGCCTGTACCTCGGGGCGCGCTCCTACCCATAAATCAACGGTCCTTCACCGTTGTTTGCAAACGACTTTCTTATTCGGAAAGTCGACGGCGGCTTATTGTCTTCAAGTTAATGAAACTTGCCGGAGAAAGTTATGGAAGAGGCCAGTAGTAGGTTCGCTGCTTATTCAATTTCATTGTTTGAGCAGCGAACGTTAAAACCTGAAAAACGCCAAGATCCGAATCGATCGCCAACCTGTGGCTCGACATACTTTCGCTCGCCTTTAATTAGTTGAGTGGTCGCTGTGTCGTGCCGTACTCAGGCGGCAGGAGCACAGACTATGACTGTAAAAAACGCAACTCCTCGGAACACCAGCGCCACCAGCGACAACAACAAGCTGTCGATGCGTGCCGCTCGCGAAGCCCAGAACGGCCTGGCCGTGACCCTGGCCAACGTCAACTCCAGCACCGCCGGCCTCACCGAACTCGACGCCGAAGGCCGCCTGCAACGGGATGGCCACAACGAAGTCGCCCACGACCGTCCGCCCCACGCCCTGGTGCAATTGCTGCACGCCTTCAACAACCCCTTCATCTATGTGCTGATGACCCTGACCGGTATCAGTTTCTTCACCGACTTCTGGCTGCCGCTGCAGGCCGGCGAAGAAACCGATCTCACTGGGGTGATCATCGTCACCGTGATGGTCCTGGCCAGTGGCCTGATGCGCTTCTGGCAGGAGCACCGCTCGGCCAAGGCCGCCGAGGCCCTCAAGGCCATGGTGCGCACCACCGCGGCGGTATTGCGTCGCGAACAGATGGGCATGCAGGCCCGAGTCCGCGAAGTGCCAATGCGCGATCTGGTGGTGGGCGACATCATCCAGCTGTCCGCCGGTGACATGATCCCCGCAGACATCCGCCTGATCGAATCCCGCGACCTGTTCATCAGCCAGGCGGTGCTCACCGGTGAAGCTCTGCCGGTGGAGAAGTACGACACCCTGGGCGCGGTACAGGAAAAATCCGCCAAGGCCCAGGCGGCCGATCAGCAGGACCTGCTGGACCTGCCGAACATCTGCTTCATGGGCACCAACGTGGTCAGCGGCACCGCCACGGCCGTAGTGGTGGCCACAGGCGGGCGCACCTACTTCGGCTCCCTGGCCCGCTCCATCGTCGGCTCCCGTACGCAGACCGCCTTCGACCGCGGGGTCAACAGCGTCAGCTGGCTGCTGATCCGCTTCATGCTGGTGATGGTGCCCATCGTCCTGCTGATCAACGGTTTCACCAAGGGCGACTGGGCCGAGGCCTTCATGTTCGCCCTGGCGGTGGCCGTCGGCCTGACCCCGGAAATGCTGCCGATGATCGTCAGCGCCAACCTGGCCAAGGGCGCCGCGGCCATGGCCAAGCGCAAAGTGGTGGTCAAGCGCCTCAACGCGATCCAGAACTTCGGCGCCATGGACGTGCTCTGCACCGACAAGACCGGCACCCTGACCCAGGACCGGATCATCCTCGAACACCACGTCGACATCAGCGGCAGCCGCTGCGATGAAGTGCTGCAACTGGCCTGGCTCAACAGCTACCACCAGAGCGGCATGAAGAACCTGATGGACCGTGCGGTGGTCAGCTTCGCCGAGGAAAACCAGCACTTCACCCCGCCCGCCGCCTGGCGCAAGGTCGATGAACTGCCGTTCGACTTCGTTCGTCGACGCCTGTCGGTGATCCTCGCCGATGCCCGCGGCCATCACCTGCTGGTGTGCAAGGGCGCGGTGGAAGAGATGCTGGAAACCGCCACCTGGGTTCGCCACGACGGGGTCGCCGTCGAGCTTAACGCCGAGCGCCGCGCAGCCTTGCTGCAACTCGCCGAAGACTACAACCGCGACGGCTTCCGCGTGCTGCTGGTGGGCACCCGCGATATCGCCCGGGACCAGATCCAGAGCCAGTACGGTGCCCGTGACGAGCGTGAGCTGGTCATCGAAGGCTTGCTGACCTTCCTCGATCCACCCAAGGAAACCGCTGGCCCAGCCATTGCCGCCCTGCGCGACAACGGCGTGACGGTGAAAGTGCTGACCGGCGACAACCCTATCGTCACCGCGAAGATCTGCCGCGAAGTCGGCCTGGAAGCTGGCGAGCCACTGCTCGGCCGGGACATCGAGCACATGGATGACCAGGTGCTCGGGCGCCTGGTGGAAGAACGCACCGTGTTCGCCAAGCTCACCCCGCTGCAGAAATCCCGGGTGCTCAAGGCCTTGCAGGCTAACGGCCACACCGTCGGTTTCCTCGGCGACGGGATCAACGATGCCCCCGCCCTGCGCGATGCCGACGTTGGCATCTCGGTGGACAGCGGCACCGACATCGCCAAGGAGTCGGCGGACATCATCCTCTTGGAAAAGAGCCTGATGGTGCTGGAAGAAGGCGTGATCAAAGGCCGCGAGACCTTCGGCAACATCATGAAGTACCTGAACATGACCGCCAGTTCCAACTTCGGCAACGTGTTCTCGGTGCTGGTGGCCAGTGCCTTCATTCCCTTCCTGCCGATGCTGGCGATCCACTTGCTGCTGCAGAACCTGATGTACGACTTCTCCCAACTGGCGCTGCCGTGGGACAAGATGGACAAGGAATACCTGGCCAAGCCACGCAAGTGGGACGCCAAGAACATCGGGCGCTTCATGCTGTGGATCGGGCCGACCTCGTCGATCTTCGACATCACCACCTTCGCCCTGATGTGGTACGTGTTCGCCGCCAACAGCGTGGAAATGGCGGCCCTGTTCCAGTCCGGCTGGTTCATCGAAGGCCTGCTCTCGCAGACCCTGGTGGTGCACATGCTGCGGACCCGCAAGATCCCGTTCATCCAGAGCACCGCAGCCTTGCCGGTGATGCTGGCGACCGGGCTGGTGATGGCGCTGGGGATCTACGTGCCCTTCTCGCCTCTGGGCAGCATGGTCGGCCTGGTGCCGCTGCCGTGGGAATACTTCCCATGGCTGGTAGGCACCCTGCTCGCCTACTGCGTGGTCGCCCAGACCATGAAGACCCTGTACATCCGCCGCTTCAAGCAGTGGTTCTAAGGGCCTGAGCCCTGGCGCATCCGCCCCGAGCGGCTGCGCCAGACACTCGATACACGATGCCACCGTCGGCGCGACCCGTGCCTCGCCGACGGCGACGCTGTTCGCCTGCAAGGAGCATCGCCATGTACTTCAAGCCTTTTTCGTCGTTGCAGCGCGCCCTGCGCGCAGTACTGGTCATCGGCCTCAGCACCTGCGCCCGCCTGCTCACCCGCATGAGCATCCGGCTTTATGTGCGAGGCCTGCTAAGCGCAGTTGAAGTTCGTTTCCTGCTGGAATTCAGCGCCGTCATCACCCGCACGTCTCTGCGGCTGGCGATTGCCTGAACCGGTAACAGTCCCGGGAGAATACTCATGTCGGGCACCACTCTTCTGATCAACCTCGCCGGCGCCATCGCGCTCTTGCTGTGGGGCTCGCAGATGATCTCCGGATCACTCCTGCGGGGCTTCGGCAGCCCGCTGCGGCACTGGCTCGGCCAACACCTGAACAACCGCTGGCTGGCGCTGCTGTGTGGCGTCGGCATTACCGGCGTGCTGCAAAGCAGTACCGCCGTGAGCCTGATGGCCAGCTCCTTTACTGCCGCCGGCACCCTGGGCCTGGCCCCGGCCCTGGCGGTCATGCTCGGCGCCAACATCGGCTCGACCCTGGTGGTCCAACTGCTCAGTCTCGACCTGTCACTGGTGACCCCGGTGGTACTGCTGGCGGGCTTCCTGAGCTTTCGCCTGCAGGGCGACTCGCGCTTTGAAAGCATCGGCTGCGCGCTGATCGGCCTGGGGCTGATGCTGCTGGCCCTGGGAATGCTCGGCGCAACCCTGGGGGCGGTGGAAAGCACCCCAGTGTTCCAGCTAGTGATGAGCAGCCTCGACGGCGACCTGCTGCTGGCGATGCTGGTGGCGGTACTTCTGACCTGGATGTGCCACTCCAGTGTCGCGGTGGTGCTGCTGATCGCGTCACTGGCCGGCACGGGCCTGCTGTCGCCGGCCACCAGCATGGCTCTGGTGCTGGGCGTCAACCTCGGCGGCACCTTGCCGTCGCTGCTCAGTGCCAGCGGCAACGTCGCCCGGCGCCTGCCCTTGGGCAACCTGCTGGTGCGCCTGATGGGGGTGGTTGTGCTACTGCCCTGGATCGGCACCCTGGCGCAGTTGCCGGCCGTCGAACAGCTGCCGCCTGCATTGCTGGTGGTGTACCTGCACAGCGCCTTCAGCCTGGTGCTGGCCCTGCTGTTCATCGGTTTCACCGAGCCATTGGGCAAACTGCTGACCCGGCTGCTGCCGGCGCCTGCTCCGGTGACCGATCCGGGCATGCCGCTGTACCTGGATGAAGCCGGGCTCGAAGTGGCCAATATCGGCCTGTCGAATGCCGCCCGGGAAGCCCTGCGCATGGCCGACATGCTCTCGGGCATGCTCGACCGGGTGCTGCAGCTGTTCCGCACCTCCAGCCTGGACAATGCCGATCAGCTGCGGCAGATCGATCAGTCCCTGGATCTGCTCAGCGCGGCGATCCGCGCCTACCTGGCGGACATCGGCAAGGAAGGCATCAGCGACCAGGACGCCGACCGCTCCCAGGAGATCCTGCTGCTGGTGATCAACCTGGAACACGCCGGCGACATCCTCTCCACCAGCCTCGCGCAACTGGCGGTACGCCGCCTGCGTCGTGGCGAACCGTTCTCCGAGTTCGAGCTGGGCACCCTGTACCCGCTGCACCAGGAACTGCTGGACAGCCTGAGCCTGGCCATCACCGTGTTCCTGCGCGAGGACCTATCCACCGCGCACCAGTTGCTGGCACGCAAGGAAACCGTCCGGCGCCTGGAAGCCGCGGCCGGTCGCGAGCACTTTCGCAAACTGCGCGAAGACCGCAGCGCCTGGGCCGAATCCGGCGACATCTTCCAGCGTCTGCTGCGGGACTACCGACGGGTGCACCACCACATCGCCGCACTGGCCTACCCGGCCCTGGAGCGCGCCGGTGAGCGCGACATCGAACACACCGACCTCCATGAGCCGTTGCCCGAAGCGCTGCCCGGCGAGCCTGGGGTTGCCGAGGCCAAGGAGAACAGCCGATGCGCGTCCTGATCTGTGCCGGCCGCTACTACGCCGACAGCCGCCTGTGCCGCCAGGTCCTGGAGGCCTTCCAGCGCCTGCACGAAGTCCGGGTGGTGATTCATGGCGGCAGCCAGTTCCTCGGTGCGCACATCGAGGACTGGGCCCGGGAAACCGGGGCCGACATCGTCCGCTACCCGCCCAACTGGCAACTGCACGGCAAACACGCCGAGCGCCTGCGCAACAGCTTCATGCTGGCTGACAGCCGCCCGGACATCGTCCTCGCCCTGCCCGGCGGAGAGGACACCGAAGAGTTGCTGGCCCAGGCCCGTGACCGTGGTGTCCAGACCCTGTCGGTGGACGAGCAGTAGACCCACCCCCATGCAGCACCCACCCGCGCCGGCCCATAACCCACCGAGCCGGCGCCCCACACAGAACGAGATCCGCCATGTCCAAGCACACGCCACATCGCTCCTCACGTTCCACCTCCTGGGGCCACTCCCTGCCTGCTGCGAAAAGCCGCATGCTCAAACGCAACCTGCTGTTCCTCGCCCTCACCGCCGGTGCTACCGCGACCCTGGCGCTGTGCTCCAAGGCCCAGGCCGCCGGTGGCGCCTACGTGGTGGATGACGGTGCGATCAATGCCCCTGGGGAATGCAATGTCGATGTCTGGTACCAGAGCACCCGGCACCAGCGTTCGAATCACAACAGCGTGATTGCTCCGGCCTGTACCTTCAGCCAGTTGCCCTGGGTCCAGCTGGGGGCTGCCGTACAGCGCCAGCAGGCCGATGGCCAGGGCGAAACGCAACTCAGCCCGCAGATCAAACTCGCCTTGCTGGACCGCGAAGACCTCGGCCTGCAACTGGCCCTGGCCGGCTCCGCGCACTGGGCGCTGAACCGCAACCACAGTTTTGACGGCGGCGACCTGAGCCTGCCCCTGACCTTCAGTCCCAGCCAGAGCCTGCGGCTGAACGTCAATGCCGGCTGGGCCCATGCCTACGACGACGGTGAGCAGAACCACCGCTGGACCTGGGGCACGGGCGTCGAATATGACCTGGCACAGAGCCTGACCCTGATTGCCGAACGCTACGGCCAGCGGGGTGGCGAACAGGCCTGGCAGGCCGGCCCCCGTCTTCACGTAGGCCAGCACCTGGACCTGGACCTGATTGTCGGCCAGCATCTGACCGAGGCACGTGATCGCTGGCTGACCACCGGCGTCACCTTGAGATTCTAAGGCGCTACCCCCAGCTGACTTTTTGTAGGAGCTGGCTTGCCGACGCAGGCACCGGCGAGCGCAGTACCAGGCTTGAGGCGCCTTTCGCCGGCAAGCCAGCTCCTATAGACATCAGCGTGGGGCTTGCTGATGAAAGCACTCCGAAGACCCGCCAGACTCATCCGTGCAGCTCAAGCAGGCCGTGGATACAACGCCTCATCGAACTGTTCCAGGCGCGGGAACACCAGCGGTTGATCATCCGCCAGGTGCTGCAGACGCCGCTGATAACTGCGCAAGAATTCCTCCCGGGCCTCCTGGCTGATATAGGGCACATGCCAGGCCACGAACGGCTCCAGCACCTCACACCCGACATACGCCAGCGTCCCCCGCAGCAACGGCCGCAGCAGGTCCTCCAGCGGCCCATGAATCGCCCCTTCACCGAACATGTGTTCACGCCCGCCGAGGGTCAGGGTCACCAGGGCCTTTTTACCCGCCAGGCCGCCCTGGTCATAGAAGCGCTTGCCGCCGTAACACACCCCGGACACCAGCACCCGGTCGATCCAGCCCTTGAGCATGGCGGGCACCGAGAACCAGAACACCGGGAAATTCAGGATCAGCAGGTCGGCCCACAACAGCTTGTCCAGCTCGCCCTGGATGTCCGCGGCGATGCTGCCGTTCTTCACCCCCAGGCGTTGCTCCAGGGCATACACCAGGTAGTCAGGGTTATCCCGGGCAGCAAAGTCCTCGGCGCTGGCCACCGGGTTCCAGTTCATCGCGTACAAGTCACTGACCTGTACCTGATGCCCCAGGGCTTCGAGGGTGGTAACGGCCTGGTCGCGCAAGGCGGCAGTGAAGGATTGCGGCTCGGGGTGGGCGTGGACGATCAACACGTTCATGAACATTCCTCAAACAGATTGCAAGGGGCAAGGTGCGCCGCGACGGGCCAGTAACTGGTCGAGCCAGTCGGGGTCCATTTGCGGCTCGGACGAAAACAGTAATCCGGTGTAGTCCTGGTAAGGCGGGGTGAAGATCCGGCTGCGGCTGCCCTGGTCGACCACGCGACCACGCTGCATCACCAGCACCTGATCGGCAATGGCGCGTACGGTAGCCACGTCGTGGGTGATGAACAGATAAGCCACCCCCAGTTGCCGCTGGATACGGTCCAGGAGCTTGAGCACGCCCTCGGCCACCAGTTGGTCGAGAGCCGACGTCACCTCATCGCAGATGATCAGTTGCGGCTCGGCGGCCAGGGCCCGGGCGATGCAAATGCGCTGCTTCTGCCCACCGGACAGCTCGCGGGGCTGACGCTCCATGTACGTCGCCGGGTCCAGTTCCATCATCTCCAGCAATTCGCCGACCCTGGCACGCAGCGCCGCGCCCTTGAGCCCGAGGTAGAAGCTCAGCGGCCGACCGAGGATATCGACGATGCGCTGGCGCGGATTGAGCGCGGTGTCGGGGATCTGGTAGATCATCTGGATCCGCCGCAATTGCTCCTTGCTGCGCTGCCGGTAGTCCAGAGGCAAGGCCTGACCGTCGTACAGCAACTGCCCGGAACCGGGCGGCAACAAGCCGCTGATGACCCGCGCGGTGGTGCTTTTGCCACTGCCGGATTCGCCGATCACGGCCAAGGTCTGGCCAGCATGCAGGCTCAGTGAAACGTCCTCCAGCACCGGTTGCCGCCCATAGGCCGCGCAGACGTTGCGCAACTCCAGCAGCGGGCGTGCCCGGGCCGGTTCCGGCTTGGCTTCGGTGCGGAAGCTGCGCACCGCCCACAACGACTGGGTGTATGCCTGCTGCGGGTCGCTGAGCATGCGCCGGGTCGGCGCCTGCTCCACCAACTGGCCGTGGCGCAGGACCATGATCCGATCGGCCATCTGGGCCACCACTGCCAGGTCATGGCTGATGTACAGCGCGGCGCTGCCATAGATCTTGACCGCGTCGCGGATCGCCGCCAGCACTTCGATCTGGGTGGTGACGTCGAGGGCGGTGGTGGGCTCATCGAAGATAATCAGGTCCGGATGGCAGGCCATGGCCATGGCGGTCATCACCCGTTGCAACTGCCCACCGGACACCTGGTGCGGGTAACGCTGGCCGATCTGCTCCGGGTCCGGCAGGCGCAGCACCCGGTACAGTTCCACCGCCTCGGCTTCGGCCTGGGCCCGGCTGATACCACCGTTGATCACCGCGCTTTCCACATGCTGGTCGATCAGCCGATGAGCCGGGTTGAACGACGCCGCCGCGCTTTGTGCGACATAGGCGATGCGCAAGCCCCGCAGCTGGCGCAAGGCCTCCGGCGTGGCCTGCAGCAGTTCGATGCCATCAAAGCGCACCGAGCCACCGCTGAAGCGACAGCCATCGCGCACATACCCCATGGCAGCCAGGCCCAGGGTCGACTTGCCGGCCCCCGACTCGCCGATCAGCCCAAGCACTTCGCCGCGCTGCAAGCTCAGGTCGAGGCCCTTGATCAGTGGATGCCAGGCGTCCTGGTAATGGCCTTCGATGCGCAGGTCGCGGATCTCCAGCAATGGTGTTGCCTGAGTCTCGGGCATGTTCAGCACTCCTTGAGTCCGCTGGACTGATGCAGTACCCAGTCGACGACGAAATTCACACTGACGGTGATCAGCGCCACTGCCAGGGCCGGCAGCAACGGACTAAAGTCGCCGAACGTGATCAGCACCGCGTTGTCGCGCACCATGCTGCCCCAGTCGGCGGTGGGCGGCTGGATGCCCAGGCCGAGGAACGACAAGGCACTGATGAACAGAAAGACAAAACAGAAGCGCAGGCCGAACTCGGCGATCAGCGGCGCCGCGGCATTGGGCAGCACCTCGCGCGTCACCAGCCACCACAGCCCTTCCCCACGCAGGCGCGCGGCCTCGACAAAGTCCAGGACCACGATGTTCATCGCCACCGCCCGGGCCAGGCGAAATACCCGGGTGGCATCCAGCAGCGCAATCACCAGCACCAGGGAGGTGGCGTTGGTGCCCACCACACTGAGAATCAACAGGGCGAAAATCAGCTGCGGGATAGCCATCAGGATGTCCACCAACCGCGACAGGCCCTGGTCGATCCAGCCACCGCGCAACGCGGCAACCAGGCCACCGAGGCCGCCCAGTACAAAGGCCAGCAGCGTGGTCAGGAACGCGATGCCCAAGGTGTTGCGGGCGCCATAGACCAGGCGGCTGAACAGGTCGCGCCCGAGGTTGTCGGTGCCCAGCAGGAACTGGCTGCTCCAGGGCGCAAAACCCTCGCCCACCACCTGGGTTTCACCGTAAGGCGCCAGCACCGGTGCGAACAGCGCGACCAGGATGTACAGCAGGATCACCAACAGGCCGAAGCGCGCACTCAATGGCGCCCGCAGCAAGGACTTGAACAGACTCATGGACTACCCCTTGGGATGCATCAGGCGCGGGTTGCTGGCAATCGACAGCACATCGGCACTGGTGTTGAGCAGGATGTAAGTGGCGGCAAAGATCAGGCTGCAGGCCTGGACCACCGGGATGTCGCGCTTGGCCACCGAGTCCACCAGCAGTTGGCCGAGCCCGGGGTAGACGAACACCACTTCGACCACCACCACGCCCACCACCAGGTAAGCCAGGTTCAGCGCCACCACGTTGACGATGGGCGCCAGGGCATTGGGCAAGGCATGGCGCAGGATGATCCGCGACGGACGCAGGCCCTTGAGCCGGGCCATCTCGATGTAGGGGCTGGCCAGCAGGTTGATCAGCGCGGCGCGGGTCATGCGCATCATCTGCGCAATCACCACCAGGCTCAGGGTTGCCACCGGCAGCACCGAGCGCTCCAGCACTGTGCCCAGGGACGCCTCCGGCGGCAGGTTGGACAGGCTCGGCAGCCAGCCGAGCTTGACCGAGAACACCAGGATCAGGATGTAGGCGACAAAGAACTCCGGAAACGATACCGCGCTCAGGGCTGCGGTATTCAACAGCCGATCGAAACGGCTGTTGCGGTACAGCGCCGCCAGCATGCCCAGCCCCAGGGCAATGGGCACCGAGACCAGGGCCGCCAGCGCCGCCAGGCTGAAGGTGTTGCCCAGGCGCGCCGCCACCAGTTCGGCGATGGGCCGCTGGTTGGCCAGGGACAGCCCCAGGTCACCGTGCAGCAGTTGCCAGAGCCAGTGGCCGAAGCGCACCAGCGGCGCCTGGTCCAGCCCCAGTTGCGTGCGAAAGGCGGCCACGGTTTGCGGGGTCGCCGACTGGCCAAGCATGGCTTGGGCAATGTCCCCGGGCAGCAGACTGACCGCGAGAAAAATGATCACGGATACCGCAAACAGCGAAAACAGGCCCAGGGCCAACCGCTGCAGCAGCAGATTGCGCAGACTCTTCACCGACTCACTCCTTCAATGCAGATGGTGTGGCGGGCAGCCCCGCCACCGCGAACCCGGTCAGCCCGGCCCTCAGGCCTGCCACCAGCGCTCGATCAAGCGCAAGCCGTCGAGTTCGCCGTAGGGCGCGGTGACGCCGCCATGGGTCACCCGCTTCGAACGGGCCGCCACCGAGCTGGCAAACAGCGGCACGATGGCGCCACCGTCATCGCGACACAGGCCCTGCATTTCGTTGTACATCTCACGCCGCAGCGGATCGTTCATCTCGCCCCGGGCCGCATTGAGCAGTTGGTTGAAGCGTGGGTTGTCCCAGTGGGTTTCATTCCACGCCGCGCCCTTGGCGTAGCCGATGCTGAACATGCGGTCGGCGGTCAGGCTGCTGTACCAGAAGGAGGTGGTGAAGGGTTGTTTCATCCACACGTTGGAGAAGAAGCCGTCGGCCGGCTCGCGCACCACGTCGATGTCGATCCCGGCCTGGCGCGCCTGTTCCTTGAACAGCACCGAAGCGTCCACCGCGCCACTGTAGGCCGCGTCCGACGCCTGCAGGCGCACCTTGAGCGATTCGACCCCGGCCTGGCGCAGGTGGAAACGCGCCTTGTCCGGATCGTAGCTGCGTTGCTCCAGAGCGCTATTGATAAAGCGACTGCCGGGCTGGATCGGGTGGTCATTGCCCACCAGGCCGTAGCCATGCAGCACCGAGGCCAGCAGCGCATTGCGGTCGATGGCGTACTTCAGCGCCAGGCGAATGTCGTTGTTCTGGAACGGCTGGCTGTCGCAGAGCATCGCAAAGGTGTAGTGCTGGGCGCCCTTGGTTTCCTCGATCACCAGGTTCGGGTTGCGCTTGAGCAGGCCCACGGTCTTCAGGTCGACCTTGTTGATCACGTCCACCTGCCCGGTGACCAGGGCGTTGATCCGGGCTGTGCCGTCACTGATGGCCAGCAGCTCGGCCGAGGCAAAATGCGCACGTCCGGCTTTCCAGTAGTCCGCACTGCGCTCCAGTTGCATGCGCACCCCGGGGTCGAATGAGGTCAGGCGGTAACCACCGGTGCCGACACCGGAGCGCCAGTCGGCGAGGCCATCCTTGGCAGGCATGATCACCAGGTGATAGTCGGCCACTACATAGGCGAAATCGGCGTTGCCCGAATGCAGTTCGAACACCACGCTGTCGCTGCCCTCGGCGCGCACCTTGGCAACGTCGCCGAGCACGGTCTTGGCGGCTGAGGTCGACTGCTCGCCAAGGTGGTGCTGGATCGAGACCACCACATCCTCGGCGGTCAGCGACTTGCCGTTATGGAAGGTCACCCCGGGGCGCAGCTTGAAGGTCCAGATCCGTGCATCGGGACTCGACTCCCAGTGCTCCGCCAGCTCGGGAATCGCCGTACCGTCGACGGCGATCTCGCTCAGGGTGTTGTACACCGCCGAGAAGCCGACAAAGGTGAAGGTGTCGCTCCAGGAACCGGGGTCCAGGGAATCGGTGGTGCTGCCTCCCGCCAAGCCCATACGCAGCACGCCACCGGCCTTGGGGATGGGCTCGGCGGCCAGGGCGCCCAGTGGCAAGCCCAGGCTGAAGGCCCCTGCCACCGCTGCCGCGGTTGCACTGTATTTGAGGAAGTCCCGACGCGGGAGGAAGACATCGTGCATCGCTTGAGGAATCTTGTTGTTGTTATCGCTCATGGCATTGCCCCTGATGAAAAGCAGAGAAAATGTTGCGGCTGGGTGCAGTTGTTTTTATTTGCAATTGTCACCGTAACAAATACATTAAGCCTCGTACAACCGAAAAATTGCAGCCCCTGAACAGGCAGATCCAGGGCTGTCATACTCCACTTTTCAAAGGGACTTACAGACACTCATGAGCCAGTCGACCCGCCTGATCACCGCGTCCTACATCCTCTCCTTCGTCGCCGCCAATGCGCCGCAGAAACTGCGCACCGAGACCATCGCCAAGTGGGTCAAGACTCACCCGACCCGGGTACGCAACCTGGTGTCGCAGATGGTCAAGGCCAACATCCTGACCTCTTGGCGCGGCCCCAAGGGCGGCCTGACCCTGGCCCGCCCGGCCTCGCAGATCACCCTGCGGGATGTCTATGACGCGGTACAGGAAAGCTCGCTGATCGCCGAGAAAATCGACAACCCGTTTTCCGGCATGGAAGACCACTGCAAGGTGTTCGAGGTCTTCACCCGCCTCTTCAGCCTGCTGGAGAGCAACATGCGCCTGGACCTGGCCAGCATCACCGCCGACCAGTTGTTCGTAGCCTTCGACCCGCCCCTGGAAAGTGCCCAGGAGCGATAGGCACCTTCCTCTGTCACTGCTGCCACAGGCGGCAACAGCTCCACGGACCGCCAGTGTCGCTGGAGCGGCGCAAGCTGGCGTCCGTTGTGGCAGCGGCGACGACTACCCCAGCAAGTCACCGGCACAGCGGGCAATTCGCTGGCAGGCTTCGCGCAGTGCCAGGGGTTCCAGCACCAGGCCCAGGCGGATATGCCCGGCGGCACTGGGGCCAAAGGCCTCTCCGGCCAACACCGAAACCCCATGGTGCTCCAGCAGGTGTTCAGCGAAGGCCTGGGCACTGAGCCCGGTGGCACGAATATCCACCATCACGAACATCCCGCCATCGGGTTTCAACGGCTTCGCCCCCGGACAATCGGCCAGGCAGTCGCACACCAGATCCCGGCGCTGGCGGTAGGCAGCGGCCATTTCCCGCAGCTGTGGCAACGGTTGCTCCAGGGCGACGATGGCGGCGTCCTGAATGAATTCCGGCGAACCGTAGAGCATGCACAAAGCCAGGTTTTCCAGGTGCGCTGCCAGGGCCATTGGCGCCACCACCCAACCCAGGCGCCAGCCGGTCATGGCGTGGGACTTGGACAGGCTATTCAGGGTTGCAGTGCGCTCGGCCATGCCCGGCAAACTGGCCGGGCTGACATGTTCACCCTCGTAGAGCAGCTCGCTGTAGACCTCATCGCAGATCAGCCACAGGTCATGCTCGATGCACAGCGCCGCCAGGGCCTCCCACGTGGCTCGCGGAATGCTCGCGCCGGTGGGATTGTGCGGACTGTTGAGCACCAGCGCCCGGGTCTTGCCGGTGATACGCGCGGCCACCGCTTCGGGCTGCACCCGAAAGCCATCTTCGGCGCGCACCGGCAGCGGCACCACCTGGGCATTGCAAGCACCGAACACCGCTTCATAGGTGACGTACATCGGCTCGGCCACGATCACCTCGTCACCCGGGTCCAGCAGGCACTGGGCAACGCTGTACAAGGCGCACTGGGCCCCGGCCAGCACCACCACCTGCTCGCCACTCACGACTTGGCCGCTGCGCTGTTGATGACGCCGGGCGATGGCCTCGCGCAAGGCCCGTTTGCCGCGCACGTCGGCATAGTGGGTGTGGCCGGCCCGCAGGCTGTCGATGGCGGCCTGGACCACCGGCTGCGGGGTGTCGAAATCCGGATCGCCCACCGACAGCAACCAGACCTCTTCACCCCGTTCACGCTTGGCCAGGGCGCGGTAATGAATGTCCCAGGCAGCGGCGCCGTCACCGGCAATACGTTGGGTCAGCTGAGAAAAGCGCATGGTGAGACTCCTGGCAAAAGGTTGAAACGCATCAGCGCGCGCATGCGTGCTTGAGTTCGATCAGGCTCACGCCGTTACGGGCAAAACCGCTGCGCAGCGCCTGTTGCAACTCATCCAGGCTGGATGGCTGGCTGACCGGGCAGCCGAAGGCCTGGGCCAGGGCGATAAAATCCGGGTTGCGCGGCAGCACGCCGATAGGCTCGATATTCAGCTCGAGCATGTCGTCGCGAATCTGCCCCAGGGCATCGTTGTTCCACAGCAGGACCACCAGCGGGCTGTCCAGCTCCTCCACCGCCGTGGCCAGCTCCTGCACCGTGTAGAGAAAGCCGCCATCGCCCACCAGCACCAGCCCGGGACGCTGGGGCGCACCGAGCTTGGCACCGATGGCCGCCGGCAGTCCGTAGCCGAGGGTGCCGTAGCCGGTGGGGTGCAGCCAGCTGCGGGGCGCACCGCTCGGGTACAGGTAATTACCGCTGTAAGCCAGCTGGGTCATGTCGCTGCTGATGAAGCCGTGTTCCGGCAACTCCGCCGCCACCCGCTGCAGGATCTGCTGATGGATCTGCTGCAAGGGCCCCTGCCCGCCCTGCACCGTCCTGCGCAGTTCGGCTACGGCATGGATCGCCGCCGCGGCCTCCCTCGGTTGAGACGGCAAGGCTTGCAGCAAGGCATCAAGGGTCGCCCGGGCGTCGCCCTGCAAGGCCACCGCGCAAGGGTAGAAGTCATTGAACTTGCGCGGGTCGATGTCCAGGCGCAGCAGCTCGCCGTTGAGCGGCAGGCGCTCGCGCCAATAGTCGGTGTCGGCCATCTCGGTGCCCACCGCCAGCACCACATCGGCCTGGCTGATCAGTTGCCAGCCGGGCTCTACACACAGGGTTGCCCCGGCATTCAAGGGGACTTCATCCGGCAGCAGGCCCTTGCCGGCGACGCTGCTAAAGAACACCGCACCCAGGCGGGTGCTCAGGGCCCGCAACTGCTGCGCTGCGTGCAAGGCGCCACCGCCGGCGATGATCATCGGTCGTTTGGCTGCCTGCAGCTTGCTCACCGCCTGCTGGATATCCGTCGCCGCTGCCGGACCACGGGCTGGGCGCCGCAGCACCTGCGTCGTCCAGTCCCAGGCCACTGGCGCCGCCAGGACATCCAGCGGCACCGAGATATGCACCGGCCGCGGGCGCTCGCTGTCGAACACCGCAAAGGCCCGGGCGACCAGCTCGGGCAGGTCCTCCGGGCTCAGGGCCAGGGCCGAGAACGCAGTGATTGGCGCGGTGATCGCGCGCTGGTCCTGGGTCTCGTGCAGCGAGCCCCACCCCTTGCCCAGGCTGGCACTGTGGTTGACGCTGGAAATCACCAGCAGCGGGATCGAGTCGGCATAGGCCTGGCCGATGGGCGTGGCGACATTGGTCACTCCCGGGCCGCTGATGACGAAGCACACCCCGGGCTTGCCGCTGACCCGGGCATAACCGTCGGCCATGAACCCGGCGCCCTGTTCATGCCGGGTCAACACATGGCGGATGCCGCTGCCGGGCAGGCCGCGGTACAGCTCCAAGGTGTGCACCCCGGGAATGCCGAATACGGTGTCGACGCCGTAGCCGGCCAGCAGGCGCACCAGGGCCTGGCCACCGGTCAAGGTTTGATCATGCATGTCGTTCTCCTTCAGCCCGGCCGAGGCGAATCAACGCATCGACCGCGACGGTGCCGCTGGCACCGACCAACAATGGGTTCACATCCAGTTCCAGCAGTTGCCCGACATTTTCGCAGGCGTAATCCGCTACCGCGCCGATGGCCGCCACCAGGGCTTGCATATCCGCCGACGGACGCCCGCGAAAACCTTGCAACAAGGGTGCGCTGCGCAGGCTGAGCAACGCCTGGCGAATTGCCCCCTCGGTGGTTGGCAACAGCAGGCTGCGACTGTCCTTGAGCAACTCCACCAGCACCCCGCCCGCACCGATCACCAGCGCCAGGCCGAAATCGTTTTCGCGCTTGATACCGACAATCAGCTCCGCCAGCGGCGCTGCCGCCATGGGCTCCAGCAGCACCTGCTCGAAAGCCAGCGTGGGGGCGTGCTCGGCGATCCGCGCCCGCATCAGGCGCAGGGCCGCGCTCAAGGCTGGCGGGTCCTGGAGATTCAGGGCCACGGCCCCGGCCTCGGTCTTGTGCGGCAGTTGTGCACTGACCGCCTTGAGCACCAACGGGTAACCCACGCTGGCCGCCGCGCTCAAAGCCTCTGCGGGCGTGCTCAACACCCCGTCCGGGGTGTTCAGGCCGAAGCCGCGCAAGGCCTGCTTGGACTGCCACTCGTCGAGCCATTGCCCCGCCTCCAGCGGCCGTGGACACAGCGGCACCAGGGCCGACTCGCCCAGGGCCAGCAGCGTTTGACGCTGCGCCTGATACGCGCAGATCCGGCCCCAGGCCGCCAGCCCGTCCTCGACCCCTTGCAACGCCGGAATCCCGTGGGCGTGCAGGCGTTCACGGGCGCTGGCGGGCAGCAGCTCGGGAAACGCCGAAGTGACAAAACCGCGCTTGCCGTGCCGTTGCAGCGCTGCGCAGAACAGCTCCAGCAGCAGGTCGCACTCCTTGCGCTCGCCGGTAAATGGCGCCGGGTAATCCAGCACCAGCATCGCTGCATCGGCGTCGCTGCGCAGGGCCGTGTCGAGCATGCGTTGCAGGGCCAGGGCATCACCCCAGATGGCAGTGGTGAAATCCAGCGGGTTGACCAGGTTGGCGTACCCCGGCAACACCTCGGCCAACTCGGCACATTGTCCGCCGTCGAGCTTGGGCAGGCTCAGGCGGTTGCCTTCGGCGTAGTCGGCGATCAACCCGGCATCGCCACCGGAACAGGCCAGGGCGATCAGTCGCGGGCCGCTTGGCAACTGCCCGCATGAAGCGGCTTTCAAGGTCTCGACAAAACTTACCGGGCCACTCACCCGGATCACTCCCAGGCGCTGGAACAGCGCGTCGTACAAGGCATCGGAACCGGACAGCGAACTGGTGTGACTCAAGGCCAGCTCGGCGCCGATCTGCGACACCCCGGTTTTCAGAGCGATGATCGGAATGCCCTTTTCCAGGGCCTTGTGCGCCGCCCGGGCAAACCCCGGCACGTTCTTCAGGCCCTCCAGGTGCAGGCCGATCGCCGTCACTCGTGGCTCATCCAGCAGCACGTCCATCAGTTCGGCGATGCCCAACTGCGCCTGATTGCCCACCGAAGCCATGTAGGCCACCGGCAGCGATCGATCGCTCATGGACAGGTTGTAGGCAAAGTTGCCGCTCTGGGTCAGCACCGCCACGCCGCGCGCCACCGACTGCCCGCCATGGGCCACCGGCCACAGCGCGGCGCTGTGCAGATAGTCCAGCAGGCCGTAGCAGTTGGGACCCAGCAAGGCCATGTCACCCGCGGCCTTGAGCAGCTGTTGTTGCAGGGCCTGGCCCTCGGCGCCGGTCTCGGCGAAACCCGAGGCGTAGCAGATCGCCCCGCCCGCCCCCTTGGCCGCCAACTCGGCAACACAGGTCAGGGTCAGCTCGCGATTGGTGGCGACGAACACCGCATCCGGGGCGCAGGGCAACTGCTCGATACTGGCCACGCACGGTACGCCATCGAGCTCCGGGTACTGCGGGTTGACCAGCCACATCGGCCCCGCAAAACCGCCCTCGGCACAGCGCTTGAGGGCCCGGGCCATGCTGCGGCCACCGACGAAAGCCAGGTGCCGGGGGGCGAGCAGACGCTTGAGGTTGTCACGAAGATTCTGGGACATCACACAGGTTCTCCAAGCGGCTCAGCGCATCAACGGGCGCAGCAGTTCACGGGAAATGATGTGCCGCTGGATCTCCGAAGTGCCTTCCCAGATCCGCTCGATCCGCGCGTTGCGCCAGATGCGTTCCACCGGCCCCTCATCCATCAGGCCCATGCCGCCGTAGATCTGCACCGCCTCGTCGGCCACCTTGCCCAACACCTCGCTGGCGAACAGCTTGGCCATGCCGGCCTCGCCATCGGTCATGCTGCCCTGGTCCATCTTCCACGCTGTGTGCAAGGTCATCAGCTCGGCGGCGCGGATCTGCGTGGCCATGTCCGCCAACTTGAACGACACCCCCTGGTAGCTGCCGATGGCCTGGCCGAACTGCTTGCGGTCCGCTGCCCATTGCAGGGATGCATCCAGGGCGCGTTGCGCCTGGCCCACGCAGTTGGCCGCGACCATCACCCGCCCGGCGGTGAGCCAGGCGTTGGCCACTTCCCAGCCCTTGCCCACCTCCCCCAGCACCTTGGACGCCGGCACCCGGCAGTCGTCAAAGAACATCTCGAAGGTGTGGTAGCCGCGGTTGCTCACACACTTGGGCCCGCGGCGAATGGTCAGGCCCGGGGTGTTGCGGTCCACCAGGAACGAGGTCACCTCGTTACGCTGGCGGCCGTTGTGCTCATAGGTGCCGGTGACCGCAAAGACGATGGCGAAGTCCGCATGCCCGGCGTGGCTGATGAAGTGCTTGCTGCCGTTGAGCACGAAGTCGCTGCCATTGCGCACCGCGCGGGTCTTGATCGCGTTGGCATCGGAGCCGGCACCGGGTTCGGTGAGGGCAAAGCAGTCAGTCTTCTTGCCCTGCACGCAGGGCAACAGGTAGTCGCCGATCTGCGAGCCGGTGCAGGCCATGAGGATCTTCGACGGCCGGGCAACGAACACGTGCAAGGCCCAGGAACACTTGGCCAGCTCACGTTCGATCAACGCCTGGGACAGGTAGTCGAGGCCACCGCCACCGACCTCCTCGGGCATGTTGAAGGCATAGAAGCCGGCGGCGATGGCCTTGCTGCGGATTTCCCCAGCGAGGTCGGCACTGACCTCATCGGCACGATCCACCGCCTCCTCGTGGGGCAGCAACTCCTTGCTGACGAAACTGCGAACCGCGTCCACCAGCATTTCTTGTTCTTGGCTGAGTTGGAAATTCATGGCGCTACCTGTGAGTGAATGACGGTGCAAAAAACGGCTGATCTGCTAGGGCTCCCTGCCCACAACCCCTTCCCGTAGGAGCCAGTTTGCTGGCGAAGAGGCCCTTGAATGAGGCGCTGTTCTTGAGCGCGCCTTCGCCGGCAAGCCGGCTCCTACACAATGGGCGCATGGCCCAAGGGCCCTTTCGCCGGCAAGCGGAACGCCGCCCGGCCGCTCCTACAGTCCGGTGAATTTTGGCGGGCGTTTTTCGGTGGCGGCGCGCAGGGCTTCGGCCCCGTCGGCGCTGCGCCCGCACAGTAGGCCTGCGGCCAGTTCCGCGGCCAGCTGCTGCGCCAGGCTGCGATCGGCGCCCAGGCGTATCAGCTTCTTGGTCTGGGCAAAGGCGAAGGTCGGGCCCGTGGCCAGGCGCGCAGCCAGTTCGCTGACATTGCCGATCAACTGCTCATCGGCGCACACCTCGCCGACCAAACCGGCGGCCAGGGCCCGTTCGGCGCCCCACAACTCATCGAGAAACAGCAGGCGCTTGGCCTGTTCGCTGCCGATCAAGCGCGGCAAGTGCCAGCTGGCGCCGGCATCCGGCGAGTAGGCCATGCTGGTGTAGCCGGCCTTGAAGCGCGCCGACTGCGCCGCCACCCGCAGGTCGCAGCACAGGGTCAGGTCCATGCCGGCGCCCACCGCGGTGCCGTTGATGGCGGCGATAGTGGGTTTTTCCAGGCTGTGCAGGCGGGTCATCAGAGCGTGGGCGGTTTCGGTCCAACCGTAGCTTTCCAGGGCCCCGCGGGCGTCGGCCGCGGCCCATTCCGCCAGGTCGGCCCCGGCGCAGAAACTGCGGCCAGTGCCGGTCAGCACCAGCACCCGCACCGCCGGATCGCTGTTGCAGCTTTCCAGCAGAGCGTGCAGCTCCTTGAGGGTGGGAATGTCCAGAGCATTGCGCTGCTCCGGGCGGTTGAGAGTGATCCAGGCTACGCCGGCTTCGACCCGGCTGAGCAGCGACGATGAAGGAGTCATGTGCGTCCTCGAATTATTCTGGTTGGCGTGAGGGGGTGACTTGAGGGTCATACTAAACGAGTGTTCAACAAGGCGGCAATTGCTTGCCTGAGTACCTGGGCGCAGCCGAAAAACTCACCTATCTCATTGTTTTTGTTTGGAAAAACAATAGTGCCATGGGGATTGCGGCGAGGTTGCTGTTACAACTTCGAACAACCCTCGACAAAGCCATACGGCGGTGAGCCTTGGCGAGGGAGCCTGCTTCTGTTCGTGTATTGCCTGGCGGCCGGCCTGATTCCTGTGTGGTACGCGCGCCCTGTCGGAACTGGCTTGCCAGCGAAGGCGTCCGCCCAGGCGATGCAAGGCTTAAGGGCCTCTTCGCCGGCAAGCCGGCTCCTACAGGGCTGCGGCGGGTTGCAGTTGGCGCTTGCGCTGCATCAGGTAGTAGGCGCCATAGCAAAGGGCGATGAAGCCGGAACCCCAGTACAGGGACGGGCGCTGGGTTTCGTCGAGGGCCAGGAACACGAACAACGAGCTGCACAGGACGATGCACAGCAGCGGCACCAGGGGGAACCAGGGCGCGCGGTATTTGAGCTGGTGCAGTTGTCCGCCTTCGCGCAGGAATTGGCGGCGGAAGCGGTACTGGGCCAGGGCGATGACGATCCAGGTCACGGTGCCGGCCATGCCGCTCACCGCCATCAGCACCATGAACAGGGTATCGGCGGCGACCACACTGGTCAGCAGCGAGACCAGGGCAAAGCACAGAGTGATGGCCAGGGCTCGCAGTGGTACGCCCTGTTTGCTCAGGGGCGACAGGGCCTTGGGCGCCATGCCGGATTTGGACATGGCCCAGAGGATGCGCGTGGAGGCATACAGCCCGGAGTTGCCCACCGAGAGGATCGCCGTGAGGATCACGAAGTTCATCAGGTCCGCCGCATAGGGAATACCGACCATGTCGAACACCTGGACAAACGGGCTTTCCACCAGCCCGGCCTGCTGCCACGGAATGATCGCCGCCAGCACCATCACCGCCAGCACGTAGAAGATCAGCACCCGGAACACCACGTTGCGCACCGCTCGGGGGATGCTTTTTTCCGGCTGGTCGGTCTCTCCCGCCGCCACCCCCATGATCTCGCAGCCCTGGAAGGCATAGACCACGGTCATCATCACCGCGAACACCGCCGACAGGCCGTTGGGAAACAGTGAATCACCGGTCAAGTTGCTGAACATCGGTGCCGGGGCGCCTCCGGGCAGGTCGATCACGCCGAAAATCACCAGCACGCCAACGATGATGAAGCCCAGGATCGCCGCCACCTTGATCCCGGCGAACCAGTACTCGGCCTCGCCAAAGGCGCGCGTGGCCATGGCGTTGATACCGAACAGCAGGGCCACGAAAAATGCCGACCAGTACCAGATCGGCACTCCGGGGAACCAGCGCTGCATGAGCATGCCGGCTGCCGTGAACTCCAGGCCCACGGTGGTGGCCCAGCTCATCCAGTAGACCCAGCCGATCATGAAGCCGGTGGCCGGGCCGATGTATTTCGTCGCGTGGGCCTGGAACGAACCCGATACCGGCATCTGTACCGACAGCTCGCCGAGGCAGACCATCACCAGGTACATCAGGAACCCGGCCACCAGGTAGGAGAGGATTGCGCCCCAGGGTCCGCCCTGGTTGATGGTGACCCCGGAGCCCATGAACAGCCCGGTGCCGATCACACCGCCCAGGGACAACATGAAGATGTGCCGGCTCTTCAAGGACCGGGTCAGTTGGATGCCTTTACGTTCGGTCGTGGTGGTCATGTGGGCACCTCAGCAGTCTGTGAGGCGCAAGGCGCGGGGCGATGGGGTAACGCGGGCGGAAAAAGCAGCTTGCAGGCAGTTCATTATTATTATCTCCAATAAGCTTCGAAGACCGCGACGGGCGCGGCTCCAGGGATTATTGGAAAGCCATGTAAGTTCGGGTTGAAGCAAAAGATCGAAGATGTAAAAAGTCGTAAGGATTTTGTACGTCAGGCGTTCAGCAATTGCGCCAACAGCGCCCGAGACTGTTGCCAGAAGGGTTGCAGACGCTGCGCCAGGGGCGCCAGCAAGGTCCGGTCAGCTGCCAGGGCCGCGTTTTCCAACTCCCGCAGGGCCCGTGCCAGGCCGCAAAAACCCAGGGAATCGGTGCTGCCGGCCAGACGATGGGACAAGTGCAGGACTTCCGTGCAGTCCTCGGCCGCCAGGGCCTCGGCCAACAGCGGTTGTTGTTGGTCCAGGGCATCTGCCAGGACCCTGAGCAGACCCTGCAACTTCTGCTCGCCCAACAAGCTGCGGTGGGTGTCCAGCAACGACTGGTCGATGAGCCCTTGCGACCCAGCGATGGATTGCGCCAGTGGCTGCCCGCCAAGTACCTCGCGCAGGCCGTCCAATTGCAACGGCTTGCCCAAGATGCCCTGCATCCCGGCCTGCAGGTAACTGCGCACCAGGGACGGCTGCACGCTGGCGGTCAGGGCAAAGATCCGCGCCTGGCGATTAGGCCCGGGATGGCGACGAATCTCCTGGCACA
The DNA here is from genome assembly GCF_009908205.1 of Pseudomonas sp. Fl5BN2. Taxonomy (NCBI): domain Bacteria; kingdom Pseudomonadati; phylum Pseudomonadota; class Gammaproteobacteria; order Pseudomonadales; family Pseudomonadaceae; genus Pseudomonas; species Pseudomonas sp. Fl5BN2. Next base: position 9,391 of record NZ_JAAARL010000007.1, on the reverse strand, counting down.
GTTCGATCCCGCTGATGCCGGGCAGGTGCACATCCAACAGCAACAGGTCGAACGCCTGTTGCTGACTCAAGGCCAGGGCGGTTTCGCCATCTTCCGCCAGCCAGACCTGATGGCCGTCGCGCTCCAGCAGGCCGCAAGCCACCTCGCGGTTCAGCGCCACGTCTTCCACTACCAGGACCTTCAGCCCTCGGATCGGCCCGACGATCGCCGGCGCCGGCAGCGGCGTACGGCCGATGCCCAGGGACAACTCGAACCAGAAACAACTGCCCTGCCCCAGCTCGCTGTCGACGCCGATGGCACCATCCAGTTGCTGCACCAGGTGCTTGCAGATGGCCAGGCCCAGGCCGGTGCCGCCGTAACGCCGGGTCACTTCGTCACTGGCCTGGACGAAACGCTCGAAGATCTTTTCCCGCATGGACGCGGCAATGCCGATGCCGTTGTCGCGCACGCAGCAGCGCAGATGCTGCACATCCACCTCAGCGCGCAGCACTCGGACCTCGACCTGCACCCAGCCGCCTTCGGTAAAACGAATGGCATTGGCCAGCAGGTTGCTCAGGACCTGGCGCAGGTACTGCTCGGCGCCTTGCTGGCGGGGCGCCAGCTGCGGGTCGATCTGCAGTTCAAGACGCGTGCCGTGGTTCTCGGCACGGGGTCCAAGCAGTGTGCTGACTTCCTCGAGCAACTGGCGCAGGGAAAAATCCCGGACTTCCGGGCGGCTCTCACCCTCCTCCAGGCGCGCGAAGGACAGCACCTCGTTGAGAATCGCCAGCAAGCCTTCCCCCGCCTGGTGCAAGGCCTGCAAGCGCTGCCGGTCCTGGGTGTCCAGAGGGGCTGTGCGCAGCAGTTCGGCCATGCCCAGAATACCGTTCAGGGGGGTCCGCAACTCATGACTCATGGTGGCCAGAAAGCGCGACTTGGCGAGGTTGGCAGCTTCGGCGTCGTTCTTGGCCTGCATCAGACTGGCGGTGCGCCGCTGGACCATCTTCTGCAGCTCGTCGCGCTTGTCCTGCAAGGCCAGGCGGTCGACTTCCCGACGCTGGATATCGTCGAGGATCGAGCGCCGCATCTCATCCAGGGCCCGGGACACGGTGTCGATCTCATCGCCTCCCGGTCGCTGGCGCTTGTCCAGGCGCAAGGGCTCGTGCCAGTCGCCGCCCGCCACCCGCAGGGCAAAGTCGGCCATCACCTGCAGGTGCCGGGTCACCAGCCGATAGAACAGCCCGGACAACGCCACCGCCAGCCCGCAGAGAAACACGCTCATCCACAGCAAGCTGACCAGCCCGGTGGCGTACAGGCGTCGGTACACCGCCCCCAGGTCGGTACTGACCTGCAGCTCTCCCAGTTGCCGCAAGGGCCCGGAGGGTGGTTGATAGCTCAGCGGGAAACGCTCTACCCGCAACGGCCCGATCAGCTCGGCACGGCCCTGCTGCAAGTCGAAATCGGCGCTGAGCAAATGCACCTGTGCCACATCGGAAAAATCCACCAGCCCCTGCAGTTGCACGGTCAGCTGCTCCTGGTTGAGGTCCCACAGGTTGCGCTCCAGGCTGCCCAGGTAGCCGGCACGGATCAGCTCCATGCGGCTGTCGATGTCGCGCATTTCCCGGCGGTATTCGAAATACAGTTGCACCGCGCTGGCGAGCACGGTGAAGCACAGGCTGAACAGCAAGATGAACAGCAGCAGGCGCCGCAACAGACCACCGGGGCGGGCGCGGATCATGGTCTGTCGGCCTGTTGCGCTTTGAGCATGGCGCGATAGCCGGCCTGGCTTTCCTCCAGCCAGCGCTGGATCGCCCCGCTGTCCACCTGACGCTGCAACTGCACGTCGATCTCGGCCATGCGCGCGGCCAGGGGCGATTGCCGTGACACCGCCAGGCGCAGGTAATCGACGCTGATCGCCTGGGGCAAGGCGACGATGTCTTCAGCACCCGGCAGTTGCTCGATGAACAGTTGCCCGGTACGGCGCTCATAGGGAATGAAGTCGATGCGCTGGCGGATCAGCTTGCCGAAGTTCTGCTGGCTGCTGGACACCCATTCGATGTTGCCGTGCTGCACCACCTGACGGTCGAAATCCTGGCCATAGCTTTCGCCGAACAGCAAGCCGCCGCGATAGGCCCGCAGGTCCTGCAACTGCCGGAAGTGCGGCGGGTTGCGCCGATTGACGAACAGCGCGACTTCTTCACGCAACACCGGCACCCGGGAAAACAGCAGATCTTGCTGACGCTGGCCCGTGCTGTAGGCCAGCACCACATCGACCCGGCCTTCGGCGGCGTCCAGCAGGCAGCGCTTCCAGTTACCCAGCACCACCACTTGCACCTGATAACCCAGGTCCTCCAGCACCTGGCGCACCAGGCTCGGCGCCAGGCCGCGCACCTGCAGGCCGTCGCTCCAGGAGATCGGCGGGTACACCGGGTAGTCGCAGTAACGCAGCAGCGGCTGCGCCGACAGCGAGCCGGCGAGCAAGATCAAGCACAGCCCCCAGGCGTGCCGCAACAATTCAGGCGGCCACGCTGGCGGTGAACAGGTAACCGGCGCCGTGGATGGTGATGATCAACTCCGGCTCGGCCGGATCATCGTGCAGCTTGCGCCGCAGCCGGCCCACCAAGACGTCGATGGAGCGGTCGCTGGGTACCCATTCGCGGTTGCGGATCTGGTCCATCAACTGGTCGCGACTCAGGGTGTGACCGCTGTTGCGCAGGAACACGCTGAGCAACTGGTACTCACCGTGGGTCAGCAGGGTTTCGCCGCCACGGCGGTCGATCAAGCGGCGGCGATCGGTGTCCAGTGCCCAGTCGGCGAACTGCTTGACCGGGCTCGGGCTGGCGGCCATGGGTTGCAGCTGCCGCGCATGACGGACCCGCCGCACCAGGTTCTTGGCCCGGGACACCAGCTCGCGGGGGTTGAGGGGTTTGATCACATAGTCATCGGCGCCGCATTCCAGGCCGACGATGCGGTCGATGTCGTCGTTGCGCCCGGTGATCAGGATGATCCCCACTTCCGAGCGCACCCGCAGTTCACGGGTCAGGGTCAAGCCGTCCTTGCCCGGCAGGCGGATGTCCAGCATCAGCAGGTCGACGGTGTGCTGGCCGAGAAAGGTTTCCGCCTGCTCCGCCGTAGCGGCGCAGTGCACCTCGTACCCTTCCTGGGAGAGATAAGCGTGGAGCAGTTCGCGAATCAGCGGATCGTCATCGACGATCAATACCCGAGGAGTCATCGCCAGTTGTCCTGATGGTTTCTTATTAGAGTTATAGGTCTTGCGTGTTGCAGACTAGCCATTACTGAACAACCGATCAACAGCCCTCTGTCCGGGCCGTGAAGCCCTTGCCTTCACTGGCCTGCAGCCCCTCGACCCAGGCCTCGCAGATCTGAACACCTTGCTGTGGGCTGAACGTCCCGGGGTTGAGCCCGGACTCCAGCCACAAGCCATCGAGCAACGCGCTGAGGCTGATGGCCGCGAGATCGGCGTCGAAGCCTTCCCAGGCATGTTCCCGCGCCAGACTGGCCAGCATGCTCCCCAGCTCATTGCGGTACTCGGCGTAAGAATGTTCGTGAGCCTGGTTGATCGCTTCGGCAGTCTTCACCGCGCCCCAGAATGCCAGCCAGGCATCCAGCAGCTTGGGATCCAGCAACTCGGCGCAAAACGACGCGCGAAAGAACGCCGACAGCCGCTCGCGGGGAGTCGGAGCGGCCTGGTCCAGGGCCTCACGTAGCAGCGCCATGACCCGCCCGGTGATGGCGCGGTAGGCCTCGGCCACCAGTTCATCCTTGCCGGAATAGTGATGGCTGATCAGCCCGACCGAGACCCCTGCCTCTGCGGAAATCTTGCGGATCGAAGCGCCCTGGAAACCGTGGCGCTTGAGGCAGACCAGCGTCGCCTCGATCAGCTCGGCCTTGCGCAGCCCGGGTTCCAGACGAGAAAAACGCGCTTCCTGGCTCATGGGGCAAACTCCTGGGGCAATGACGAAAGAGCAAACTGAACGACTGTACAATAAGCTTGCCAGCCCATCCAGCCCGCGGCTCATTGCTACAGGCGTGTAGTCAGGCGCGGTAGTCGGGGGCGATCCGCTCCAGCAGCCGCAGCAATGCAGCCCATGCCAGCTGCATGGCATCCGGATCGTTCAGCTCGCCTTCCTGCAACGGCCGACCGGGGTCGTTGAACTGACGTTCGGTGTGGGCGCACACCTCTGCCGGGGGCAGCACTACTTCCCCCGCCGCCTGGGCGGCCAGCTGGATCTCGCAGGCCTTTTCCAGGTAATACATGCGCAAGAAAGCCTGGCTCACGGTTTCGCCCACGGTGAGCAAGCCATGGTTGCGCAGCATCAGCACCGACTTGTCGCCCAGGTCTGCGACCAGCCGTTGCTGTTCGCCAAGGTCCAGGGCCACGCCTTCATAGTCGTGGTAGGCCACGCGGCCATAGAACTCCATGGAAATCTGGTTCACCGGCAGCAGCCCGCACTTGAGCGCCGCTACCGCACAACCGGCCTTGGTGTGGGTGTGCAGGACGCATTGGGCGTCCTCACGGGCACCGTGAATGGCGCTGTGGATCACGAAGCCTGCCGGATTCACCGGGTATGGCGATGGTTCTACGGCACGTCCGTCGAGGTCGATCTTCACCAGGTTGGACGCACTGATCTCGTCGAACATCAGCCCGTAAGGGTTGATCAGGAAGTGGTGCTCGGGGCCAGGGAGGCGCACCGAGATATGGGTGAAGATCAAGTCGCTCATACGAAAGTGCGCGATCAGTCGGTAACAGGCGGCCAGCTCTTCTCGCAGGCGCTGTTCGGTGGCGCTGCGTTCAGGCGTGGCACGAGTACTGTGGGTCGGGCTGGAGGCGATATTATTCATTGTTGGGGTCCTCAGGGCTGTTGGGCTGGCAAACAATAGGGCTGCACGTCCAGCGACGTCCAGCCCGTTCGGGCTACTTGCTGGCCCAGGCGTTGAAACGCTCCTCCAGCTCCTCGCCATGGTCGACCCAGAACTCGACGTTCATCGCCAGGGCGCCCGCCAGGTTCTGCGCCGAGGTCGGCACCCATTGCGCCAGGGCCGAATCAAGCTGCGCTGCGGCCAAGGTGTTGGTAGGCCCATAAGGGATCTGCTGCACATACTTCACCTGAGCCTCGGGGCTATTGGCAAAAGCGATGAAGCGCTTGGCCTGGTCCACGTGTTTCGAGCCCTTGATGATCGCCCAGTAATCCATGCCGTACAGGCTGCCGGGCCAGACCAGCGCCAGCGGCGCGCCGCCTTGCGCAGCTGCGGCGATCCGGCCGCTGTAGGTCGAAGTCATCACCACGTCGCCAGCAGCCAGCCATTGCGCCGGTTGTGCCCCGGCTTCCCACCATTGGATGTATGGCTTGAGCTCGCCGAGCTTGGCGAAGGCCCGGTCCACGCCCTCCGGAGTGGCCAGGACCTTATACACATCCTCGACCTTGACCCCGTCGGCCAGCAGCGCGAACTCCAGGTTGTACACCGCGCGCTTGCGCAATCCGCGCTTGCCGGGGAATTGCTTGACGTCCCAGAAGTCGGCCCAGGACGCGGGCGCCTTGGCCAGCTTGTTGCGGTCATAGGCGATCGCCACGCTCCACACCAGCGCCGCTGAGCCACAGGCCTGGGCGGCGTCGGGAATCAATTCCGCAGCACGCCCCAGGACCTTCCAGTCAAGGCGCTCGTACATGCCTTCGTCGCAACCGCGCATCAGGTCCGGGCCCTCGATCTGCACCACGTCCCAGTCGACGTTGCCGGTGTCGACCATGACCTTGATCCGCGCCATCTCGCCGTTGTATTCGCTCTGGATCAGTTTGCTGCCGTCGGCCTTGCTGAAGGGTTGGAAGAGCGCCACATCCTGGGCTTTTTGTCCGGCTCCGCCGTATGCCACGACAACCATGTCGGGGGCTGCCTGGGCACTGTCCAGGCCCAACATCAGGCTTAGCGCCAGGCTCAGTGTCAGGGAAGAAAAACCGTGCGTAAGGGAGAGCGCTTTCATCTGTAATTCCTCGTGCCGGTGCCAGACCGGCGCGCACCGGCATGACCCTTTTTTATTGTTGTGAGGTGTGTCCCGAAGCGGGCGCAAATCGAAGCTACTGCATCGGCAAGTAAAAAAACAAGTTGATTTTTTACTACAGGTAATTTTTTATAGAGACATAATAACAACGCCGAGGCCCTGCGCCCTGCCCTCGGCCTGCCTGGAGTAACCGCAGCATGTCGACCGCCGCTCCTGCTTTCCCGCACCTCTTCGAGCCGTTGCAGATTCGTGGCAAACGCCTGAAGAACCGCATCATGTCCAGTGGGCATGACACCTCGATGCCCACCGACAATCTGGTCAACGAACAGTTGATTGCTTACCACCGGGCGCGGGCCGAAGGCGGTGTCGGCCTGATTGTGCTGCAGGTGGCAGGGGTCCACGACAGTGCGCGCTACACCAGCCATGTACTGATGGCCACCGACGATGCCTGCATCGACGGCTATCGGCGCCTGGCCGAGACCTGCCACGCCTATGGCACTGTGGTGCTGTCGCAGATTTTCCACCCGGGGCGGGAAATCATGGAGTCGAGCGACGGCCTGCTGGCAGTGGCCTATGCGCCCTCTGCGGTACCCAACGAACGCTTCCGGGTAATGCCCCGAGCACTGGACCAGGCCATGATCGACGAGATCATCCAGGGCTATGCCGATGCCGCAAGACGCCTGCACCAGGCTGGGCTAGACGGCGTGGAACTGGTGGCCAGCCATGGCTACCTGCCGGCGCAGTTCATCAATCCTCGGGTCAACCGGCGCACGGATGGCTACAACGGCGAACTGCAACAGCGCCTGCGCTTCATCCAGGAAATCCTCGACGCCATGCGTGCCAGCACCGACGAGGCGTTCATCATCGGCCTGCGCATCAGCGCCGATGAGCGCGACCCCGAAGGCCTGACCGAAGACGAATCCCTGGCCGCGGTGCAGATGCTGCAAGGGCAACTGGACTACGTACACATCGTCGCCGGTTCCTCGGCGTCCTTGAGCGGCGCCGTGCATATCGTACCGCCGATGGCGGTGGAAGCGGCGTATCTGGCCCGGGAGGCAGGGACCTTCAAGGCCGGGCTATCGATCCCGCTGTTCGTTACCGGACGCATCAATCAGCCCCAGGAAGCCGAGGCGATCATCGCCAGGGGCCAGGCCGACGTCTGCGGCATGACCCGAGCACTGATCTGCGACCCTGAGATGCCCAACAAAAGCGACAGCGGCCACGTCGAGGATGTACGCGCCTGTATCGCCTGCAACCAGGCGTGCATCGGCCACTTCCACAAGGGCTTGCCAATCTCCTGTATCCAGCACCCGGAAACCGGCCGCGAACTGCAATATGGCCAACCTAAAGCGATAGCCCGGCGCAAACGCATCCTGGTGGTGGGCGGCGGCCCGGCGGGGATGAAAACCGCAGCGGTGGCGGCGCAACGGGGCCACGCGGTGACCCTCTATGAAGCCGGCTCGCAACTCGGCGGCCAGGTGTTGCTGGCGCAGCTATTGCCCCGACGCAGCGAGTTCGGCGGCGCCAGCACCAACCTGCAGCGGGAGATGCAGCTGGCCGGGGTCGAGGTGCAACGCAATACCCGGGTCGACCGTGCCTTGGTGGAACGAGAACAGCCCGATCTGGTGATTATCGCCACTGGCGCCCAGCCCTATTGGCCGGCTTTCGAGCGTGGTGGCGAACTTCAGGTGGTGGACGCCTGGCAGGTGCTGCGAGACGAAGTGCAACTAGGGCGCTCGGTGGTGGTAGCCGACTGGCGCTGCGACTGGATCGGACCGGGCATAGCCGAACGCCTGGTGCGTGCCGGGCATCAAGTGCAACTGGCGGTCAACGGCACCCACTGCGGCGAAAGCCTGCCGCTGTATGTGCGTGACCAAATGGCCGGCGAACTGCACAAGCTGGCGATCCCGATCATTCCCTATGCCCGCCTCTACGGCTGCGATGACAGCACTGTGTACCTGCAACACACCGCAAGCGGCGAGCCGATGCTGCTGGAAAACGTCGACAGCCTGGTGCTGTGCCAGGGCCATCAATCTGTCGACGAGCTTGGCGCACAGTTGCAGGGACTGGTGGAGTTTCGCCGCATCGGCGACTGCCTGGCGCCACGCACTGTAGAAGAGGCAATCTATGAAGGTTTGAAAGTCGCCTGGGAGCTTTGAGGCTGCTTTATACTTCAGGCCTTTTTCCAGGATGGGTGCTCGGACGTACCCGTTCCCATGGTTCGGAGCCTGCCATGAACAACAGCAGCAAGACACTGTCTGCGAACCTCGCGGCCAGCCCGGAACCGGACACCGACAGCGAGATCGCCGTGTCCGCTGCCGGCGGCCCGCAGTTCCTCGGCACGCGAATTCGGGGCCTGCGCAAACGCCGGGGCCTGACCCTGACCGGGCTGGCGCAGATGAGCGAATTGACCGCGGGCTACATCAGCCAGCTGGAACGCAACCTGGCCTATCCGTCGATTCCCGCGCTGTTCAATATCGCCCGCAGCCTGGGAGTGACCATCCAGTGGTTTTTCGCCAGCGAAACCCAAACAGCCCCTGAAGACCAGGGTTACGTGGTGCGCAAAAAGCAGCGCCTGCAGGTCAACTACGAAAACGGCATCATCGACCAGTTGCTGACCCCGCAGCCCACTCGCCAACTGGAGTTCCTGCACTCGCGATTTCCTCCGGGTACCTATAGCAAGGAGAGCTACAGCCACGAGGGGGAGGAAGCCGGTTACGTGCTTTCGGGGACTTTTGAACTGTGGGTTGGCGAGCGCCATTTCCAACTCAGCGAAGGCGACAGCTTCAGCTTCTCCAGCCAGGAACCGCACAAGTATGGCAACCCCGGCGAGGAAGATGCGCTGGTGCTTTGGGTCATAACCCCGCCGACTTTCTGAGCCCTCGCCGCCGTCCCGTAGCGCCTCGCCACAACCAGCAATGCCAGCGATATCGGCTTACCCGACGACTCTGCCTTCAAGGCCATGAACTCGTCGCCCCCTGAGAACTAACTGTTCAGTTGCTACTTGGTGACGCCAAGCCAGGAGCACTGCCAGATGAGGCACGTGTACAACTCAGGCAAGCCTTGGCTCGCATCGCACTACCAGATCAAGACCATGAATCATCTGTAAAGTCAGCGCGCAGCCCTGGCGGCTGTCACAAGATGCTGGCAGCCGGGCCGACCCAACAAGGACAGAGAGCTGCCTGCAGCTTTTTCTCGGGCAAAACAAAACCCCAACTGCTTTCGCAATTGGGGTTTCGGAATTTAATCTTGACGATGACCTACTCTCACATGGGGAAACCCCACACTACCATCGGCGATGCATCGTTTCACTACTGAGTTCGGGATGGGATCAGGTGGTTCCAACGCTCTATGGTCGTCAAGAAATTCGGTAGCCAGCTCGTTTACCTTACGGTC
>NZ_JAAARL010000079.1:0-431 GCF_009908205.1 Pseudomonas sp. Fl5BN2 | reverse complement strand
GCATATAGTGCGCGGTTTCATAACTGCCGGACCAGTCGCGCAGCGCCTCGTTACAGGCATCTTTCAGCGTCGCGGAACCGCTATGTACCGGGATCACTTCCGCACCCATTAAGCGCATACGAAAAACGTTTGGCGACTGGCGTTCAACGTCTTTGGCACCCATATAAATACGGCATTTCAGGCCGAGCAGGGCGCTGGCAAGGGCCGACGCCACGCCATGCTGACCGGCTCCGGTTTCGGCGATGATTTCCGTTTTACCCATCCGCTTCGCCAGCAACGCCTGTCCCAGCACCTGGTTAGTTTTATGCGCGCCGCCGTGCAGCAAATCTTCGCGCTTCAGATACAGCGTGGTGTTCGTCCCGGCTGTAATGTTCTGGCATTTGGTCAGCGCGGTTGGACGCCCGGCATAGTTTTTCAGCAGGTCGTTGAAC
>NZ_JAAARL010000078.1:0-432 GCF_009908205.1 Pseudomonas sp. Fl5BN2 | reverse complement strand
CGTCAGGGCTGAGGAACTGCGCCGCTGAATACATCATGGTGGGGTCGAGAAACTGCTCGAACATCTCATTGCCAAGGTCGTAATGAGCCGCAATGTTTTTTTGCGAGCCTTTGCGGGTATTGCGATTGATCCAGTGCAAGCCCCGTATCAACGGGCGTCCCAGGCTGGCAAGTCCACCCTCCATGGCGTCCAGAACCTTCAGGTTGCTGACCAGTACCCGGACCACTCTGGTCAGGTCGGGCGAGCTCCAGTAGCCGTGGATAAATGCTTCGCCGGCGCCTATGGAACCGTTGCTGGCGATCATCCCCCAGACACCGGGGTCGCTGATGTGCACTTCGCCGATCAGTGTCGCGTTGCTGTCACCGAACAGATGGCGCTCGCCATTTTCAGTCAGCACCAATTGGCCGTGCTGCAGCTGGCTGAGTTGACGCA
>NZ_JAAARL010000077.1:0-433 GCF_009908205.1 Pseudomonas sp. Fl5BN2 | reverse complement strand
GTTTCTACGTGCTAGCCTTGAATGGAAAGCGCAGCACCACGCGCAAACCGCCGCCTTCGCGAGGTTCCAGAGCCAGGGTGTCGTCATGCGCCTGCGCGATTTCGCGAACGATGGCGAGCCCCAGGCCGCTGCCGCCGGTGGTCGCCTGCGCCGGGCGATAGAAGCGATCGAGCACGCGTTCACGCTCCTCCGCCGGGATGCCAGGGCCGTTGTCTTCGACCACGAGCTGCGCGCCACCGTCTGGCGTATGTGCCGTCGACACATCGACGCGCGCGCCGGCCGGACAGTATTTCAATGCGTTGTCGACAAGGTTCACTAGCAGCACGCGCAGCGCATCGGCATTACCCATCACGGATGCCGGCTGCGACTCCACCGCGATCCCCAGGTCAATGCGCTTTTGCACCGCCGCCGGTGACAGTTCGGCAACCACGTC
>NZ_JAAARL010000076.1:0-435 GCF_009908205.1 Pseudomonas sp. Fl5BN2 | reverse complement strand
CCCATAATGCGTGCACTGGCGCGACATCCGACGCCATTCATGGCCATATCAATGATTTTCTGGTGCGTACCGGGCTGAGAGGCGGTGTAAGTGAACTGTAGTTGCCATGTTTTACGGCAATGAGAGCAGAGATAGCGCTGATGTCCGGCAGTGCTTTTGCCGTTACGCACCACGCCTTCAGTAGCGGAGCAGGAAGGACATCTGATGGAAATGGAAGCCACGCAAGCACCTTAAAATCACCATCATACACTAAATCAGTAAGTTGGCAGCATTACCCACTATTGGTGGAGATGATCATAATGCCTTATAATCATACGGGATACGAACTTATAAAGTCCTAAAGTTTAGCTAAATCGGAATCTACAACGTAGATGATAGCTTGAAGAATTATGATGTCTTTTATGGTGGTATCTTTAAAACCATCACGGATTATAA
>NZ_JAAARL010000075.1:0-437 GCF_009908205.1 Pseudomonas sp. Fl5BN2 | reverse complement strand
GTTCGTACCCAGCCCGCGGGTCGCCAAGATGGCGCGCGAACTGGGTGCGCAACGGGTGATTGATTGCCGGGGCGCGAGCGCGCCGGCCTTGCTGGCGGCCCTGACGAGCGCCGCCTAGAACTTTCTTGACCAAAGGATGGACCTGTGAGCGAAGCAGTCACTCCCCAAGACGACGCAAGAACTTCCACTTCCACCCCTTCTCCCGTTGCACCCGATGCATCCAGGCGTTCCGGTACCGCCACCGGCCTGGCGTTGCTCGCCCTGCTGGTTGGCGTGGCGGGACTCGGCGCGGGTGGCTGGAGCTTCTGGCAGGTCCAGCAGTTGCAGGGCACCGAGCGCGACCAACTGGCGCAGCTGGAAGATGCCCGTGGCAAGACCGAATCCCTGGCCCAGCGTAACCAGCAACTGGCTGCCCGTCTGGACGCTTTGCCTACCGC
>NZ_JAAARL010000074.1:0-439 GCF_009908205.1 Pseudomonas sp. Fl5BN2 | reverse complement strand
GCATAAAAGCGCCTCTTAATCATATGCATGAACAAACAGCCAACGCAGCTATCATCCGAATGGGGTTCGGAGGCGAGCTTGTAGCTCACGGTATGCGTTCTATTGCACGAACAGCGGCAGAGGAGTCTGGTAAATTCAGAGCTGAAGTTCTTGAGGCAGCGCTTGCCCACTCGAAAAAAGATGAAATTATCGCAGCATACAATCGTGCAGAATATCTGATAGAGCGACAGAGTTTGATGCAATGGTGGAGTGATTACGTTCAAGCTCAAAGATCAAATGCTCTGGTAGCCTAAGTATCAGAATAGCTAATATAATCCTGAAGGTAAAGAAAATGGAAACCCTATTCAAAGTTTTTGAAAAATTTAGTTCCAGACCACTTTTTTTTATTTTTTTCGGACTCTCACTTTGTGAATTTTTTCAGAAACAATCTGTTCTGATG
>NZ_JAAARL010000073.1:0-441 GCF_009908205.1 Pseudomonas sp. Fl5BN2 | reverse complement strand
GTCGTATTGAATGGGGCGACCGTACTGGTCGACGATCTTGGACTGAGCCATTACCAAATGCCTTTTGTGGAGCGCCAACCGGCGCCGATCTTGATATCTCGGTCATGCTGAGACGCGGGCTTGACTCGGTGATATTCGTAGACGTAGCCACCTACGTGATTGAGAGCCGCGAAGTTCATAAGTGCCCCCGCGACCGCACCATCGCCGTGGCGTATCAGTGCGGCATCCTTTAAATCCTTTCGCTCGATCTTTGGCACCATCGGTATGCCATCGATAAACTCGACCGCCCGGTGGTCATCCTCCAGGGAGGCGTCCCGAGGCAGAGTGATAAAGCCGTCTTCGAACAGTGAGATGTACTTACCCATCCACTCGCCGTACCAGGTACGCGACAGAGTGATTTCGTGCACTGGCCCACCTGTCCAGCCGTCTCTCTCTTTGTCC
>NZ_JAAARL010000072.1:0-441 GCF_009908205.1 Pseudomonas sp. Fl5BN2 | reverse complement strand
GTTCGATATCGATCATGCCATCGGCAATTGAAGCATCAATCTTGGGACCAAATTCGGTTCGTTGTTTGGCTTTACCACGGTTAATCGGGCGAATCCACGGTTGTGCCAAGCTAACAATCCGTCCTGGGACCCGATGGGTCCGATTTTCATACATGAACATTTGCTGGTCAAAAAGTTCACGAATCACAGCCAATCGTTTGGTTTGCCTTTCGTTAAGAGAGGCACCGTGGGCCAACAGCACATCGATATAACGTAGATCACGTCGGACATACTGGAGCTGTACTTTGATCTGCTTGCGTGTTTCCTTAGCCCAACGCCGCGGTTTTCTAGCAAAAGCGGTCCACTTAGCTTTTGCTTCACGTTTGTAGGTTCGTGGAGGCTTGATTTGCAACTGATGAGCCATGTCTAATAACATTTCTTCTAGATTGAGCCGAGCTTGAT
>NZ_JAAARL010000071.1:0-442 GCF_009908205.1 Pseudomonas sp. Fl5BN2 | reverse complement strand
GTATTGTGGTGGTCAACCTGACACAATGTATGTCCGGTAAAGTGAACATGGGTGGTTATGCCACCGGTAACGCCCTCGCCCATGCCGGCGTAATTGGCGGTGCAGATATGACTGTAGAAGCCACGCTAACCAAACTGCATTACCTGCTTAGCCAGGAACTGGATACTGAAACCATTCGCAAGGCCATGAGCCAAAACCTGCGCGGCGAACTGACGCCGGATGATTAAGGAGACTGTAATGCCCCCTCGCGCCCTGTTACTGGTCGATTTACAAAATGATTTCTGTGCTGGTGGCGCGCTCGCCGTGCCGGAAGGTGACAGTACGGTGGATGTCGCTAACCGCCTGATTGACTGGTGCCAGTCGCGCGGTGAAGCGGTTATCGCCAGTCAGGACTGGCACCCGGCGAATCACGGCAGTTTTGCCAGTCAGCACGGTGTAGAGC
>NZ_JAAARL010000070.1:0-442 GCF_009908205.1 Pseudomonas sp. Fl5BN2 | reverse complement strand
TCCAAGATTAAGGCTTAAACGATGGATTTTCAACTCCAAGCGACTGACAAACACGCGCGAGCTGGTCTTTTAAATTTAGCCCATTCTCAAGTGGCAACGCCTGTTTTTATGCCCGTAGGCACGCAAGGCTGCATCAAATCTTTAGACGCTATGGATATGCAAGAAATTTTAGGCGCTAAACTCATTTTAGCCAACACCTATCACATGTATTTAAGACCGGGCGAGAAAGTGGTTGAACAATTAGGGGGCTTGCATCGTTTCGCTCAATTTCATGGGAGTTTTTTAACCGATAGCGGAGGGTTTCAAGCTTTTAGTTTGAGCGATAATGTCAAATTGCAAGAAGACGGGATTATTTTTAAATCCCATATTGATGGGAGCAAGCATTTATTCACGCCCGCTAAAGTTTTGGACATTCAATATTCTTTGAATAGCGATATTATGA